>CAZEPM010000139.1:0-5268 GCA_964514145.1 uncultured Bacteroides sp.
CGGGAAATCAAAACAACTGACTTTGTGGTAATCTTAAACCGAACTCACGTAAAATTATGAATTTATTTCGCAAAATGTCATCTTCATCCGGCTAATTCATCTTCCGGGTGTGCGGTTTAGGGATGATAATCCTAAATGACACGGTCAAGCCTCGTACACTTTGAACAATGTGGTGTTTTGCAACGCAAGTGGTTTGTTATGTGCAAAAAAGATTATGCCGTCTGCCGGAGCCTTGATTTCATGCAATATCCCTCCCTCGTATGGGTCAATGATATGTGCCAATATTTCTCCTTTCTTTACTTCTCCGCCAGCCGTTTTCTTCTTTTGGAGAATGCCTGCTAGGGGAGTCTTGATAGTCTCCAAGTCTGATTCGAGGATAATCTGTGAGTTGAAGTCCGGTTGCGTGAAACTGAAATGCCGGACTATACCGACACGGTGCATGAACCGCAGCAATGAGTTGATGATGTATGGAGCCATCTCTCCTTCCACCTGATTGTTCTGTCCGCCATATACGGAGTAGGCTTTGGTGTCCCAAATCTGCCAGTTGTAGTTCAGCAATGTCGTGTCGAAAGGTGACGACTTGCGCAGGCAGATGTATGGCAGCCCGAACAGGCCGGCCGTCTCTACATCCTCATAACCAGTTTGAATCATACGCACGTGGGGTATGAAGTCTCCGGGAACGTAGAAACTGGCAAGTTGTATGCCGTATGTATATCCTTGGATGGCATTGAATAGGAACGCGGCGATCCGCTGTGTTGTTTCTCCCTTGTCATAACCCGGAAACATACGGTTGATGTCTGTATTGTCCATTGCCCAAAAACGTTTCTCGATATTCATCGAGAAAGGATTTGCCGAAGGTATCACTAAAATTTCGTGCCCCGGTATCAGTTGGCCGTTTTTCTCCATCTCGGAAAGCCGCGCTACCATCTGTGAGCAGATGTATTGTTGCTCTATTTCGTCTCCTCGCATTGCACCTACTATGGCGATGCTTTTTTCCCCGGAACCAAAGCGGAATCCCAATATGCGGAATGTGTCGCGGAAGGGGGATTCCATGCTGAATATGATTTCTTTTTTCATGGTGTCGTGTTCTTTTTATTTTTTATGTAGCCTATGGATGCGTGCCAATAAGGAGCCCTGATATACGACAGGGTATGCGCGGAGCGTAAAAAGCAGCCCGTGTGTGGGGGACAGAACCTGTTGAAGCACTTCTCCCGTCAACGGACTGACGATGGCTCCTATTTCTTCTCCTTCGTCCACGATAATGTTGTTTTGGATCTCAGTCAAGAATATGCCGGAGGAATCTGCGTTGATAAAGCTGACTTCGTCCGCTACAGATACTACAGGAGAGGTTATGGTATGTGGCTCAGGCCGTTCGCTCCACATTCCCAATTCGTTCATCAGATTCAGAATACCGTAAACAAGGCGGTTTCCGTATCTGTGGTTAATTCGCATCCCCACTCCCATTTCCACCACTAAGGTGGGTGTATCTATACTGTTCAACGAATGCGCCAGTGTCGTTTCCAATACTGTGGCTGCCTCGTGTATCCATATGAAATCTACATTGAGCAAACGGGCATGGGGAGTCAGACACTCTGCCATGTTGATGTTGATACGTACTTGAGGGATTTCTCGCAGGAAGATATTGCTGGAATGGATATCTATTACCATATCGGCACCTTTCAGGTCGTTGAGGATTTTATTGGCTATATATTCCTCCATCGTACCGTTCGGATTACCAGGAAAAATACGGTTCATGTCGAGGTCGAAGTTGGGAATGCCTCTCGTTATGGAGTCGATTCCAAGCGGATTCAATGCCGGATATATTTCCAGTGTCCCGTTGAGTTTATCTATGTTTTCCTGTACAAACTGGTTCAGTTTGAAACATATATATTGCCCCTCCAGCTCGTCACCATGAGTCCCGGTGACAATACAGAGGCGTTTTTTTCCGCTTCCGTTGCTTATGACATTCTTTTTTATCAGCAACCGTTCGCCTACGGGCAGGGCGACGGAAGCCACTTGTTGTACTTGTATCATATTTCCTCCACTATTACACGAATTTCTGTCTGTTGTTTCGTTATGCCTGTAAAGACTCCACGGTTTACCGGGCAGTCGATTGCATCACGCCCATGCGAAAGCTTGATGTATCCGCATTCGATCAAGCGGTTGTTTGTAGGATCCACTCCCCACCAGTTTCCGTCGTCGAGTACCTCTACCCATGCATGTGTGGCTCCGATTCCTGTCATGAAACCGTTGACGTAACGGGCTGAAATGCCTTTGGCACGGCACAGCGCGATGAGAATGTGTGCATAATCCTGACATACGCCTTTCTGTTGCCTGAATGCTTCCATGGCAGATGTCTGCATCTGTGTGCTCCCCGGCATATAACTCATATAGGAATAAATCTTGTCGGAAAGCCGTAAGGCACATTCAAGTGGCTTTTTTTCTTCGATTTCCTCAATAAATGCTTTCATCGAAGGGGACATGACGGTCAGTGCAGAAGGCACTTTGAACACCTCCCCAAACCTGTCTGCAGGGATACGGTAGGAAGTCAGCCGAGCTTCTCCACCACTTACGAAGACGAAAGAATCGTGCGGCTCCATACGGCTTCCATACTGTATCGGATTTCCCCATGCGTCTACCCCGTACGTGACGTAGTCTGCCGGGTGTATGAATATCTCCCGTTTGTCCGCCTGCTGGCATGCATTGACACAAGGCATACACCGTAAACGGAAAAAATGACTGTTTACGGGAGACCCAAAATGTATGATTGTCTGATAACTATAAAAAAAAATTCTCATCTTTCTCCTTTCTGTTGCGGAAAGAGTGGTCAGAGCAATACCAGTTGGTTAAGATACTTCAACAGTTTTCCCTTATAATCCGCATTGTTTTCATGGTTCATGTCATACGTATTTTCATCAAGCAGCTTGTCCAATTGCTGCAAGATCATCTGGTCGAACAGTTCTTCTTCCGTTTCTCTGCACTTCTTCAAGCTGTCGTACACTTCCTTTATACGAAAAAAAGGATAGTCGAAACGTATGTGCATGTCTATGTTTTCTATCAACTTTCCTATTCTCAGGATATTTCGGATCCGTTCCTGCACGCGCTCGTCAACAGATCCCCAGAATGCAAGCAGATAGTCGGTGATGGGCTGTAGGACGGTGATGTTGGAGTCCTCCTTCTTGGCAGCTTCCTGAATGTGGGATAATGACAGCTGAATGTAGGACAAGGTCTCGCTCATTATTTCTTCGCGTAACACGATGGCATTGTCATAAGCCGATGTCAGTCCTGAAAGCAGGGAGCATGGATTCTTTTCGTCATACATGTATCCCATGCGGAAGCTTTCCATGTCATTGTAGGAATTGCTGGCATCCAGCTTCATGTAGTATTCTTCGTATTCTTTGGGTTGCCCATCAATCATTTTGTCATAATAGCGGCGCAACAGGTGCAGGCTGATATACACTCTTTCTGCATATCTCCCTAACCAATAGAGCCGGTTGGCCTTGTTTGCTGATATAGTGTAGTTTGTCATATTCGTTAAGTTTATTTCTGTTTATTGTTCCATGACCCACGTATCCTTGAAACCTCCGCCTTGCGAAGAATTCACCACGAATGAATGCGTGTCGCGAGAAAAACGGGTCAGTCCGCTCTTCCATACTTTCGTTCCCTTTCCGCTTATGACAAACGCTCGCAGGTCGGCCTTGCGTTCCACCCGCCCGTTACCTTCAAGTACCTCCAGATCCTTGAAGTCTATCACTTCCTGGGCTATCCACCGGCGCGGTTCGGAGATTATAAGATTTTTCAGTTCTTCAAGTTTCGCAGCGTTCAGATCGCGTCCGAAAATCACCCCGTATCCGCCCGCTTCGCTTACATCCTTGATGACCAGCTTTCCCACATTGTCCAAAATGTACCGGTAGTCCTCCTCGTAATAAGGAAGATATGTCGGTGCATTTGACAGCATGGGATCTTCGTGCAAGTAGTAGTCAATCATTTTTGGAACAAAATAATAAATTCCTTTGTCATCAGCCACCCCGTTACCCGGTGCATTGACAATGGCCACGTTGCCTTTCTTGTAGGCCTGCATCAGGTTGGGTACTCCCAACAATGAGGTTGGCTCGAACACCAGCGGGTCGAGGTATTCATCGCTAATGCGGCGATAGATACATCCTACACGCTGCTTCTCCTTGAATAGCCCCACATAGTACACGATGTCGTTCTCTACTATCAGATCTCCGGGATATGCCAGAGTGATTCCCATCTTTTCTGCCAGATAGGAATGCTCGAAGAAAGCGGAATTGTATCGTCCCGGAGTCAGAATGACCGACATTCCCCGTCCGTCGTTCATGTACTTCATCATGCCGCCAAGCAAGTCGCTATAGTTGCGGTTGTCTGCCACTGCATTGTTCTGGAAAGTCTGGGGTGACACTTTCCGTGTAATTGTACGAGCTATCATCGGATATGATGCTCCCGAAGGGATGCGCAGGTTGTCTTCCAGAATAAACCATTGGCCGTCCTTGGCCTGTACCAAGTCGATGCCCGATATATGCGAATATATTCCATGGGTAGGTGATATTCCTTCACATTCAGGAAGATATCCTTTGGATGAATACACGAACTCGGATGGTATGACACCGTCCCGAATGATATGCTTCTCGTGATAGATGTCATATAGAAACAGATTCAGTGCATTGACTCGCTGCTTCAATCCCCGTTCCAATCTGTCCCAGTCTTTTTTGTCTATGATGCGAGGAATGGAGTCAAAAGGAAACAACTGTTCGTTGAATACTCCATTCTTGTACACACCAAAGCGAACGCCAAACCTTTCCATCCATTTGTTGACGTTATCCCTACTTTCAATCAATGCGTCCATACTCGTAAAGTTTGGTATAGTCTTTTGTATCGTTCTTGGGTGCAAAGAAAAACAAAAAATGAATAGGTTGTATATAATCAAGAGCAATTTGTTTGTGTATTCGCGTTTATTCTTTCTTTTTAATCTCCGCCTCACGGCCGGCAAATAGCAAATTCATCTATTATCGGCAGGAAGTATCCTTTGCCATTCCAGGCCGTTGGAAAAGCCTGACAAAAAACATCCCCTTTCCTTACATCTGGTCTGGAAAGGGGATGCAAGAAACGGTCGGCGACCAGTTCATACAAACATATATATCACATACACACTTGTAGTACAGTCTCCCGACTGTTCTTTTTATGAAGACGAGTTTTTTATTTGCTTGTCGTGATGACCGCACGGCTCATGCGCGGGTCGTCGTAGAA
>CAZEPM010000140.1:0-5130 GCA_964514145.1 uncultured Bacteroides sp.
TAGGCGGTGGTTTTGCGATAGTCGGCTTTGTACAGGTGGCGGAACAAGAGTCTCGTTTGTTTTTCATTATCATGATTATCTGAATGATAAACAAAAACATTAATTTTGTTGGTTGATTCTAAATTCAACAACTAATCCAATCGAAAATTCTTATGAGTGATTCAGAATATATTGAAATAAAAGGAGCAAGGGTCAATAATCTTAAAAACATTAGCGTCAAAATTCCTCGTAACCAGTTGGTTGTCATTACCGGATTGTCTGGTTCCGGAAAGTCGTCGTTAGCTTTTGATACATTATATGCTGAAGGTCAACGCCGATACGTAGAGAGTCTTTCTTCTTATGCTCGGCAGTTTCTTGGGAGAAAGAGTAAGCCTGAATGTGATTTCATCAAAGGGATTCCTCCTGCTATAGCTATTGAACAAAAAGTAAACAGTCGGAATCCTCGTTCAACGGTGGGCACTTCCACGGAGATCTACGAATATTTACGTTTACTCTATGCACGTATTGGAAAAACTTATTCTCCGATAAGCGGACAACTTGTCAAGAAACATACCGTAGAAGATATTGTCAGTTGCATGCTTTCCTACTCTCCGGGTATCAAATATGCTGTGCTTGCTCCTTTATGTGTAAAAGAAGGACGTTCGCTCAAAGAACAGTTGGACATCTATTTAAAACAAGGTTTTGCGCGGATTGAGGTCAATGGCGAGATTATTCGGATTGAAGATTATCATCCGGAAAAGAATCAGTCGTCGGCCGATACGATTAACTTATTAATCGACCGCCTATCGTGTGGAAACAGCAAAGAGAACATCAGTCGCTTGATTGATTCTGCAGAAACGGCTTTTTATGAAGGCGATGATACTTGTATGCTTCGTTTTTATCCGTCACAAATCCTACATACATTCTCTAAAAAGTTTGAAGCTGACGGGATGGCATTCGAAGAGCCTACAGAACAACTGTTTTCTTTTAATTCGCCGTTAGGAGCATGCCCAACTTGTGAAGGTTTCGGTAAAGTTATCGGTATTGATGAGCATCTTGTTGTTCCGAACCGTGCGTTAAGCATCTATGATGGTGCGATCGTTTGTTGGCGAGGAGAGAAAATGAGCGAATGGAAGAATGCATTCATTCAAGAAGCGACCAAAGTCAACTTCCCTATCTTTACGCCTTATTATGCATTAACCCAAGAGCAACGAGACTATCTATGGCATGGTAATCAGGATAGTGTTTGCCTTGATTCCTTTTTTAACTTTTTAGAAGAGAACCAATATAAGATACAATATAGAGTCATGTTAGCTCGATATCGCGGAAAGACCACATGTCCGACTTGTCATGGGACACGTCTGTGCAAAGAAGCAAACTACATCAAAATATGCGGACGTTCTATTTCTCAATTGGTTGATTTGTCTATTGTCAATCTAAAAGAGTTTTTCGATCAATTAGAATTAGACGAACACGATCAGACGATAGCTAGCCGTATTTTAATGGAAATCAACAACAGACTCCAGCTTTTGCTTGATGTCGGATTAGGATATCTGACTCTCAATCGATTGAGCAACACACTCTCTGGTGGAGAAAGTCAACGTATCAATCTTGTCACATCACTCGGGAGCAGTCTGGTAGGATCATTGTATATTTTAGATGAACCGAGTATTGGACTTCATAGTCGCGATACCGACCGACTCATCAAAGTACTTCGCCAACTACAACAGCTTGGTAACACCGTTGTTGTCGTAGAACATGATGAAGAAATTATTCGAGCTGCAGATTACATTATAGATATAGGTCCTAAAGCCGGACGTTTAGGAGGAGAAATTGTATATGAAGGTGATATGAAAGACCTAAAAACAGGCAGCAACAGTTATACGGTACGCTATTTATTGGGAGAAGAACAAATCGAACTTCCCATTAGTCATCGCACTTGGAATAACTACATCGAAATCAAAGGAGCACGGCAGAACAATCTACGAGGAATTGATGTCAAGTTTCCATTAAATGTCATGACTGTAGTTACCGGTGTTAGCGGCTCTGGCAAGTCAACCCTAGTACGCGACATTTTTTATCTGGCTCTTAAACGCGAATATGGAGAAAGCAATGAACGCCCTGGAGAATTCATAGCGATCGAGGGAGATATCAAAGCAGTTGAGAACATTGAGTTTGTAGATCAAAATCCTATAGGAAAATCATCACGAAGTAATCCGGTTACCTACATAAAAGCTTACGATGATATTAGAAAGCTATTTGCAGAACAACCTCTGGCTAAACAAATGGGATATCTTTCCGGATACTTTTCGTTTAACGCAGAAGGCGGACGATGCGAAGAATGTAAAGGTGAAGGAACCGTAACCGTTGAAATGCAATTCATGGCAGATCTCGTTCTGGAATGCGAATCATGCCATGGTAAACGTTTCAAGAGCGAAATACTAGAAGTAAAATACAAAGGCCAGAGCATATTTGATATTCTGAACATGACTGTAAACCAAGCCATCGATTTTTTTGAAGTCAACAAACAAAACAAAATCGTAAAGAAACTACGGCCATTACAAGATGTCGGATTAGGCTATATTAAATTAGGGCAATCATCATCAACCCTTTCCGGTGGAGAAAATCAACGCGTCAAATTAGCCTATTTCCTGAGTCTAGAGAAAATCACTCCTACAATCTTCATATTCGATGAACCGACTACCGGATTACATTTTCACGATATCAAGAAGCTGTTAGAGGCATTTAACGCACTCATAATAAATGGACATACAATCGTCATAATTGAACACAATATGGAGGTAATCAAATGCGCGGACTACATCATCGATTTAGGTCCGGAAGGAGGCGATAAAGGTGGAAATCTCATAGTGACCGGAACTCCTGAAGAAGTAGCAGCTTGCAAAGATTCTTACACAGGACTATTCTTGCGTGAAAAGCTTATCAATAAAAAAGAATCATGACCCTAAAGACCATGATTCTTCAATCGATATGAAGCTAATTCCTCATATTTCGTACCCTTCCGACCATAATTAGCGTATGGATATATAGAAATACCGCCACGCGGAGTAAAAATACCGCTTACTTCAATATATTTAGGATCCATTAGCTTGATCAGATCTTTCATGATGATATTCACACAATCTTCATGAAAATCACCATGATTGCGAAAACTGAACAAATACAATTTCAGACTTTTGCTTTCCACCATTTTCTGATCCGGCAAATAGCTAATGCGTATCTCAGCAAAATCCGGTTGCCCTGTAATTGGGCACAAACTCGTAAATTCAGGACAATTAAAACGAACCCAATAATCGTTTTGTGGATGTTTGTTCACAAATGCCTCCAAAACTTCAGGTGCATAATCCTGACGATAGACTATTTTATTTCCCAAAACCGTTAATTCATCTTTTCTTTCCATAAATCCACTAGTTTATTTATTATTCGTCGACCCACATCCTCACGCAACAAAGAGGGTTGTGACAGATTTATCTCATAACGCTTTACGTACAACTCTATACTTTTCTAAACCTTCCCGACGCAATTTACATGCCGGACAATATCCGCATCCGTCTCCGCATATCCCATTATAGCATGTTACCGTTTCATTACGAATCAAATCAAAAATCCCCAATTCGTCAGCTAATGCCCATGTTTGGGCTTTATCTATCCACATCAAGGGAGTATGAATCACAAATTGTTCCTCCATTGCCAAATTCAATGTTACATTCAATGATTTGATAAATGCATCCCGACAATCCGGATAACCGCTAAAGTCTGTTTGTGATACACCCGTAAATATATGATTTATACCACGTTCACGGGCATAAACTGCTGCAATACTTAAAAAGAAAAGATTTCTTCCCGGTACAAATGTATTAGGCAGATTGTCTGTCGGTTTTTCTTGATCCATTGTTATCGAATTATCTGTCAACGCATTACGTCCTAACGAGCTAATAAATGAAATATCCATAGTATCAAAAACAACACCATTCTTTTCTGCAATATTACGTGCCGCCTCTACTTCACTTTCATGCCGCTGTCCATACATAAAAGTCAAAGCACGTACGTGATCAAAACGTTTCTTCGCCAAGAACAAACACGTGGTAGAATCTTGTCCACCACTGTAAACCACTAAAGCCTCCCGGTTATTCATACGAATAGGATTTAAATATCTTTTACTTTCAAAACATTGTAGGAGATGTTGCTGTCGTAGACATCACTTCCATCGATTTTCTTCACATAATTGACAACCCGAATTGTGATCGGCAATGCCACAACTTCATAAAGAGTTTTGGCCACAGCCTGTACCAACATCATCTTTAACAGTTCGTTTACAGGCATCAACCCACCAAAGGCAATAGGAAAAAAGATCAACGAATCTGCACTTTCACCCAATAACGTAGAGACGATTGCACGCACAGAAAAATGTTTCCCTTTAGAAGCAACTTTCATGCGGCTCATCACGTAGGCATTGATAAACGATCCGACTAAAAAAGCCGAGAAACTGGCAAACGCTATCCGTGGAGCTAAACCAAAGATAAAATCAAAATGTTCTTCACCACTCCAAAAGGGAGCTGCAGGAATCGCGACTGCAATTTTCGCAAACAATACAACCAGAAAATTCATCGCAAATCCCATCCAAATAATCAAACGTGCCTTGCGAAAGCCCCAAACTTCAGCAATGCAATCATTTAAGATATAAGAAACAGGGAAAATGATAAAGCCGGCAGTAATTGAAATTGTTCCTATTTGCACTACCTTAGCTTCGAGAAGATTTGCAGCAATTAAGCATACACAAAAAAGTATCCCTAACAACATGAAGGATACAGATACAGTTTTATTTTTCATAAGTCTTGTTTTTTACGAGGTGTTCAAGCACTCGGGGTTTATGGCTGCAAAGGTAAATATTTTTATTAATCAAACAACTATATACGCTCACCAACTACATGATTTTTCAAGTAATCGAAGCCATTATCGGTTCTGCGGTTCTTTTTATTCTTATTTCTACCCGAGGACATAATGATCCTGCCGGTACCCGGTTCAAACAGTTTTGCCGATGGCATGATGGGTCAGGCTTTCCTTGCAGAAGCCATATTTACGTTTGTTTTTGTACTCGTCGTACTTGGTGCAACAAATAAAGAAACCCGC
>CAZEPM010000141.1:0-5125 GCA_964514145.1 uncultured Bacteroides sp.
CTTTGAACTGTCATTCTCAATAACAGAACAAAATTATGAAAATAGAACAAGCCATTTTTACCTGCGGATATTTTTGGAGCGCACAATATCAGTTTGAACACGTTAAAGGTGTCGTAAAGACAACCGTAGGTATCAGTACTACTATGACAAAACCAGTGACGAACCGTACTGCCATATTCGGTTCGGGTAAAAAATTCCAAGCTTGAAACACTCCCCATTTTTATCAATTTACTAAACACACACAATGAAAGATTTCCTGAAATATACACTTGCCACCATATCCGGTTTGATTATCATGGGTATCATTGCTCTATTCCTTGGGCTTTCCATCGTAAGTGGAATTATTTATTCTGCAGTTTCCAAACCAACCGCGTCGCTATCGTCACACTCCGTACTTGTCATCAATCTGAAAGGCTCAATAACTGAACAGAAAAATGAGAATCCTTTCGAGTCTTTTTTTGGCGAAGAACAGCAAAATATCTCGCTCAAAGAAGTGCTAACCGCCATTCGCATAGCGAAAACAGCCGACGAAATAGAAGGTATACACTTGGAAGCAGGGACATCGTTATCAGGCACACCGGCTGCCATTCAAGAAATACGCCATGCTCTACAAGATTTTAAAGAAAGCGGCAAATTCATCACAGCCTATGCCGATACTTATTCACAAGGTAATTATTATCTCTGCAGTATAGCCGACCATGTCATTCTCAATCCGCAGGGAAGCGTAGCATGGACAGGACTGATGTCCGAGACAATCTTCTATAAAGAGTTATTAGAAAAACTAGGCATTGAAGTAGAAGTCTTCAAAGTCGGAACATTCAAATCGGCGGTAGAACCCTATACTTCTACCCAGATGAGCAAAGCGAACCGTGAACAGACAGAAGCTTTTCTTCAATCCATCTGGCAGCAAATCGTAAGTGACGTGTCCGCCTCACGATCTGTTTCAGTTGATTCACTTAATCTATTGGCCGACGAACTCATCATGCTGGCACCGACAGAGAAACTGGTGAGAGACGGTCTGGTAGATACCCTACTCTATCGGGAAGAAGCCAATAAGTTTGTCTACAGTCTTGGCAACCCAGAAATTATTCCGCTGAAAAGCATAAGTCCGCAAGACTTATGCAACGCCAAAAGCGATCAGACCAAATCTGAAGACTCCGGAATCATAGCGGTTTATTATTTGGAAGGAAATATAGACGACAGTTCTACAAACGAATACGAGGGAATACATGCCCCTATTGTCTGCGATAAGCTGTCGCAACTGGCAGAAGATGAGAACATACGTGCCGTAGTCTTACGTGTCAACTCCCCGGGCGGCAGCGCATTCGGCTCTGAACAAATCTGGCACGAAGTCTGCAAACTGAAACAGCAGAAGCCCGTCATCGTTTCAATGGGAGGCTATGCGGCATCCGGTGGATACTACATTTCATGTGCAGCAGATACAATTGTGGCAGAATCCACAACCCTTACGGGCTCTATTGGCATATTCGGAATGTTTCCGCGTTTCAAAGGACTGGCCGAGAAAATCGGTTTGCAGACAGATAGGGTCAAAACAAACCGCTTTTCTGAAATCAACAGTCTGACAGAGCCTTTAGCTCCGGAAGCAAAAAAACAAATACAAGGATACATTAATCGAGGATACGACTTATTTGTAAATCGATGTGCAGAAGGTCGTCAGCTCAGTCCGGACTCCATTCGAAAAATAGCCGAAGGACGAGTATGGACTGGCGAAATGGCTAAAGAAATTGGTCTTGTGGACGTATTGGGTGACCTGACGCACGCCATAGAGATTGCGGCCGACAAAGCGCAACTGACCGATTATTACATAACCAGCTACCCACAAGAGAAAGACTGGCTAACCAGAATGTTGGAACAACAATGGAAAGGATTGACAGAGATTGCACTGAAAGAAACAATCGGCGAGAGCTACGAAACAATTCGGTTCATGAAGAATATCCGCGAGCAACACCCGTTGCAGACACGTCTGCCGTTCGAGCTCTATTTGAACCTATAACCGTCTTCTAATCCCACAATGGAAACAAGAACCTTTCGCATATACAAGCTGCTCTATCCGTTGGCACTGCTCTATGGCATCGGCGTAAGACTGCGCAATCTGCTTTTCGACAAGGGAGTTCTTCGCACACGTTCTTTCCCTTTGCCCATCATTTGCGTTGGAAATCTGACCGTAGGCGGCACAGGTAAAACGCCACACACGGAATATCTCATCCGCTTACTGCTACAAAAAGGCTATCGGGTAGGCGTATTGAGTCGCGGATATAAACGACGTTCCAAAGGCTTTGTCTGGGGAGAAGAAAATGCAACAACGGAAGAAATCGGCGATGAACCGTTCCAAATGAAAAGCAAATTCTCCAACGTCCGTCTGGCAGTAGATAGCAATCGCTGTCGCGGCATCGAGCAAATGACCCAACCGGACACCTGCCACAACATTGAAGTCATTCTGCTCGACGACGCATATCAGCATCGTTACGTCAAAGCCGGATGCAACATCTTATTGACAGATTACCATCGCCCGATATACCTCGACGCTCTGCTTCCGGCCGGCCGACTGCGCGAACCTTTTAATGGTCGACTACGAGCAGAAATTGTAATCGTCACAAAATGTCCAGCCTCACTGTCAGTACAAACGGCAACAGCCATGCGCCAGCAACTACAACTGACTCCACGTCAACAACTTTTCTTCTCAACCGTACACTATGGACATCTTATCCCCATTGCGACTTATCCGCAAAGTGAGACACAGACACGCCCACTGGAAAGCTTACGCCATTGCCAACGCATATTCCTGCTGACCGGGATTGCCTCGCCTATGAAATTAAAGACAGACCTCTCTGCATACGTTGCACAAATAGAAATGCTGTCATTCCCGGATCATCATGCGTTCAATAAAGAAGACATCAAACTTATCAACCGAAAATTCCAATCGGCAAGTACAGACAGTCCGGTCATTACAACCGAAAAAGATGCCACTCGCCTGCTCCATCTCCCCTTGGATTCAAATATACGCCGGAACCTATACGTCTTGCCGATTGAAATCCATTTTCTATTCAAACAAGAAACAATATTCAACCAAACTATTTTAAACTATGTGGAAACTTATTCAAGAAACAGCAAATTACCTGAATAAACACATCACGTCCCGACCTGAAACAGCCATCATACTAGGAACAGGATTAGGTAATTTAACCAATGAAATAACCGACAAACAGGAAATTCCATACAGCCAAATCCCCCATTTCCCGGTTTCAACGGTAGAAGGACATCACGGATGTTTGATTTTCGGTAAACTGGACGGTAAAGATATCATGGCCATGCAGGGAAGGTTTCATTTCTACGAAGGCTATTCCATGAAAGAAGTAACCTTTCCGATACGTATTATGCGCGAATTGGGCATCCGTACACTGTTTGTCTCCAATGCTGCAGGAGGAGTGAACCCAGCCTTCCGGATAGGCGATTTAATGATCATTACCGACCACATCAACTGCTTCCCCGAACATCCGTTACGGGGTGCCAACATCCCTTATGGATCCCGTTTCCCAGATATGGGTCATACCTACGATCAGAAACTTATCGACAAAGCCCGGGCTATTGCCAACGAACAACACATTACCATACAACAAGGCGTGTATCTCGGAACACAGGGACCGACCTTTGAAACCCCGGCAGAATATAAAATGTTTCGCACACTGGGAGCAGACGCCGTAGGCATGTCGACCATTCCCGAGGTCATCGTAGCCCGACACTGCGATATCCGCGTATTCGGAATATCCATCATCACCGATCTCGGAATCGAAGGACAAGTAACAAAAGTCTCCCACGAAGAAGTGCAACAGGCCGCCGACAAAGCAGAACCACAAATGACAACCATCATACGTAAACTCATCCAAAGAATCTAAAAACATATGCAAGAAAACAATCGAACTGAAATATCCACACTGGGAGAATTCGGACTTATCCGCCATCTCACACAACACATCCAACTAAAAAACCCGTCTACTCGCTACGGCATAGGTGATGATGCAGCTGTACTTTCATATCCGAACAAAGAAATCTTGGTCACAACCGATCTGCTAATGGAAGGTATACATTTCGATCTGACCTACGTACCGCTAAAGCATTTAGGATACAAGTCGGCGATGGTCAACATCTCTGACATCTACGCCATGAACGGACAGCCACGTCAGATAACGGTGTCGTTAGCCATATCCAAACGCTTCTGCATCGAAGATATCGAGTTGTTCTACGATGGACTGAAACTGGCCTGCGCCCAACACGGTGTAGATATTATTGGCGGAGATACGACCTCTTCCCTCACTGGACTAACCATCAGTATTACCTGCATAGGCGAAGCAAACAAAGATCAAATTGTTTATCGAAACGGAGCACGCGAAACCGACCTGATATGTGTAAGTGGAAATCTTGGGGCTGCCTACATGGGACTACAACTCCTCGAACGAGAAAAGAAAGTCTTCGAAGGAGAAAAAGAAGTTCATCCCGATTTCGCAGGAAAAGAATACATACTGGAACGACAGCTGAAACCAGAAGCGCGAGGAGATATCATCGACAAACTAGCCAAAGCAAACATCAAGCCCACAGCCATGATGGACATCTCCGACGGACTCTCATCAGAACTCATGCACATCTGCAAGCAAAGCCACACCGGATGCCGTATCTATGAAGAGCACATCCCCATCGACTACCAAACAGCAGTAATGGCAGAAGAACTCAACCTGAACGTCACCACCTGCGCACTCAATGGCGGAGAAGACTACGAACTCCTCTTTACCATTCCACTCAGTGACTACGAAAAAATCACTAAAATCAGTGACATACACATCATCGGACACATCACCAAACCCGAACTTGGACTGGCACTTATCACTCGGGACGGACAGGAATTTGAGTTACAAGCACAAGGATGGAATCCCATGAAGAACACATGACCCGCCACACATCAGCCACTCAAACTGCCTAAACCAACAGAATCGAAAAAAAATGCCCGACATGTTTGCATAATCAAATATTTGCCCTATCTTTGCATCCGCAAACGAGAACGGTGCCATAGCTCAGTTGGTAGAGCAAAGGACTGAAAATCCTTGTGTCCCCG
>CAZEPM010000142.1:0-5096 GCA_964514145.1 uncultured Bacteroides sp.
TACGATAGATTATCCGCACAGGTAGGAGAATCATGAGAAAGAATGTTTCGTCCGGCGCCGGTAGCAACGGGCAGACTTTCTGCTGAGGTGTTGTGGTCGGCAATTAAATATAGGGGAAAAAGGAGGCTGGATAGTGTATGCTATTCAGCCTCTTGTGTTGTGCGCTGGTAGACAGACGGTGACACGCCGAACAATTGTTTGAAGCATTGACTGAAATAAAACGGGTCGTTGAATCCCACCTTGTAGCAGACTTCCGAGACATTGTAGGTTTTGGTCTTGAGCAGTTCGGCTGCTTTTTTCAGTCGGATGATGCGGATGTATTTGTTGGGTGAATAGCCCGTTACACCACGCACCTTGTGGTAGAACACTGTCCGTCCCAGCTTCATGGCAGTTATCAGATCGTTGATAGAGAGATTGGGGTCAGCCAGATGTTGCTCGATGTACGATTGCAGCTCATTAGCGAACTTCTGGTCATGTTCCGACGAACAAAGCATTTGTGTCTTGGTGGTCGGGTCGTTAGAGAATTTCTCCTTGAGTTTGTCTCGCTGTTCGATTAGCTTCATGACGCAAGTGATGAGATAGTTCAGACTGAACGGTTTGTTGATATGCATGTCTGCACCGTTTTGCATACCCTCTAGCTTTTTTTCAGGAGAGTCTAATGCCGTTAACAGAATGATGGGTATATGGCTTGTGTTGAAATTTGATTTTAGTTTGCGAGTCACCTCGAAACCGTTGATTTCAGGCATAAGCACGTCGCAGATAATCAAATCCGGCTCAAAAGCGTAGGTCTGTTTCAGTCCGGATTTTCCGTCGGCTTCGGTTTTGACAGTGAAGTACTTCCCAATCTCCTGGCTGAGAAATTCGCGTACGTCGGGATTGTCTTCAATGATGAGAACCTTTCGTTTGTTGATAGGATCTGAGAGTTTTGGGAGGTCGATGCTGTCTGTTGCCTCGTCAATCGGCTGTTCCTGTTCAATCACATCGCTTTGTTTCGTTACCGTTACTTGGTTGGGTTTCAAAAAATCTTGTTCTTCGTAGACCGATGGGTCGATGGGTAGGGTTACGATGAATATCGATCCCCCGCCTTCGTTTGGCTGATAGGAGAGTGTGCCTTTATGGACTTTGACCAATTCGTTACTCAGATATAGCCCTATGCCCATAC
Source organism: uncultured Bacteroides sp. (assembly GCA_964514145.1). GTDB lineage: Bacteria > Bacteroidota > Bacteroidia > Bacteroidales > Bacteroidaceae > Phocaeicola_A. The sequence goes on from CAZEPM010000142.1 coordinate 1,163, forward strand.
TGTTGGTAGAAAAATCGCTTTTCGTAAAGTACGTGAAAAGGTCGGTTTGCTTTTCTTTGGGAACGCCTACGCCCGTATCTGTAACGCTGATAATCAGTTGCCGATGTTCCTCGTCAAAGTTGATTGCCAAGAAGATTTTACCGTGATGGGGCGTGTATTTGAACGCATTGGACAGCAGGTTATAGATAACTTTGTCCAGATTCTCCTTATCAATGTATAGGTGATACGACTCCACGGATGGCAAATATCGGAAATCGATGTCCTTCAATTCGGAGACGTCTTTAAAAATGAGGAAGATTTCGTAGACGAAAGTCACAACGTCTGTCTCTTCGAGCGACAGGGTGAGTTTGTTGTTTTGTATCTTGCGGAACTCTAGGAGCTGATTAATCAGTTTGAGCAGCCGTCGCGTGTTTTTGTCCATGATTTTGAGCGAATGACCGATCTCTTTGGGTATTTTCGGGTAGCTTTCAATCTTCTCCAGCGTGGCGAGTATGAGGGTAAGCGGGGTGCGGAATTCGTGGGAAATGTTTGTGAAGAAAGCGAGTTTGTATTCCGTCAGTTGTTTTTCTATGGCGATGCGGTTTCGCAAGACATTGAGCTTTTGGGCTAGCCGGAAGAGCAGATAAACGGTAATGATGAGGATAAGCAGATAGACCACGTAGGCCATGGTTGTTTTATAAAAAGGCGGTTTGATGGTGATATTCAGGCAGGTTTCCTGACTTAAATCGGTGGCGGTTCCGTTGCATGCCTTTACTCGGAAGATGTATTTTCCGGGAGGCAAGTTGCGATAAATGGCGAAATTAAGCAAGGAGGGTGGGTTCCATTCGGAGTCGTAGTTATCGAGCTTATAGGTGTAATTCGTTTTGTCCTTGTCTGAATAGTTGAATGTTGAGAAATTCAGAATCAAGGAGTTCTGATAATGCTTCAGGGTGATATCGTTGGTGTAGGCAATATCTTTGGTAAGTGGTGAACCTTGCATGTCCGGATGAGTCTCAATACCGTTTATTCTCAGAGTGGTCAGTGTTACGTTGGCATAAAGTTTTGTCCGGTACCGGCTATAGACTTTTTCAGGGTCGAAAGCAATCAGTCCGTAGTTCGAACCGAGCAATATTCGTCCGTCGGTAAGCAAACACGCACTGTTTTCACAAAACACGTTGCTTAGCTCGTATGCGGAGAAAAGAAAGTTCTGGAAGGTTTGATTTTTTGGATTGAAGCAGGAAATGCCATATTCGGTGGCAATCCAGAGGTTACCGTCAAGGTCTTCGATGATGGACTGTATCATGTCGTTTATCAATCCGTCGTTTGTGTTATAGTGGTTGAAGGTTACGTTCCGATAGTTTCCATTGGGTTTGCATTGGCTGATGCCTTTGCCCGAGGTCCCTATCCAGATGTTTCCTTGTTTATCTTCGTATATGCACTTGATTTCGTTGTTTTTCAGGTGGTTGGTTCGATTGCTGTATTCAATGTAGTTCGTGGGGTCGGCAAACAGAGAGTCGGGATGGAAAACGTAGATTCCATCGTTTGTGCCAATCCACATCCATCCTTGTCGGTCTTCAATGATGCTTCTGATGTATCGTTGATCGTAGCTTTTGTTTAAAAACTGCGAGAAGGTGTAGGCACCGTCTGCTTGCTTGGTTGCGAGGTTGAGTCCGCCGCCGAAAGTGCCTATCCAGACACGCCCTTGGCTGTCGCAATACAGGCTGAAAATGTGATTGAAGCTTAGTGAGTTTGGGTTGTTTTTCTGATTGACATACCATGTGCCGTCAATGCATAGGCCTCTTCCGCGACTTCCCATCCACAGTTTGCCCTCGTGATCTTCGGTTACGGCATAAATGTTTGAATGTTCAAAATGCGTTTCGCTTTGTTTTTCCAGATTCTCGTCATAGGTATAGAGGTAGCCGTTTCGGGTGCTGATGTAGGTGCAGCCATTTCTAGGCAGTTGGGTCACCATACGGATGATGTTTGCGTGTTCAGACCGGCTTTCGTTGTCAGGCAGGATATTCTGTATGTTTTCGTTCAGGACAGTCAGTTGTGACACACCGGCATATTCGGAGCTGATCCAGATATTCTGGTTTTTGTCTTCGATGAGGTATAGCAGGAAATTAGAGCGTATATGGCTGGGTGCATCGGTACTGGCTGTGAAATGTTGCAATTCGTCAGTGTGTGTATTGTAGGCGTACAGTCCGTTTCCGTACGTAGACACCCAGACGATGCCACGCGAGTCGTGGACAATATTGTAGCGTTCGCGGTCGATGTAACCCATTTTGTCTTGCGGCATGAACCTGAAATGCTTGATGGCACAGGTTGTCGCATCGACATACCACATTTGCCCCGTGCCGTTGGATAGCCAGTAGTCGCCGCGATTGTCGCGGGTGACATGTCCGTTTCTTATGTTGAGTTTGCCGGCAGGTTCCAGTTGGTGGGTTTTTGTGTGAAACACATAGCCGCCTTGCGAAGTAAAGATGTACCAGTCGTCTTGCAGGCATAAGGTTGCCGTATAGCTTTGCCGTGCTCCGTTCGGGATATGTGCGACGTCGCGTAGGGCTTCATCTTCCGTTGTCTTCACGGAAATGATACCCGATGCGGAAAGAAAAAACACTTGGTCTCCGAATATCTGTGCGGCGTATGAGTTTTCGACATCACTTACCACATGTGCCTCTGTCTGGCCGGCGTCGTTGTCCGTTACCAGCGCGATGCCCGTGTCCATACCGATCCAGATACGTCCCTTAGAATCTTCGTACACGTAATTGACGTGATCCGACGAGAGATTTCCAAGCTCTTGCTTAAAGGCGACCGAAGCAAAGCCCTGATCTGTGTAGACAATCTTTCGGCATCCGTTTGATTTGTGCCACAGCCAGATGTCACCATTGCCCGTCACGATTTTGTTGCTGTAGCGCTGGTTGTATTCTCCGCATCCCGTGAAGTCTACGAAACGGCCGCGCTTCAGGTCATAGCAACTGTATCGTTCGGGAGCGGTGCTAATCCACAGGAAACCATGTCTGTCTTCGTCGATATAGCGGATGCGGTGGTCGGACAACGACGGCTGTCCGCTCGTCGGCTGAGGCTGGAAGTCGACGAAATCAGTCCCGTCGTATCGGCAAAGGCCGTTGAGCGTCCCGAACCAGATGAATCCTTTGCTGTCTTGATAGATGCAGCGTATGGAGTTGCTTGGGATTCCGTCGCCGATGGTGATGCGTTTGGAATGAATCTCAATAAAATTCTGAGCGTGCAGGTTGGTAAAAAGAAGTAGCGGGCAAAGGAATGTGATGAGTCTGTTCATGTCGTCGGAGGTGTTTCTTGCAGGTTTGTTCATGTTCTGGAGATTAGACTCGTCCGGTGCCGGAAAGTAAAAAGAGAGCGTGTGTATTTCGTTTCTTTCTTGCAATCATGCCTGAAGCAGCGGAAACCGCTATGTTTTTCCGCTGCCATTCAAATTCCCTTGCAAGAATTATCGGCCATACAATAAATCTCCGTAACTTTAGCCTCCAAGAATCATAAAATCAAACGATATGAAAGCAAACAGATTGAGATGGAATCCTGCTGCTTGTGCGGCCTTGACCATGACATGGGCTTTGGCAGCCCTGCTGCTCGCTGTTTGCGGCTTCACCGCCGAGGTGCCATACACCTACGACGCAGCGACCAACACCTACACGGTCTACACGGCCGAGGGGCTGCTGGCATGGAACAAAGCCGCGCGGAGCGACCTCTCGCTGAACTGCACCCTTGCCGCTGACATCGACCTGACGGGCATCAGCTACGAATGGACGCCGGTAGGTGACTATGACAACCCATACACCGGCACCTTCGAGGGCGGTGACCATACCATTACGGGGTTGACCGTCAACCAAAGTGAAACAGACTATGTGGGGCTGATTGGCCGCCTCGGCTCCGGTGGCAAGGTGCAGAACCTGACGCTGGAGAAGATGAATATAAC
>CAZEPM010000143.1:0-5058 GCA_964514145.1 uncultured Bacteroides sp.
GGAAAACATCCGGTTCCGGAAGGTGATCCCCCCAATCGTAATCGGTTTACATAAATTAGGATACATTCGTTTCATAAAATCCTCCTTTTAATTTCCACAAAGTCACAAATCATTCTATAGTTTGTATGCCTGTCATATTTTCTCTTCTAATAATCTTTTTCTCTTCTTGCCAATCGGTTTCGTTGTGGTATAATCTATATAAACAATATCAATCAAACAGTTAACTTATTATATATTATATGTATGAAGAATCTGTTACCAGATATTATAATGCCGATACCTGTATTATTCCCTCTAAAAAGATATACCAGGAGAATGTAGAGTTATGAATCTATTACAATTACAATATTTCCAATGTGTAGCAAAGCATCAAAATTTCACAAAAGCAGCTGAAGAACTATTTGTCTCACAACCAGCTCTGAGTCAAATGATCCGGAAATTAGAACATGAGCTTAACACAGAACTGTTTATCCGGAAGGGGAAACAAATTTCCTTAAGTAAGTCAGGACATATATATCTTCAATATGTAAATCGAGCACTCGCCGCTTTGGACGAAGGCAAGAAGGCTTTGCAAACGCTTTCTATAAATCGTAAAACAACCATTTCTTTAGGATATAGTTCCAAAACCGAATTTATTCAACTTATACTTCTGGATTATTGGAAAGCTCACCCGGAATACATTATTCAGTCTGAACTTATCACTCCTGATTGTGCAATTCAACGCTTGATCACGTCAAAAATTGACTTTGCCTTGCTTCATCAAAAAATTGAACACCCTAATATCAGCTATTATACAATTTCTACACACACCATCTATCTTTATCTGGGATATGGACATCCGCTAAGCAATATAAAAGAAATTTCTTTACTGGATCTGGATCAGACTCCGTTACTCTGTAATAGTCATACAATTGCTCCAGAACTGCTCCAGACTTTGTGCCGTGATTATGGACTGGATCCTAATATCCACTTTATAATCAATGATATTAACACAATACAACATATTATGAATCGCGCTCCATACGGCTACTTTGTCCATTCTAATGTTATTGCTCGTGATTTTATGGAACCTCAAAAAACAAAAGGCACTTTCCATCTGATTCAGCAAGAACTAAATACTACCAATTATCTCGCCATAAGAAATAATTTTCAAATATCCAGAGAGCAGAAGCAATTTTTGGATTATATACAACAGGAGGAAGCCCGGTATGATGCCCTTAGTCATGAAAAAGTCATGTCCTATATGGCAAAACGATATAAATCCTAGTCGGTTAAATAAAATTCACATCCTCTCATCCTGGTATATTCATTTTCAATATCAGATCAATTCTGTCCATAATTTAAAACAGCGCTCCACAACAATCATCATGGGAACGCTGCTCAATAAACGTTGCTCAATACAGCTTGAAAAATCAACCGAATATTCCACTGGCAGACAGCAAAACTATAATTACTAAATTTATCGCTGCAGAAAGCAATAAAATCCAGAACATTTTTTTCTTTAATTCGTCTGGGGCAAATGACATAACCATTGCACCACCTGTCGAAATAGGCGCAGCTCCGGTAGAAAGTGCTCCAATTACTGCGGCGGAAAAAATTCCCGTTGCTGATATACCAGAGCTTATCAGACCTGCACATATTGGAATATACAATGGCAATACCACTCCGATTGAATCGGAAAACATACTGGTAATACCAGCCATCAGACTCATCAAAGGTGTAATTACAGAAGTCGGAACAGAGTCAGATAAAACTGCTGCTATCATATCTGCAACTCCATTATTGGTCATCAATCCTAACAAAATGGAAAATCCACCCACCAATAAAATGATACTCCAGGGAATACTCTTGAAAATAATGGTTCTGCCATTCCCCAATTTCAACACCAGACATATCGCACCGCATAACATATAGACCCATCCTACATCAATCATGGAATTAATTATTGGAATTCGAAATACTCCCACTATAATAAAGAATGCAATAGCTGCAAACATAATCATCAGCACACGTTTTTGTTCTTTATTAAAGGAAGCTGGCTTTTCTTTAAAAATATCTTTATGTTCTGAATCAACCTTCATTCCCCAACAGCGAAAAAGAACATACCATAAGGCAAACACAATCAGACTGAAAATAAAATTATTCACATAGATTCGGGGCATCATACCAGATGCTGCATCTCCAACAATACTTGATATCATTCCACTGGCAACAATACCGGCACTACCTAATGGAGAGAGGATTCCAGCAAGATTTCCCGCACCATAAATCATAAATAGAGCAAAAGGTGAACGATTGGTATGCATGCATAGCCCCGCGACAACCGGAAGAATCAAAGCGTTAATGCCCATCGGATTCACACCAATGTAGCCCAGGGCAGCAGCTAAAAGATATATAATAACCGGCATCATCCAAAAACGATTTTGTACCCGATAAATTATATGATTCGATAATGCCGCAATCGCGCCAGTCTCTCCCACAAACCCATAAAAAAATGTAACACCGATAATTTGAATAATTACACTAGATGGCCAGTAAGTATATAATGTTCTAGGCATAATATCGAGAAATATTCCGCCAATAATCGCCGCAAAAATCAATGCCAGGATACCCATATTAATGTTAAATATAGAACCTATTACAATAGATAGAACCACTGCAATCAACACAAGAATCAGAATGGTTACAGTTGACATATAACTTCCCCCCTTCATTTTTATACTTCTGCTAGTCAGGTATGCTATTTGAGAATAAATGACTGTATTTTTTTTTCACAGAAAGAATCTGTGGCATCAAATCTTTTGCATCGGAGCCAATAGTACGCATATCGTCCATATGTTTGAATTTTCCTTCCATTTGCATATGTGACATTCTCTGTTCTTCTGAAGTAAATATGATAGACACATTTCCTTTCGAATCAACTGAAAGTGTACCCGTAATACCGCAACAGGCACAACTGGTCTGCCCCACAGTTTTCCCTAAGCGAAACACATTATTATGACAGACTGGACAAAGTCCGTCCATTCCAATATAAGGCATAGTTTCACTCATCTGATGCAGACAACTATAAAGATGAGCGCCACTCTCCTTTAATCGGATAATATTTTTCTCATGAAGTAGTGCTTGACGATCCCACGGAATAAGAATCTGATCTACAATCTCCATATTGAGGGGAACAGCAAAGTGCATCATTACCGGCATCATCATTTGATTCCAATCACTTCCACCGTGTGCAATAAAACTCACTGCTCGACGTTTCCAGGTCCGGGAATCCGGAAGAGTCTGATTACCCTGTTCTTTTCTCAGTCTTTTAGACATAAGCCGCAAAGCAGCATCCATACCTGGTCCACAGCGATCACATAAATCTTTAAAATATCCAGGAACAGTTTTTTCAAAAATAGGTAAAGAAATAATAATCCCGTCTGCCTGCATCAGATGCTCTGTCAACCAGGGAAAATCATCCTGTAAAACACAATTTCCAATTCCTGTACCAGAAAGAAGTCCATCTACACAGGCATTACATCCGGTACAGTGTTTAATGTTAAGATCTAATAAGCGAACAGCTGTCACATCTATATCTGATCCGCCAATCTCCACGGCACCTTGCAGAGCCAGCTTCGCCATTGCCTCAGAAGAACTATTTTTCCTTCCCCCAATCAAAGCCAAAATTTTCATACTTCACCTTTCTCTTAGACATTTTCAGGATAGTTTACATGATAAAATTTCTCATATGCGGGATATTTTACATTAAATTTCTCTTCTAACTCCGCCCCACCATAGATCCATCGGAAATCGCCATTGTAATGTTCATAAGGCTGAGGAGTCCATGGAAACGGACTCGGAGCCTGATCAGAACTGTAAGGCCGATGATACACTGAAGGTTGTATTCCATCTAACTGAAGTTTTTTACCTTCCATTCCAGGGAATCCTTTCAATGTATTTTTTGAGTCTTTATACCAGTCTGTATAATAATCATTACGGATCTGACGAAACCATTTCATATGCCAGATTTTCCACTTTCCTGTTTCAGGATGGCGAATAAAGTCCATTCCATACTTCCCCCAGCACCAGAATGATTTGGCCTCCGAAGCCATAACTCCGGCTGGCATAGTTTCAAAACCAGCACTGGCCCACGTCACTTTTGCAGTCTTGCAATCTCCTGCAACCTCAATACAGGGCGTACACAAAGTGTGGAAGAAGATTCCACCTGCCACATCTTCTGACTGCTGGGCGTCCCAGAATTTTTGTAAAGCTTCTGGCCCAAACACACACCCCCAGTCAGACACTTCACAAGAAACGTCCGGACGCCACATGGCAAAACACTCAGTCGATTGCGAATCAAATTCAGTGCTGATATGAACTGTTTCATAATGCGCCATGCAATTTTGGATTTCTGTGACCGCTCTAATTCGTTCTAATTCCAGTTCATTTTTTGTCATTTCTTCTAATAGTTTCATGATTTAGCCCTCCTATTTCATTAATCTTGATACAATATTAATATCATCGTTATATTTTTTTGTAAAATACATATTGTTTATATATTTATAAGAGGCATCTTATTAGTAGTTTTTCATCAGCAAAATAACTCCAGTTAATTGCTCCTAAGTCCAGGAAATGGTGTCCTGCAATAATGCCCGGATTTTCAACACTTGTAATTGAATAAAAGTTCTACAAATCGCAGAAAGTTTTTCCGGCTCTTCCAATTCATTTAAGTGTCGAAAACGGGAAAAATATAGCAATTTCTGTAACATTAACGGAGTAAACTCCCCTCAGCTGATTGACTTATTACATCTGCTCATCCCCAGTACATGTGCAAACATTCTACTTCCATGCAAAAACCGGAAGAAATTCTGTTTTTTCTGAATTTCTTCCGGTTTTATAACTAACTTTAATTGTACAATCCATTAAACACGGGATATCATTCGTTCCTGTAGCACCCGTTTGATTCCAGAATGCCAGACCCGGATGGTCTGCCATCCTACTGCTTATCCATCAGTTCCTTCACAATCTGGTTGACCATACCCGGATTTGCTTTTCCCTTCATGGCCTTCATGGTCT
>CAZEPM010000144.1:0-4996 GCA_964514145.1 uncultured Bacteroides sp.
TTATTTATTAACTATCTAATACCCATCAGTATGACAACAAACAATTATGGCCCACTGGTAGAAGTTTTCAGAGGCGACCTGTGGGAGGCAGAACTGGTAAAAGGTTTCTTGGAAGCCAACGGCGTTCAGGCCATGACGAAAGACGAATCACTTGGCATAGTCACATCACCATATAACAACACCGGAAAGGGAGTTGTCGTACTGGTGAATCACGAAGAAGAAATCTTTGCGAAGAAGATTGTGAAAGAAAACAGACGCAACATACATAAGTAAATTCTTCGCTTCACCAATGTCTGAAGATGGCATACACGGATTCCCTTAGAGATCGTGTATGCCATCTTTTTAGTTAGAAGTTATAAAAAGGGATTGTCTGCTACTCTATTTTTGTTTCTAAGAATTTCACTGTGCCACAAGGCGTTATTTGTAAGGAGTGCATCGATGCCGGTAGCAATACGGTCTCACCTGCCCGCATCTCCATTGTCTCGCCGCTATCAGTCTGCAACCGACATTTTCCCTCGAGTGCCATCAATACGACAAAGGAGTCTACCGCACGATAGTCACACGTCCGTGCCTGTGTCAGGTCATACAGCGTTACCATGAAATAGGGTGTACGTACTAACAATACAGGGTGGTCTTTACACGGTTCGTAAGCCGTTCGACAGTCTGAAATCGCCTCATAATCTAATGCTTCTTGAGCCAGTTCGGTATGTAGATCGCGGTAGTTTCCGTCAGCATCTTTGCGCTTGAAATCATACACTCGGTAAGTCACATCCGAGGCTTGCTGTATCTCAGCTACGAATGAGCCGGACCCCAGACTATGAATACGCCCCGCAGGTAAATAGAATACGTCGCCAGCTTGTATCTGACAATCATTCAACACCTCGGTAATGGAATCTTCTTTCACTCGACGCACATATTCTTCCGGTGTTATCGTATGCGAAAAACCGGCATAAAGATGTGCTCCGGGATCTGTCTTTACCACGTACCACATTTCGCTTTTGCCATGTTTCTGATGGTAACGTTGCGCCATTTCGTCGTCGGGGTGTACTTGGATGGAAAGGTCTTTGCAAGCATCTATAAACTTAAACAACAAAGGAAACTCATTACCGTAACGGGCATAAACGGAATGCCCCACCAGCTGTCCCTTCTGCTCGGCAAGCAATTGCAACAAGGTTTCACCCTGATGACTTCCTTCGGAGACCACGGACACCGATCCATCTATCCCCGAAAGTTCCCAACTCTCACCAATCTGTTTATCGGCATCAGACATCTGCTTAAAAGAAGCAATGCGTTCACCTCCCCACAACGTCTGCTTAAAGATAGGCTTGAATTTCCACATAATTAAACTATCGATTTAGATTCATCAAACCAAGGACCGCACTGACTTGTACAAGAATGACCCGTTCACTCCTTTTTTTCCACCGGATTCTTTATCTCCTCGCAAAACTTTTTCCACAGATCGACCCCATACAAGAGCCATGCAGCTGTTCCGCAAAAAGCTAAAAAGACGAAAATTAATACAATCACTTTCCGACTCATGCCCGACGGTAACAACGGAACCGTAGCCGGCTCGACAACGGCAAACACCGGTTTGGACTCTTGCACTCTGGCACGAGCCATTTGCAGCTGGGTCGCAACCTGACTATAGACTTGATAAGCCAAGTTCATATCGTTTTGCAACCGTTCGCGGTGTGCATTTACCTTTTGGAGGATTACATTCTGATTTGCATCCACATAAACTGCATATTTTTGTTGGGCTTCGTAATATTCCTTCTGACGATCATGATAAAGCATCTCCAGATAGTCACAATCTTCCTGAGCCTTCTTGCTACGATAAGCAATGATGTAGTCTTGTAGCTTGTGCACCACACTATCAGCCACAACGGCCGCTACCACGGGATCTTGCAACGTGACCGACAAGGTTGTCATGTAGGTTTTACTATTGACATCGGCTATGATGGATTGGCGCAAAGCGTCTACGAGCCGGAACTGTTCTTTTGTCAGTCGAAAAGGATTTAAGGTGTCGGATGCCTCCTCGTCGTCGAACAAGAACTTAATCGCTCCTATCGCTTTTCCCGGCAAGTCTATCACAAAACTCCACCACGGGACACTCTGTTGATCTAAATAAGCAACTAAGGTTGTGTCTGAGCCTTCTTCCGTCGGTATCGAGATATCGAACAGCTCAAGCAAAAATGGTGTCGAAGCTACAATGTCGGCAGACAACGTTACTCCCAGTGCATCTTCACCCACCGAGCCACTCAATCCGAAGAAAGAGGACAAACCCGACAAAGAACTGCTATTGCTGCTTGTCCCTAATTCCGGCGAGAGTGTCACTGAGACAGTATATTCCTTGGGAATACTCAAAGCTACGACAACTCCGACCACCAAGCCTATTCCCATGGCTTTCAACAAGATTTTCCGCTTGTCCCACAATAAGCGCAAAATTTCCATCCAGTCTATTTCTGCTACATCGTCGTCTTGTTGACGTACGTCTGGCTCTTTATTGGTTTTATCTTCCATTTTCGATCAATCTATTTGAATATGTTTGCAATTGAGGCAATCGTCAGAGCTACCGTACTGAGAGTAGAGGTAGTAGCCAACAAGTTGGTCAAATTCTGACGTTTGGATTTAGCCGGAATAATAATCTGACAACCCGGTTCTATCTGTTTCTTTCCGTTACCCTTGACTTCGGCTACTTGCCCGTTCATATACAAAATATAGGCACTGCGTTTTTTGGCATTGTTGGCATAACCACCGGCTTGGCTCAGGTAATCTTTATAACCTTTGCCTTCCATGTAGCTAATTGTATTGGGATACATCACAGCACCGGAAATTCTCACCGTGTTGTCAAACTCGGGCACTATCAATTCGTCGCCTTCACGCAATACCAAGTCACTGACTCCACCCGGATTAGCCAATGCCTTTTCCAAATCGATGCCCACCATATAAGTGTCTTGTATGCCTAAGTTTAGCGAATCCAAGTTCTGTATACCGGTCTCACGACGGATCATATCAATAACCTCAGCCATTTGCTTCTTTTCTTCTTCGGTGGCTCTACGAATCAGTTTGGCTCCTTTCACATACGCAAAATCGGTCACGCCTCCTGCTTTCTTTACCAATTCAGACAAACGTTCACTCTTGTTTGTCAGTGCATACGAGCCGCCATAGTTTACTTCACCAGAGATTCTGACATTGACTTGCTCGCGATAGGTCGGACTCCGACGCACAAACACCTGGTCGTATGGCTCTAACACAAAACCGGGCTGACCGTCGACAACAAAGCCATCTTTCAAGCCAAAGCTATAGAGTTTGGCTATCTCAGCCGAAGCTTCGGTTCCTTTATTGTCCTTTATGCGCCGAGATACGTCGACACGCACCAACGAAGCAGCTTCTTTCAGACCACCCGCCTGAATCACCAGATCCTCGAGCGTCATGTTATCGGCATAGGGATAATCACCCGGATGAGCTACCTCTCCGTAAATTTCCACCCGTCCGAAGTCTGTCAGGTCGTGGATGCTTGGGATGTATAGAATGTCGTTTTTTTGCAAAGCAATATCCGGACGGACATTGTCCATGATACCTTTGATATCTATTTGCATCACCTCGTGAGTCAAATCTTCACGCTCACGATACAACACGGCACGATTCACGAATGCATCACCCATCAGTCCGTCAGCTTTGTTCACCAACTGACGTACGGTCTGCACCTCTACTCCCAGTTCATAGATACCCGGACGATAAACAGCTCCGCGTATTTCCAAACGGTTTTGGAAACGGTCGAGAATGGCATCAACCGTCAACACATCGCCGTCGCGCAATTGGAATGCCGAATAGTCCGTCTGGTTTACCGTGCATATCTCATATTCCTTACCGTTTTGACGAACTATGCGCAGTGAGTTGGAAAAGGCGTCGGCATTGAATCCGCCGGCATATTTCAACAGCGTAGCCACCGACTCCTGATTCTTCATCTCGTAACGCATGGGGCGTTTCACCTTACCGTCAATCTGCACCAGCACCTCGTATGTCGGTACCAAGACAACGTCTCCCTCCTGCAACCGGATGTCATCGCGCGATTGACCGCGCATGATAAAATCATACACATCGACCTCGGCCACTGTTTTCCCGTCTCTCACTACCTGCACATTGCGCAAGCTACCGATATGGCTCACGCCACCGGCACGATAAAGCGCATGAAACACGGTTGAGAAAGCAGACAGTGCGTATGTGCCGGGTTGCACGACTTCGCCCATCACGTTAATCTGTATGGTGCGCGTGTTGCCTAATGTCAGTTTGATTTCCGAGCGGGGGTCGTTCCCGCCTACGGCATAGATTTTATTAAGCTCTCGCTTCAGATATTCGTTGGCCTCATCTACGGTCATTCCGTTCAAATAGACCAATCCAACGTTTTGGATATTAATGTATCCATCCGGAGAGATACGATCTCTGATACTGTTTTCATTGGCTCCCCAAATATCGATAATCACTTCGTCAGCCGGTCCCAGCCGATAGCTGGGCGGTGTGGCCAGATTGACGCTGGGTTCGAAAGTCAGGTTGCGCGTATTGAAAATATTTCGGCCGAACACAGGCACTTCACCATCCGTGTTTCTGGCATCGATTGGCTCTATGTTCTCAACCATTAGCTGGGAAGAGCTATCCTTACTCATCTGAATACGCAGACGTTCTTCGGCTTTCACTGTGCCTACGGCATCATCAGGAGAGGCTTGGACTTGTTGCTCATACAAACGTCTCACTCTTTGAGCCTGTTCGCTTGTCACCCCCTTGCGCGTTAACTCGATTGCCAGCCGACGCTGATCCTTACCTTGTTGCAGGCCTGTTTTTACATAGTCCAGAACTTGCTCATCGCTCATCTGCTGAGCATGTGTCATGCCGCACATCATGACAAAAGTCAAGAACATTAATAGCTGCTTCTTCATATAAACAAATACAAATTCTTACTGATATTCATCACACAATATAACTATGTTTCTCCTTAATC
>CAZEPM010000145.1:0-4992 GCA_964514145.1 uncultured Bacteroides sp.
GCAAGCCGGAGATTTTACAAATGCTGTCAACAATCGACAAGCCCAAGCCCGTAGATCCTTCATGATTGCCCGACTTATAAAAACGTTCATAAATATGCCGCTCGTCCAAAGGAGTCGGCACACCGCTGTTGGCAATGCCAAACGTTTTTGCCGTAATCCAAATACGGATATGACCACCATCCACATTGTGCACGAAAGCGTTTTTCAGCAAATTGGTAATGAGTGTCATGGCCAACGTGTCGTTAAGCATCCATGTCAAGATTGCTTCTTCCTTTACTTCCACTGAAATGCGACGATAAGCATAAACATCCTTATAGTCTTCCAAATAACGATTAACTATCGTATTAACTTCTACGGGATGCTCATCGTGAAATTGGTCATTATCTATTTTAGAAAGCAACAAAAGCAACTTGCTGAGCCGCGTAATGTTTTCAAGTGTCTGATGAACCTTAGCCAGTTCGCTCAACTGTTTTTCGCCGATTCCCGGCTCTTCCATCATCATTTCCAGACGATTGCGACACACGGCTAATGGCGTCTGTATCTCGTGCGAAGCATTGCCGATGAAACGTTTCTGTTGTTCGAAAAGCTGTTCGTTACGATCAGCATACGAGTAAGCTGCCTGATAGAGTTTACGAAACTCTGTGATCTGCGTACGTTCTTCCAACAATTCGTTTTTCTGTCCCAAACGATAATTATCTAGCCAATGGAGCAGACGATAGAGTGGGTCCATACTACGATAGAACACTCCGACATTAAGTAAGATGATTATCAAGAGCAAAATCAAATAAAGAATGACAATCCACGTAAAAATAGACTGCCGTAAGTCTTCGCGTTCAAACGTAGGTGTAGCTACAACCAGACGGAAATACTTTCCTTCCGCATCGTTGAAAAACACGGTTAACACCCGAGCCGGTTCCATTTCCCGTTTCTCATCGATATAAAGACGCTGGTCTTCATAACTTATCTTCGGATGACTCATCGCATACTCACGGGTCACTTCCGTAATGTAATACTGATTGTTCGATCCGTTGTCGTTCGATGGTAACTTTTCGCCGCTCAGCGCACGCACAATCAATGCCTCGGAATAATCGTCCAACGAATCGTCTACTTCATCGTTGATTTCACTTATCATCGTAAAGTAGAAAAACACAGCCCATACAGACAAAATAAGTGTAATGGCAATGGAAATACGTAACGTTACATGCGAAATCAGTTTCATGTATCTTCCAACGTAAATTTATATCCAAATCCGTAAACAGCCTTGATTTCAGGTGTCGCACTGGCCGCCTTGAGCTTTTTACGCAGGTTTTTAATTTGTGCATAGATAAAGTCGTAGTTATCCACCTGATCAATGTAATCGCCCCACACGCTCTCAGCCAATGCCGATTTGTTGACCAGTCGCTCCGGACGATTCATGAAGTACAACAAAATATCGTATTCTTTACGGTTCAATTCCAGCTCCTTACCATCAATCTGTACCTGAAAGCGATCCGGAAACATCTCGATATTTCCATACGTAATTTTATTCTCACCGTCTCGGTGTTTTCGGCGAATAACACTCTTGATGCGCGCGCTCAGTTCCGCCAGATGAAACGGTTTTGCCAAATAGTCGTCAGCCCCCAAATCGAGTCCCTTCACCTTATCCTCAATCGAATCCTTAGCCGAAATAATAATCACGTTTTCCTTTTTCCGCATCTTCTTGAGCTCTTCCAGGATAGACAGTCCGCTACCGTCGGGCAACATAATATCCAACAACACACAATCATAATCATACACCCCGATTTTCTGAATTGCGGTCTTATAATTGTGCGCACACTCAACCACATAGCGTTCTTTTTCAAGCGAGCGCTGCATCAGTTCACGTAACGAAGCTTCGTCTTCAATAATCAGGAGTTTCATATAGTGTTTATTTTTTATAGAAACCGGCCAGCAAACTGACACACATCGCTGACCGACAATCGTTATGCAAAGAAAGAATTATATTCTGAAATAAAGCTGAAAAAGACAAAATATTTCAACCCGAATGAAATCTTTATTCGCAATCTCGACTATCTTTGAGTTAACAAACCCTGAAAAACCTTTGAAGACCCTATAAAATGAACAACTTATGACAAAGAAATTTTTTTTGATGCTGGCAATTCTGGTCTGCACATTGCCGACAATGGCGCAGTCCATCATCTACGATCAGACAAGCAGTAACGGTGTGCGCACGCTCATTTGTTCAGGAGTTAACACCGGCGTATCGGGCAATGTTGATGTGAATATCGGTCTGGCAGGCTTTTATTACAACGGAATCATACAGTATTCGCTCGCCGTAGTGGTAGGATCGGGTAGTTCGATTACCATCCCCACAGGCAGTCACTGCATCCTCACACTGTCTTCCGGAAAATCATATGAACTCGAAACAGTGTCGGGCGGAACCGCTGTGCTTCAGGATATGGAAGTCAATATGGACCGTGTTTACCAAAGCTACCAACGTTTCGCCTACTACAACATCAAGAAGTCGGAGATTAAGAAACTGAAAAAAGGCGTAGCGAGACTAGACATCGAAATGTCACCACGCACGTATAGCGTGACTTTCGGCAGCGATGTGTTGGGCAGTCTGTTCATCAATTCGCGTGAAATCATAGACCAAGCATTCGGAAAATAAACCGATCGTGCGGCATGCCTCATTCCATGCATCCCTACTCACAAAACTAACCATAGCTGAATCTCTTATTGGCAAGCCCTTGACATCGTCGTGTCCGGAGCCTGTCAACAAGGGATTCAGCCTTTATGAAAAGCATCATCGCATGGCATGCTGATGATGCACAGACATTCAATTGTTCTGAAGTGGTTTTCCCGTATATTCGCGAAAAGGAATCGTGCCCTGCAGGGCACCCAAAACATTGAAGACCAAAGCGTCCATCTCATCTTCACCGGGAATCACACAGACAGGCGCAATAAAGCTGATCTGTTCACGCAAGAAATCCAGACAATAATCGCTATAGGCTAATCCGCCGGTAAGCACAATGGCCTGCGTTTTTCCATAGAGCACCACATGCATGGCACCTATCTGCTTGGCTACGTTATACATCATGGCTTCGATGATTCTACGGCATGCTTTGTCTCCGTTTAACGCACGTTCTTCTACCTCACGCATATCGTTTAGCCCCAAATGAGCCACTACTCCGCCTTCTTTCGAGAGCATTTGCCGGATATCATCGAAAGTGTAATGTCCGCTGAAACAAAGTTCAGCTAGCTGTAACGCAGGCAACGAACCGGCTCGATCGGGCGCAAACGGACCATCACCATTGAGTGCATCGTTGACATCGATCACTGCCCCGTGAAAGTGTGCGGCCACACTGATGCCACCACCCAGATGGGCTACAATCAAATCTAATTCCTCATAACGTTGACCTATCATGGCTGCATAACGACGCGCCACGGCCTTACTGTTGAGAGCATGGAAAATGGAAAGCCGATGAATCTGCGGCAAACCGGTGATACGTGCCTTGTCTTGCATCTCATCTACCACCACCGGATTGGCCGTATAAGCCTGACATCCTGCCATTTGCGCCCACTCATCGGCCAACAGAACACCTAGATTGCAGGCGTGCTCCATCGGTGCATGCCAAAGGTCATGACGCATGCAGTTATTGACCGGATATACTCCCTCAGGCAAAGGTTTCAACAACCCTCCCCGACCGACCACCACATCAAAATCGATTGAAATATCAGCTTCTGCCAACGCCTTGGCTATACAGTTTTTGCGGAAATCATACTGATCATTGATGTGAGCAAATGCGGCCAATTCAGCAACTGTATGCCGAATGTTTTTCATCCATACCTTCGTTTCGCCTTCGTACACAGCAATTTTCGTAGATGTCGATCCGGGATTAATGACAAAAATCTTCATGTTTATTAGAATTTAAGTTTATAGTTTTCAGTCAAGCAAGCAAGAGCTAGACTGTAATACTTCGTCAGTTTGGAATCGCTGCGTGAGGTCACCACGATAGGGCACGAAGGTCCGCGCAAAAGTCCGGCCATGCTAGCTTCTACAAAAAGAGTCAATGTTTTATAGAACGTATTTCCGGCCTCAATATTCGGAAAAATCAAAACATCGGCATCACCTATCACAGGTGAATACAGGCCTTTAATATTACCGCTCTGTGCGTCGCAGGCTGTCTTAACGTCCATCGGCCCGTCAATATAGATGCGCCCAAATTCATCTAACCTGGCCAGTTCTTTCACAATGGCATAAGACAATGTATGAGGAAATTTTTGATTGATTTTTTCTGTGCAATGCAACAACGCAACTTTGGGACATGCCACTCCACAACAACGACTGATTTCCACCGTATAGTGTATCATGGCTTTAAACTGTTCTAGATTCGGCCGTGGAATAACAGCAGCATCAGAGAATACCAACAATTTTTTGTATTGTGGAACGTGAGAAACTGTCACATGAGTCAATACATTTCCCTTAGGCAATAATCCGATTTCTTTGTTTAATACAGCACGCAAAAGATTATCCGTATTGATTAAGCCTTTCATCAAAACATCAACTTTTTTCTCTCTCCCTAAAGCAACTGCACGGGCGGCAGCGATATCAGGCGAATCAACAACTTCTATACATACATGATCCGGAGCAGACTGCCAGATTTTTTCAGCATCTGCTAAAAATTTTGATTCGACAAGCAACAGGAAATCAGCTATTCCTTCCTTCAAGGCTCGATTAACGGCATACGTGGTATGCTCATCATTCGGACATACAACAGCCACTTGCTTCCTATTTTTAAGAGACTGCAAGCGTGTAATCATTTGAGAAAAATCCCTTATCAGTTCCATGTGAGCATATTTTTAGCAAATATGCCAAAAACTCTCGATATATCAATCACTATGTCATTTAAAAAACCAAATAAAACCGGATAAAAATATCATTTTGTCATACTACATACCAATAACATTCTTTTTTTATTCGCTTTTTTCAACATCATTCAGTATTAATTA
>CAZEPM010000146.1:0-4986 GCA_964514145.1 uncultured Bacteroides sp.
GGTTTTTTCGTTTCCTGTGCCGCCGTGCTTACCATATCAAAACCCATAAAGGCGATGAACACGATGGCAGCTCCCCTCAGGATACCGGAAAAGCCAAACTCTCCCAATTTGCCTGTGTTCTCCGGGATGTAAGGGACATAATTGTCCGCCTGGATGAATTGCCAGCCTAAAATGATGAAAATCAGGATTACTACTATTTTCAAGAAAACAACCAAGCCATTGAAGAAAGAACTCTCTGCCGTTCCCCGCATCAAGAGAAGGCTCATCAAGACCACAATTACCATAGCCGGAACGTTGATGATCCCTCCGTCCCACGGGCAAGCTACTAAAGAAGGGGGCAAATATACACCCGCACTCTCCAACAAGACCGTAAAATAACGGCTCCAACTGACACTGACGAGCGTGGCTCCCACAGCATATTCCAATACCAAATCCCAACCGACAATCCACGCAATCAGTTCGCCCATCGTTGCATACGAATAGGTATAGGCACTGCCCGCCACAGGTATCATAGAGGCAAATTCGGCGTAACACAAGCCGGCAAAGCAACAGCCCACAGCGGCGATGATAAACGAAAGCGTAATGGCCGGCCCCGCATATTCCGATGCTACCAGGCCCGTAAGGGAAAACAAACCTGCCCCGATAATTACACCTACGCCCAATGCAACCAGATTGACAGGTCCCAATACACGCTTCAAGGTTCTGCTTCCCGACAGATTGGCTTCTGCCTGCATGGCATCGATACTTTTCCTGACGAATAATCCTCCCATCTTTTGCGCCTCTAGAAATAGATTAAAACGTGAATTTACGGAAAATCTACGAAATGACCGGGCTATATATGCCGTTTTCGTGCAAACCACTGAAAGAAAACCGGTGGTGAATAAACCCAAATCGCTCAATAGAGGCTGATTATTTGTGATTTTTGTTATAATATGTTAATAAACAGCGATTTGTAAATTAGACTTGCAAGGACTTGTTTTCAATACTTTACAAGCAAGACCACGAAATAGGGTATTCCAACGACCGATTTGGGATAAAAGAAGACAGGTCGTCAGGGCGGGTTATCGGGAGCCATGAACTTTCTTGGGGTCGTGGCTCTTTTGCAGATACATCTAACAAAGAAGGTCTTGGACGGATGAAAATTTAAGGCGAAATTAGGCATTCAATACTCCATGAGTGTTGTCCATTATGTCGGAAGTGTTTTCTATCTTTGTGGAAGCTGGGCGACCTGCATTACATATTGATGAAAGTGTTTTCATAAGTCCTTTATAGAAAATGTGGTAATTTTCAAAGGAAGAAAGGACGATGGACAGCACTCATTCTTGTTTGGATTTTGTGGTAAGGGAATTTTGTATTTCCGGATTCCTCATATCTGTACAAGTGTGGGGTAATTAGATGTCATTTGTCTTCTTCCGGGTTTTACCACAACCTTCTATAAGTCAAGTGAAATCGGCTCCACACTTTCCTTGTATATAAACCACCAGAGTTCGGAGTTGGGCTGGGTCACGCTATTCATTATGCGATTTCATGAATTAGAGGGAATAATTGAATCCAATAAATTCCTGATTGGTAAGACATTTAAAGGAGCCACAATTGATGAATTAATCCCTATTCCTGTCGGATATGAGGTGGAATACAAAAAACTGTATGTGGAGACCAAAAATGCAGAATATGCATTGGCATTGCTAATCAAATCACTAGGGGTGCTTCCAACAGACGTCGAATACCAGATTTATGCAGTATTTGATAAATTCAGATTAGTTCCAAATGGCGAATTCATCTATGCTAATATCAATGAAATCAACATATAAGTATTATGGTTCATTATCATAAATTCCGAAGTCTTAATAATATTAGGCATTTTTTGGATATACTTGTCAATACCAGACTTTATGCTGCAAGATATGATGAACTTAATGACCCTATGGAGGGAGCATACCTTATAAATAGATATAATGAGAATATAATAAGACTTCTTAAAACGAGAAAAGACAAGACAAGGATATGCTCTTTAAGTACAGATTATAAGCATACACTTTTATGGACTCATTATGCCGAAGGGCATAAAGGGTGTTGCATCGAAATTATTCCTAAAAACTGGGATGTTTTGGAACCTATCAACTATGTTGATGACTTGCCAACAGCAAACAATGATACTGAAGGTCGAGAACTACTTTCACATAAATCAAAATTATGGCAATATGAACAAGAGGTGCGATTATTCACCAAGTCTTCGTATTGTAAAGTTGATATACGCCAAATACTTTTCGGATGTAAAATATCGGATGTTGACTATAAGTTTTATGAAAGGTTAATTCATGTAATTAATCCGGAAATTATTGTCAGAAAGATTCAAGAAACTGAAATATATACAGGACATAGTTACTGAATAATCAAAGTATGAAAAAAATAATTTCTTTTCTAATCTTAGTCATTAGTTGTGTTGTATTCTGTGTAACAACGACGGCACAGATTACATATATCCCCACCGTTCAAAGCCAAAATAATAGAGGTAAGATTATCAGTGTCGATATAATTGATAATGAAACGATTGCAAGAATTCAGTTCCCTAAAGACAAAGGGCGAACCCATGCCATATCTTCGGCGACAGTTCTTGTTCCTTGTGATGCTTGGAATATTAGTGATGCAAGACGCTCAAACTTACAAGCTATACCTGCACCTCCTTCAGGAATGGATTTGACACAGTTTCATATTCAACTATATTATGATGCAGTGCAAAGAGTTCGTGAGGGAAGGCAAAATTTAAGTAATAATGGTTGGTTGATTAGAAGTTTAGGAAATGATAAATTAGACACTTACTATAAACCAAGCCGTGGAGCCAATTATATGGTTTTGGAACTCCATTTTGACAAACTGTCTCCAGGTGAGGATTATGTCTACATTAGGGAAATTATAGGTGATACCGGATATGAATGGTATGGAATCAAAATTAATAATCCGTTTCCAACAACTCCCACAACTGGATATAATGAATTCTCTATTAAGAAAAAAATAGATGAGCAAAATGACGGTGTTGTTGGAATATATGAGCAAATAGGTGAATCTAAATATAAATTAGGATGTATAAAAGACGACGATCAATACAAACTTGTTTATTTGGGTAGTAGTGAGAGATTTAAGCAGTGGAGAAGTGGAGATATAAAGTCTGTTTTACATTCTACTGCAACACCACATTTGTTTAAAGCAGACTATTATATGCTTAATAAGACAATAAATGATGTATATATAACGTTTGATGGGCAAAGTATGAAAATTACATTTGAAGACGGTTCTTCATCAACTTACTTAAAAACGTATCCAACAGCATCAATATCAAGCGATAATACATCAGAAGAGCCAACAAATTGGTCAGGCTCCGGCTTTGCCTTGAATAATGGTTATATCTGCACAAATTACCACGTAATTGATAGAGCAAAGAGTATAAAAATACGTGGAGTTCAGGGAGATTTCACAACATCCTATTCAGCAAAAGTGATTGCGTCTGACAAAGTCAATGATTTGGCTATACTTAAAATTGATGATGTTGATTTCAAGGTATTTGGGACTATTCCTTATAAAGTAAAGACATCAATGGCAGATGTGGGTGAGGAGATTTTTGTTCTTGGTTATCCTTTGACAACAACAATGGGAGATGAAATCAAACTGACCACTGGTGTTGTTAGTTCAAGGACGGGCTTCCAGGGTGATAATTCATTATATCAGATTTCTGCCCCTATACAACCAGGCAACAGTGGCGGCCCTTTATTTGACAGTCAAGGAAACTTGATAGGAATAGTTGCTGCCAAACATACAGCAGCAGAAAATGTCGGATATGCCATTAAAGCATCATATTTGAGAAATCTGATGGAAAGCTCTCTTGCCGAAGATGTAATGCCAGTAAACAATTCTGTATCATCATTGCCTTTGACAGAAAAAGTAAAGAAAGTCAAGGACTTTGTATATTTTATAGAATGTTCTTCTAATGGTGGGAATATACATTAAGAATGAAGCAATCCATCAACTTTAACATCTTTTCTTGGAAGAGGGAAAATATGAAAGACAAAATCGAGCACCGGATTACCGAAATCTGTGCACTTCTCGTTACCGTTTACATACCGAGTAGCTTGATGAGTTCTGGGACAGTCTTGGAGCCGAACTCGGTGTCGTATGAGATGCGCAGGAGTTCCGAACAGGTGAACCAACTGTCTACAAGCAGATAGTTGAGGATGCTATCAATGATATCCTTGATAAGAAAAATTGTTTTACGAGATAGATAGTCATATTCCTGCTAATAAGAAATCTATGTTTCAACTATAAGTATTTAATATAATCAAGGGAGTTACTGTATAGTAAAGGAATTGGAATGGAGGAGAACATTCCAACCTTTTCAAACAATATTCCCTATTAAACAAGGTGTGTTATGGAAAATAATTCTGAAAAAGCCTTAAAAGTAAGCGGTTTTGTATCTGCTGTGCTGCTCATATTAACTGTAGCATATTTTTATCTGTTTGCACATACGGAGGATTTGGACGGTTACATTTATCTTGGGCAATATTATTATGGAGAAATAGACGGGATGGTCTCGTTGTTATGTTTTTCCGTAATTAATGCCTTCTTAACGATATTGTATCTCATTATAAAAAATGTGCAAAAAGAACTCAATGATACGGGAAGTGTGTTGAAATATACTTCAAGTGCTGTCATTCTTGTATTTGTTGCTATTACTTTTTTTTCTGTTATACTGTTGACCTATATTGTAGACGATTTGGATGAATATACACAATTTTTACCATTTTTGGTTTATGTTTTATCTATAATATGTTCAGCGTTTGTAATAATCGCAAACAAAAGCGGGAGAGAGAATAATGCAGAATCCGAAAACATTAAATGTACCGAAATTGATAATTCATTGCCCAGGATTCAGCCAGAAACAGATTCGGAGAATAAAGGCAAGTGGCATTTTGGTAATGATGACAAGTATGGGCT
>CAZEPM010000147.1:0-4967 GCA_964514145.1 uncultured Bacteroides sp.
AAAGGTCGTACCTTTTCTCGGGTGGTCTCCGGAGGGGGTCATGGTGAGGCGTGTATTCGGAAGGGGCAGGTATGCGGATGTGGCATGATGCCCGCGCAGCGGAGGGGTGGACGGGCGTATATAATATGGTGTGGGGTTGCGTCCGGTGTGGCCGTCTGTTTCCGGGCGGGAGAGGATGACAAAGAGGCTGCCCGGCGTATACTTGGGGGCAGCCTCTTCTTCGGTTGGCGTATGGGTCGGGGCGGCTTGCCTGCTTCTTATGCCCGGTCTGCTTTCAGGCGGGCTGCCATTGCCTGTGCCAGTAGGCGTGAGGCCTCGCGGGTGGCTTCTTTCATGGCTTGTTTCATTTCTATCGGTTCGCCGACGGGTTCGAACGAGACTCTTTCGCTGAAGGCCTTCAATCGTTTGACGGCATGGCTTGCCCACGTGTACGACCCGAAACATCCCAGATAGCGATTTTTGATTTCGCGCATCTCGATTTCGCTCATGAGCATTTCCATCTGCGGGAAGATGGATGCGTTGTATGTGGGAGCTCCGAGGATTAGTCCTCGGTATCGGAAGATGTCGGCCAGAATGTAGGAATGGTTGACGTGGGCAACGTCGTGGAGAGCGATTTTTCGTATGCCGGCTTCCGCGAGTTCTTCGGCAATGGTTTCGGCGAGCTGTTGCGTGTTGCCATACATGGTTCCGTATGCGATGACGACTCCTTCTTCGGTTGCGTAGCGGCTTAGCCGGTCGTATGTGCCGACGACTTGGGGGATGTTGTCTCCTGTCCACACGGGGCCGTGGGTGGAGCATATCATCCGTATGTCAGTGTCCTTTATCTTGGCCAGCGCTTTTTGTACGGCTGCTCCGTACTTGCCGACGATGTTGGCATAGTATCGTTCCATTTCGCTCCAGTATGGTGAGGTATCCATCTGATGGTCGAGTGGCGTGCCGTTAAGTGCTCCGAAGCATCCGAAGGCGTCTCCGGAGAAGAGGATTTTGTCCGTGAGGTCGTAGGTGACCATGGTTTCAGGCCAATGTACCATGGGAATCATGGCGAAGGTGAGTTTGTGTTGTCCCAGTTCGAGCGTGCTTCCTTCGGTTACGGTGAGTGTCCGTGAGGCGGGTCCGTAATAGCCTTCTACCATGTCGAGCGCCTTTTTGTTGCTTACCAGCGTGATGTCAGGGTATAGCTGTGTTAAGAGCCGTATCGACCCGGAATGGTCTGGCTCCATGTGGTTGATGATCAGATAATCAATGGGTCGGTCGCCGATAATCTGTCGGATTTTTTCTATATAGCGGTCAGAGAAGCTGACGTCTACGGAGTCGATTAACGCGATGTGGGTGTCGACGATGAGATAGGAGTTGTAGGTCACTCCGTATGGTAGCGGCCATAGGTTTTCGAAGAGTGTCTTGACCCGGTCGTTGACGCCTACATAATGTACTTTTTCTGTTAGTTTTACCATAATGAGTCTGTTTTATAGGGTTATGTTGATTGCTTGCGATAGAGTCTGCCTTGCCATGTGTGTCGTTCGCGCATGCGATGTTTGAGGCGTTCGGTATACTCGTGGTTCTTGATTTTCCATCCGGTCAGGTGGAGCAGTTCCGGAGGTGATTGTGATACGAATCTTTCCAAAACGATGTCCGGTCTTAACCGTTCTATGTAGTCGATTACCAGTTCGATGTATTCATCTAGGGTATAGATGTGGAAATCATGCGGATGAGTGTCGTATTCCGCTGCCATTGGTGTGCCTTTGATTAACTGTAGCTGGTGTAGTTTGAGGATGGAAATCGGGAGCTCGGATAGGATTTCTGCCTGACGGACTATGTCTTCGGATGATTCTCCCGGTAGACCTAGGATGACATGCCCTCCGACCGGAATCCCTGCCTGTGCTGTCCGTTTGACGGTTTCTATGGTTGTTTCGAAGGTATGACCTCGGTTGATGCGTGCCAACGTTTGGTTGTTGGTGCTTTCTATGCCGTATTCTATCAAGATAAAATGTGAACGATGAAGCTCCTGCAGATAGTCGAGCAAGGCTTGAGGCATGCAATCGGGGCGTGTGCCGATAACCAAGCCTGCAACACCGGATACCGTCAGAGCCTCCTCATACAGTCGCTTTAATGTGGAGAGTTCTGCATAGGTGTTTGTAAATGCTTGGAAATAGGCCAGGTATTCCATCGAAGGATACTTACGCCCAAAAAAGGCTTTTCCTTCTTCCAATTGTTGAGAAATTGATTTGTCTGTACGGCAATAAGCCGGATTAAATGTTTGGTTGTTACAGTAAGTACACCCGCCTCGGTTGATTTTCCCGTCACGATTGGGGCACGAAAGTCCTGCATTAACAGATATTTTTTGTACTTTCTTATCAAAATATTGCTGTAAGAATGTACTGAACCCATTAAACAAGAAAGTTTGCTCCATAATATAAATCATGCCTACAATTGCGCACAAAAATATGAAAATTCGCTGTTATTCTAGCGACAAACAGTTACTTTTGCATGAATGAATCTATAATTATTGTTCTTATGAGGAGACTTCGTTTTATTCTTACATTCTGTTTTCTGTTAGGAGGCTTGCTGGTTTGGGCTGCAGGCGAACTGACTGTTCATGATATTGTTTCCGGTGAATATACTCCTGAGCGAATGCGCAGTGTTACTCCATTGCCTGATGGAGAGCATTATGCACAAATTAGTCCTGATGGAAAACGTATCGTTAAATATTCATTTAAAGACGGTGCTGAGGTGGGAGTCATGTTTGATGTTGAGACAGCTCGCAATGTAGAATTGTCAACATTTGACGGGTACATATTGTCGCCGGATGAAAGCACTATCCTTATTCAGACAAAGACACGTAAAATATATCGTCATTCGTTTACTGCAGAATATTATATTTACTCTATACGGAATAACACATTGACTCCGTTGTCTCAAAACGGGGCACAGCAAGTTCCTTTGTATTCTCCTGACGGGCAACAGATTGCTTTTGTACGTGATAACAATATCTATCTTGTGAAACTGCTCTTCAACAACAGTGAATCACAAGTCACGAAAGATGGCGAATACAATCAGGTGCTAAATGGTATACCAGACTGGGTGAATGAGGAAGAATTTGGATATGCAAGAGCTTTTGACTTTAGTGCAGACGGACAAATGCTGGCGTATGTACGTTTTGATGAAAGTCGTGTACCACTCTATTCATTCCCATTGTATAAAGGTTTGGCTCCGTCTTACACAAAGTTTGCAGAATATCCGGGAAGCTATACTTATAAGTATCCTGTGGCAGGGGCACAAAATGCTACCATAACGGTTCATTCCTATG
Organism: uncultured Bacteroides sp.; assembly: GCA_964514145.1. Taxonomy (GTDB): domain Bacteria; phylum Bacteroidota; class Bacteroidia; order Bacteroidales; family Bacteroidaceae; genus Phocaeicola_A. The sequence continues at coordinate 3,305 of CAZEPM010000147.1, forward strand.
ATATTAAGTCGCGTGTGACACGTCAAATAGACCTTCCCCTTGAAGTTGACGGTTACGTTCCTCGCATCAAGTTTTCGGATACGGATGCGGAATCGCTTTATATCACAACCCTTAATCGTACGCAAAATCGTTTTGAGATTTATGCGGCAAATCCACGCTCGTGCATCTGTCGGCTGTTGGTTCGTGACGAAGCATCCGAATATATTAAGGAAGAAGCCTATGATGAACTCGAATTTTATGACGATACGTTTGTAATGATGAGTGAACGTAGTGGTTACAATCATCTTTATCTGTATTCAATTAATGGAAATCTGATACGTCAACTGACCGATGGAGATTTTGAAGTAACATCGTATTTAGGATGGGATCCGAAGAAAAATGTGTATTATTATACGGCTAATGCAGAGAGTCCGTTGTGTAAGGCTATTTACAAGGTTGATACGAAAGGGAATGTCACACAGCTGAGTCAGGAACGTGGGTCGAATAATCCTGTATTTAGTAGGGATATGCAATATTATCTCAATACCTATTCGAATCTGAATACACCCCCTATTGTTACACTCTGTAATAATAAAGGAAAAGTGATAAAAACTTTGGTTGATAATTCTGCTTATGTGGAAAAACTTTCAACATTGTCATTAGGCACACGCGAGTTTTTTACTTTCACGACAACAGATGGTATGGAATTGAACGGATGGATGGTAAAACCTGCAGACTTCAATCCGAACCGTAAATATCCTGTCGTTCTATATCAATATAGTGGCCCCGGTTCTCAAATGGTGACGGATAGCTGGAGCAATGGAGCACGAGGCAATGGTATGTTATTCGAAATGTATTTGGCTCAACAAGGATTCATTAGTGTCTGCGTTGATGGTCGCGGAACAGGAGGAAGAGGAACTAAGTTTGAAAAGTGTACCTATATGCATTTGGGAGTGCAAGAAGCGAAAGATCAGGTGGAAACAGCTCTTTACTTGGGTAAACTCCCTTATGTGGATAGCTCAGCAATTGGCATCTGGGGATGGAGTTATGGAGGATACAACACCTTGATGTCGATGAGTGAGGGCACTCCCGTATTCAAAGCCGGAGTAGCTGTTGCGTCTCCAACGAGTTGGCGTTACTATGATAGTATCTATACGGAACGCTTTATGCGTACACCTAAAGAAAATGCCGAAGGTTATCGTGATGCATCTGCCATTGAACGGGTTGATCGGTTGCATGGTGATTTATTGTTAGTGCATGGCATGGCAGATGATAATGTGCATTTCCGGAATACAGCTGAATATAGCGAGGCTTTAACTCAAGCCGGAATTCAGTTCGACATGCATGTATATACCAATCGGAACCATAGCATATATGGAGGACGTACGAGCGAACATGTATATACGTTAATTTCCAATTATTTGATAGAACATCTAAAAAGATAAACACTTTCAGCCTGTTCCTGTTTGTAGGTTCTCGGCAGGAATCGGTTTTACAGATTCTTAAGCCTGTGATGCATATCCGGAAGCAGCTTTTGAAGATTGCTGATGGATACGCACTCATAGGATTGTATCTTTTCTACATTTCTTCTTGTTTGAAACCATTGCTTTCCGCACTCCTTCTTTTGAAAATTTCCCTTCCCTGTCCGCCGTACATGTTTTGGCGTTGTTTCACCTTGTGTTTC
>CAZEPM010000148.1:0-4855 GCA_964514145.1 uncultured Bacteroides sp.
CCGTTGCGGCGCACAATCTGTCCAAGTTCCCAACGGGGCACAATATCAGCCACTTGGCGCAGGGGCACGTTCGTCATACCGCCCATGGCGGGTATGAGTTCATCGGCAAGGTCGGTGGGGATTGCTTCGTCGGCATGCTTGCCTTTGAGCACCACATTGCGACTATAGTCGCCCTCCCACAGGGTAGCCACCGACAGTCCTGCACCGTAGCGTATGGCCAACGTAGCTTCCACCATAGCATTTGTCACGCCCAGCCGCGAGGCTTCATCTTCTTTCAGTCGGATGCCTACCGCTGCCACAGGGTCGTTGAAGTCGGTCTGGGCGAGGAGGAGTTCGGGCGTGGTACGCATCAGGGCGAGCACCTTCTCTGCATCGCGACGCAGTGTGTCCAAATTGTTATTGCTCAGACGGAACTCTACGGGATAGACGGCCTCGTTGTAGCTCAGTTGCTTGAAGCGCACCAAGGCTCCGGGGAATGCGCCGCTGTAGCGTGGGGTATATTCGTCAAGCAGCTGCACCGTTTCCTTCGTACCTGTGGTGTTAACGATGAACTGTGCATATTCCGTCCCGCCTATCTGCGGTGCATAAGCTGTCTGGAAGCGCGGTGAAGAACACCCCTTGAAAGACGCCACGCTCACCACACGCGGGTCAGTACGTAAAATCATTTCCAGACTGTCAGCCACTTGTGTGGTCTGATTCAGCGATGTTCCCAGAGGCAGATAGATTTCCACGGCAAACTGGTTGCGGTCGGCCACAGGCATCATCTGCATGGGCAAGTTACCCAAGATGGCGGCTCCAATCAAAATAGAGAACACGCCTACTGCCAACGTGGATTTAGGCCAACGGAAACAAAAAGCGATGAGTCGGTTGTAGCATGCCTGCAGTTGGTCGAGGAAAGAGAATTTCTTCTTTTTCTTCCCCGTAACCGGTGCTATCGGTTTGCGTATGAACCAGAACTGCATGAAAGGAACCAACATGGTGGCCACAAGCAGTGACACAGCCAGAATCAGCGTGATAGCCCAAGGGAAGCTGAGTAAAAAGTCGTTGATCGCTCCCGTAGTGGTGAGAAGGAACGGAAAGAACGTAATGCTGATGGCTAATGTGGCTGAAAAGATCGACTTGAAGAAGTGCGTGGTGCTCCAAATGGAGGCATGCCAGCGCGACATGCCATCGCCTATCTTCTCCAAATAGCTGTCGATAATGACGATGCTGTTGTCTACAATCATGCCCAGCGTCACAATAAGAGCGGCCAGCGTGACCGTATTCAGTTCCACCTCGAAAGCATAAAACAGTCCCAATGAGATAAATATGGTGATCGGTATGGTACTGGCAGCCACCAGTGCCACACGCAAGGGTAGCAGTAACATAACCACGATGAGCACGGCCACAATAGCTATGAGCAATTCTTTAAGGAAGTTGTACACGCTGTCACCTACAACTTGGCTTTGGTCTGTGATGCGAAAGAGGCTGACTTCTTCGGGCAACTCCTGTTCGAAAGTTTCCAGCACAGCGTCCATCTCATTGCCCATGGCTACGATGTTTTGTCCCTTCTTCATTTCGACCGATAGCAAGAGGCATTTCTTGCCGTTATTGGTGATGTAGCTGTCCGGTTCAGGATACTCACACACTACACGCGCTACGTCTTTAAGACGTATCACATTACCCGCCGGATCAGCATAGATAATTTGCTGCTGCACGTCGCGCACGGTGTTGAGTGAGGGATTTACGTAGATAGGTTGGGTATACCGGTCGTTCTTTATCCGACCGCCGCCGATCGTGAATCCTTTCTGCATCAATGTCAGAGCCAAGGTCTGTTCCCCGATGCCGTATTGAGCGAGACGATCCTGATCCAAATAGATGGAAATCTGCTCTTTCTGCATTCCGCTGACCGACATACGTCCGATCGAGGAGATGCGGCGCAGACGATCTTGAAGCAGATTCATATAGTCATTCAGTTCGCGATAAGTCTTCTCTTCGCTTTCCATCGTAATAAGCAATGCCGAGGTGTCGCCGAAATCGTCCTCTACCAGTAAGGCCAGCACGTTGGAGGGAAGCTCGCTCTTGAATTGCGACACACCGTGCTTGAACTTGCTCCAGAACTCATCCTTGTCATGCAAGTCGTCGTTTAATTCTACCTGTATGTAGACAATGCCGTCGCGGCTCTTTGAAAAGGTTTTCTGCTTCTTCACTTCCTTATAGGTGAAGATATATTCTTCCAGTGGTTTGGTCACCCGCTCGGTAATCTCCTGCGAGGTGAACCCCGGTGCCACAGCCACGACTATACCCTGCCGGACGGTATAGTCTGGAAACTCGTTTTTACGCATCTGTGGCAACGAGTAGATACCGAATGCTACAAGACAGGCCGCTATCAGGATCACGATGCCCCGATAGCGCATAGACCACTCAACGTAGTTTCGTTTTTCAGGTGTTGTATTCATAGCTTATCCTCTTCTCTGGTAATGACTGTTCCGTTGCACACTTTCTGTTGTCCTTCGATGATGACACGGTCACCCTCGTTCAGTCCTTGAGTCACGATGACGCCCTCATCGGTAAAGTCTCCGCAGACTATGAAACGCTTTTCTGCCTTTCCGTCGCTGTCGATCCAAACGAATTGACGATTCTTTTCATCCAGTTGCACAATGTTTACGGGCAACGCGATGGTCGTCTTCTCTTGGGACGAGTGTAACTGTACTTCCGTCACCATGCCCGACAGAAGATGGGTGTCGGCATTGTCTATTCTGAGTTTCACTTCGTATGAGCGTGAGAGAGGATTGGCCGTCACTCCGCGTTCGGTCACGGTAGCCTCGTAGCATTTTCCGCCCAATGCGGAGACCATCACAGCGGCTTTTTGTCCCTTGGCAATACGACCGATTTCCGTTTCGGGTACAGCAATCTTTACTTGTTGTCCGGTGGTCGACACAAGCTGTGCCACGGCCACGCCCGGCATCACGTTCTGCCCTGCTTCACCTGTCTTGTCGGCAATGATACCGGCAAAGGGTGCGGTGAGCTGGCAATCATCCACCGCCTTGCGTGCCAGTGCCTCGGCGGCACGCGCCTGCTGCAGACTGCTTTGTATCTCTACCCACTTGATGTCGGGCAGACTTCCCTTATCGTGTAATTTTTTCATTCTGGCAAAAGCATCTTCGGCTTGCTCCAGCGCAGCTTGCGCGGCTGCATGGGCGTTGCGTGCCGAAGTATCATCGAGTGTTCCGATGAGCTGCCCCTTGACTACATGGTCGCCCAAGCGTACGTCGATACTCTTCACCGTACCTGCCGTGGCAAAACTGAGCGCTGTTCTGTTTTTCTCTTCCACGGTTCCGGAGAAATGTCCTGTTTTAGTAGCAGACACAGAACGCACTTCCATAGTCGTCACTTGCACAGGGGGTGTGGTGGAATTCACATCCTTACCATTCTGGCAGGCCATCACGAGGAAAATAAATGCAATAGTTAGTGTCCAATAAGTCTTTTTCATAATGGTATATCTGATTGGTTTTATGTGACAAAAAAAAGAAATTTTTTATCAAAATATGCTTTCCTTTATCGCCGCAATAATGCTCTATTTTTCTTATGTAAACAATGTATAAGACTTTTAGAACATAAATGTGTCCTATTGTGATATACAACACTGTGGGAATTTTCTCTATTTTTGTAGCGAAATCAACATAGAAGTTATGAAACAGGACATAAAAAATATTGACGGCGTCAAGAGTCTGAATGACATTGGCTACTACGGTGACGAGCGCATAACCCTTGTGGAAAACGTCGGTAGAGTCACCCAGTATGAATTGATCAAGCTTGACGTCATGGTTGGTTTGCTTTGCCTGCGCGGTCACGGTTCGCTTTACCTCGATGGGAAGCAATTCCACTTCAAAGCCAACGATTTGTTGATTTGTCGTCCCAACCTGACGTTGGAGAAAAGCAACATAAGTTTGGATACCGAATATCGATGCCTCGCGATATCGAAAGAATACCTCAAACAACTTGAGCTTAGCGGAGGTAAAGATTCGTGGGATGTCATCAAGTCATTGGAAGAATCGCCTGTGCTGACGCTATCTCCCGGCGAAGTCGACTTATTTTGCCGCTATTACGACTTAATACGCATCAAAATGACAGGTACGCCACATCAATACCGCAAAGAACTGATTGATGCCCTGCTACAAGCCTTCCGCTATGAACTCATCAATATCCTCGACAGTTCATACAAGCTGAAGCCACAAACCTATTCGGCGACAGACCGGATGTTCAGCAACTTCATGGAAATCCTCACCGGCACTTCGCCGAAGCCACGCAGCGTGAACTATTATGCCGACAAACTTTGCATCACACCAAAGTATCTCTCCACCATCTGCAAAAAGGCCAGCGGGTACACGGCCTCCGAGCTCATCAACCAATGGGTGGTGAAAGATATTCAGACACTGCTGAGAAGACACGACAAGAGCATCAAAGAAGTGTATAACGAACTCGACTTTCCAAACCTTTCTTTCTTTGGCCGTTACGTGAAAAAACATCTGGGCTTGTCGCCAAAAAAATGGAGAGAAAACGAGTTGAAGGGATAAGCAAAGTCTTACCGCTTACAGTGTCTTTAAATAAAAAACTGCTGAACTCGGGGACATGTCTTAACGGCCGAGACGTTCGTGGCATCAGGGTATCTTACCGTGGCACGCACAGCAGGCCTCTGCAGCTTGCAGACCGAAGCCGGATATGAGACTGGCGAGGCCTGTAGTGCAAAATAAACAGTGTCACGCATTATTTCTCAGTAGAAACCTCATCGGTCGGGGAACGACCAGCGCCAAGAGGCGGGACTACCCGTCCCGACTCACGTTATCTTAGGAGAGATAGCCATGTTTTTTATTGC
>CAZEPM010000149.1:0-4844 GCA_964514145.1 uncultured Bacteroides sp.
GTCAGATATTTCCAGTATCTGACGGGCATGTCTTGTCGTTGCTTTCGGGGGTTGAGGCGTTCGCGTATGCAGATGGCCTTGAAGTAGGTTTGCCAGAGTCGTTCGTAGAGTTTCTCGTCGGGCGCGAGCAGGGTGTCGTCCAGTCGGCCGGTGATGAAGTGAGGGGCTTGTTGGTCGGGAGTAACGTGTGTGGTCTGTCTGTCGGCATGATAGTAGCCGTATTGTCGCCGCTTGTCGAATAAGAGGAAGGGCTGGTCGTTGAACCGGTCGCTGAAGTGGTTGATTGCGAGGGGCAGGACATTGCAGTCGGGTTCGACGAGGGCGAAGAATGTGCCGTCGGCTGCTTTCTGGAAGCGGACGAACTGCATGATGTGCAGGCACTCATGGCTGACACGGCGTGCCATGTTGGTGACGCAGAGCACGTCTTCATCGCTGAAATTGCGCTCGAAGCCTCGACCGGCAACGACGGCTTTCGCGAGGTAACGGAACAGGGGAAGGTCGAGTGTGGGTTGCTCGGACAGGTGGCTGATGGTGATGACTCTGAGGGCTTCTCGGCTAAGTTGGCTCTCGAGCTTGCGCCAGACGCGTCCGGCTTTCCCGGTGTCGGTAGTAACGTGGTGTATGTGTTCGGTGAAGAGCGGGAGGGGGTCGGTGTCGGCGAGGATTTGTGTGGGGCGTTCCCGACGGGCATAGGCATCGAATACGCAAGTGAGCATCCCGTCGAGCGTGCGGTCGTATTGGTAGATAAGTTCGGTTGTTGTGTTCATGATTGGGGGAGGCGAGCAGGGTCATACGGGTTCGTTGTCATCGGCAAACGGGAGGGCGAGTTGGGGGTCGTCGGATTGGTGTTTGCCGCGTGGGGCGAGAATGAGCCGTAGCCTGTCGGGGTGCAGCTCGTTGACAGTCAGGTTGGGAAGCTCGGCACAGGTGATGAAGTAGCGGGCTTTTTTCATGACGACTCCCATGCGTTTGAGATGGTATCCGGTGATGCGGGCGAAGCGACGCGCATTGACAATGAGGGTGGCCGATTTGATGCCGATGCCCGGCACGCGGACAATCATCTCGTAGTCGGCCTTGTTGATGTCTACGGGAAACAGTTCGGGGTGACGCAGCGCCCATGCGAGTTTGGGATCGATGTCGGTGTCGAGCAACGGATGGCTCTCGTTTACGATTTCGTCGACACGGAACTGGTAGAAACGCAGGAGCCAATCGGCTTGGTAGAGCCGGTTTTCACGGACAAGGGGTGGCTGTTTGAGGACGGGCAACCTTGGGTCGTAGTTGTTGATGTGGACGTATCCGGAGTAGTAAACGCGTCGCATGGAGGGTTGTGCGTAGAGTCGTGACGAGAGGCTCAGGATGTCGTAATCGGTGTCGGCGGTGACTCCGACAATCATTTGGGTACTCTGTCCGGCGGGAACAAATCGAGGGGCTTTGCGGTGTCGGCGTCGCTCTTCCCGGCTTTCGATGACTCCTTGCTGGATGATGCGCATAGGTTTATAGACGCTTTGGAAATCTTTTTCGGGTGCGAGCAGTTGCAGTGACCGTTCGTTGGGTATTTCGATGTTGACGCTCATGCGGTCGGCGTAACGTCCGGCTTCGTTGATTAGTTCCTGACTGGCTCCCGGAATGCTTTTCAGGTGGATGTATCCGTTAAACCGATGGATGGTTCGCAGGTCTTTTACTACGCGTACCAGTCGTTCCATAGTGTAGTCGGGATTGCGGACAACGCCGGAGCTTAGAAAGAGTCCTTCGATGTAGTTGCGTCGGTAGAACTCGATTGTCAGGTCGACCAGTTCTCTGACCGAGAGGGTGGCGCGGGGAATATCGTTGCTCTTGCGGTTGATGCAGTAGGCACAGTCGAAAGAGCAATAGTTGGTGAGCATGATTTTCAGGAGCGAGATGCACCGTCCGTCATCGGCGAAACTGTGGCAGATTCCTACGCCGCCTACGGTGTTGCCGATGCCTTTCCCCTGATTGGCTCGCACGGTTCCGCTCGACGAGCACGAGACGTCGTACTTCGCCGATTCGGTCAGGATGCGGAGTTTCTCAAGGGTAGTTTCGGTCATGAGTGTGTTAGAGTCTGACTTTCTTCTTGCCGGCTTTTGACTCGTTTTGCAGATGATCGAGTGCGGTGACTACGTAGTACCACGTAGTTTGGCCATCTTCGTAGGGCAGCTTCAGAAAGGGTTGTCGTGTGATGGTTACAATCTTTGATGGATCGTCGAGGTTGTGCTTCTCTCCCTTGGCAAAGCGGTAGACTACGTATGCGATGGCTTTGTCCATTTCGTGTTTGGCTTTCGGACTTGTCCAGCAAAGTATGTATCCGTCTTCCATCCACACCGGTTTCAGTCGTTTGGGCTTTTTCGGCGCTTTGTCGTCTATGAAACTGAATGTGGGCTGCAGGGCGAGGTGGCGATGATAGTGTTGGGTGAGTGCCGTGGCATAGTTTCCGACATTTTCAACGACCGATAGTGCCGGCCATTGGCAACTGCCTTGTATGGCGATTTCGGATCGCTGAAGTTGCATTTTTCGGGCTTGCTGATGGATGTTTGGGTTTTGCATGTCAGGTTTGCTCACCGTGCGCACGACGTCTTGCCCGATGAAGATCGGACGGTTGTCAGCGTGTGTTGCCCACCAATGTACAAGTTCTTGATAGTCTGCACTAGGATGCCCGATTTCCCAGTAGACTTGGGGTATTATATAGTCTACCCATCCTTTGTTGACCCACAGCAGAATATCGGCATAGAGGTCGTCATAGTTTTGCAAACCATTTGTGTTGCTTCCATTCGGATCGTTCTTCTTGTTGCGGTAGATGCCGAAAGGCGATATGCCAAACTTGACCCAAGGCTTTGTTGCGCGGATAGTTTCGTAGAGTTCTTTCACTAGCTGGTTGACATTATCTCGTCTCCAGTCGGCTATGTCGTCATATCCCTGTCCGTAGAAGGCAAAACTGGCATCGTCTCGAATGGCTTTTCCCTGTACGGGGTAAGGATAGAAGTAATCGTCCATGTGTAGTCCGTCGACATCGTATCGGGAAATAATGTCTTTCACAATTTTGCAGATGTAGGCACGGTTCTGAGGTAAGCCGGGGTCGAAAAACAACTGATCATCGTAAGCAATGAAACGGTCGGGATAGAGTTTGGCCGGATGGTGTCCTGCCAAGGTCTGTGTACTTTTTGTCTTGGCGCGATAGGGGTTAATCCATGCATGTATCTCCATGTTTCGTTTGTGACACTCGTTTACCATAAAGGCGAGAGGATCCCAATACGGATCGGGTGCCTGACCTTGTGTGCCGGTGAGGAAACGGCTCCACGGTTCGTAGGGGGATGCATACAACGCATCGGCTTCGGGACGCACTTGAAAGATAATCGCATTGATGCCTGCTTTCTGTAGGGCATTGAGTTGCTCAATCAGTGTTTGCTGCATCTTCTCGGTTGGCATATCTTGAAACTGACCGTTGACGACTTGAATCCACGCACCACGAAACTCGCGTTTGGGTGACTCTTGGCTATATGCGACAATCTGTATGCCTGCCAGGAGGTAAATGAGAAGTATTCGTATGTAGCTCATAGGGTTATGATTGTATGGATTATAGTGCTAGTTGATAGATTTCTTTGCTGTCGGTTATGGTTAACCTTACGTAGTTGCCTATCGATTGGCCTTTGTTGCGATGCAGATTCTCGGCTAGCAGAATGATATCCGGCTGTTCGATACCCAGCTCTTTGAAAGTTATCGGCATGCCGATAGAGGTCAGGAATGTTTTGAACCGGCGTATGCCTTCGAGCGCTGTGATGCGTGGGTTTTTATCCATTGGCACATCCCATACCCGGCAGGCATATTGTGCAACTTTTTCTACGTGATGGGTTGCCATCCATGTCAGCCACGCGGGGAAGATAACGGCTAGTCCGGCTCCATGTGTGACATTGTAAAGTGCACTGATTTCATGTTCCATAAAGTGTGATGCCCAGTCTTCTTCACAGCCTACACCACAAGTACCGTTATGAGCAATCATACCAGCCCACATCAGATTGGCACGAGCATCGTAATTGTATGGGTTTTTGATAGCTTTAGGTGCTTCGTTGATAATGGCTTTGAGTACGCCTTCACACATTCGGTCTGCAACTTCTACCTCGGGTGTGTTGGTGAAATACCGCTCCATGATGTGAGCCATCATGTCCGTTACGCCGCATGCTGTTTGAAATGCCGGGAGCGTGCAGGTTAATTCGGGATTCATGATGGAAAATACGGGTCTCAGATGTTCAGGTGAGCGTAGACTGAGTTTTTGCAGGCTTGAGGTTTTCGTAATGACTGAGTTTCCTGAGCCTTCACTTCCTGCTGCGGGGATAGTCAGTACAACAGCAACCTTTAAGGCTTGTTCTACGTGTGCCTTTCCGATGAAGAAATCCCAGAAATCGCCTTGATAAGGCACACCTGCAGCAATGGCCTTGGCGGTGTCGATGACTGAGCCTCCGCCTACGGGCAACAAGAAGTCTATGTTCTCGTGCCGGCAGATGTCGATGCCTTCGTAGACTTTTGTATCCACAGGATTGGGTTGTATTCCTCCAAGTTCACAAAAAGGAACGCCTGCTGCGTTTAGTGATTGCCTGATTTTATCAAGTAAACCGCTGCGGATGACAGAACCTCCGCCATATACAATCATTACATGGTTTGCCTCGTACTTTTTAACTAGTCTTCCTGTTTCCAATTCTGTTCCCTTACCAAAAACAAATTCTGTGGGGCTATGAAAAATAAAGTTATTCATGTGCTTAAATACTGGTTACCTACAAAAATACGTAGGTTTTTTTAGCTGTAGAAATTATATTCCGTCAAATTTGATAGATATC
>CAZEPM010000150.1:0-4742 GCA_964514145.1 uncultured Bacteroides sp.
TAAAGCGGAGAGACAGGGATTCGAACCCTGGGAACAGTTGCCCGTTCACCGCATTTCGAGTGCGGCCCGATCGACCACTCCGGCATCTCTCCTTATTTAAATGACATGCAAAGCTACGGTTTTTCTATGAAAGTTGTATCGCGGGCTGGCAAAAAACTTCACTATCTTTTTATCCAACTCTCCGGATTGAGTTTTGTAGTCTCCCTTCGCAACTGGAAATGCAAGATATAATTGCCCGACGCATCTTTAGCTACTGCACCGATAACGTCTCTTGTTTCAAGCCGTTGCCCCTTCTTGACAGCCACCGATGACAGATTGCAATACACGGAAATGTAGTTACCGTGACGAACAAGTACGTTCGTCATGTCTCCATATTGGAAGACTGCCGACACTTCGCCGCTAAAGATTGCACGCGCCTGCGCGCCCTCTTTTCCTTTGATGTCGATGCCCTTATTGTCTAGTTTCACATTTTTGAGTCCGGCCACTTCGTGCGTTCCATAACGACTGACAATGACGTAAGGTCCTGTAATAGGCACAGGCAAGATACCGCGATTGCGTTCGAAGCTACTGGATAGTTTGCGGTCTTCGTTGTCTATCTTATAGACATCTACGGGAGTTGTCTTGGTGCTTTCGTCCGTCTTGGTGTCCTGTTTTTCATCCGCCGACTTCTTCGTCTCTTCAGCTTGAGTACGTTTACGAACTTCCTCCAGTTCCTGTTCGATTAGCCGGTCTATCTCCGCGTTCAGTTTCTCCGCTTCCCGACGTTTACGGTTAATTTCTTGTTGCAGGCTGCGTTGTTTCTTCTGAAGGTCGTTAACTAAGGTGCGCTGTTGCTTTTCTTGTTCCATGAGTTTTGTCTGTTCGATAATACGTTCGCCCAGCAGGTTTTCCTTTTCCGTCCGCACCTCTTCCAGTTCCCGTTGTTTAGCTTCAATCTCAGTACGTTTTTTCACAATCTCTTCTGCCTGCACGCGTTGGAATTTTCCGTATTCCCTCACATATCTCAATCGGCGGTACGTCTGAACTAAATCATCAGCTGAAAAAATAAACATCAGTTTTTCCTGAATCGAACGCTTCTTATACATATACCTCATCGATGTTGCATAGCGTTGTTTGCAGTCGTCCAGCTGCCGCTCCAGTACAGTCACTTGTTTCTGCAGATCTTCCAACTCGCTTTCCAGTGTTTTTATGTCGCGCTCTATATTAGCAATCAGTTGCTTGCGCGCGTTAATCTGTCCGGTGATAAGATTCAGATCGTTCAATTGGCTACGCACATCTTTCTTTGTCGATAGCAGCAGTTCTTCAGACGACGCAATTTCCTTCTGCAAAGCACCGCGTTGAGTCTGCAGTTCCTTGATCGTGCGGTTGGTCTGCCCCGACAGCGAGCCAACCAGACACAAAGCCAACCATACCATCCAGACTTTCTTCATATTGTTCTCACAAATTTAGCAATATCTTCAATAACTCATCCACACTCACCTGCCGATAGCGTCCGGACACGTGTGTACGCTTATCCCAATTATCATCAGTCGACAGTCGAGTGAGCGAAATCGAAAGTGTCGCCGGCTGTTTCAGACCTGTCAGGCTGACGTTTATCTGCGATGGAAAACGGTTGGCACTGTGGTCTGTATTCAACGTAACAAAGTCGTCATAAGACCAATCCATGCAATACGAAGTTCCTGCCCGATACGTCACAATCGATGTTCTGTCGAGGGTAGCCGCTTGTGGCGACGTATAAAAAGTATAGGTTTGAGTCGGGTTGCTGTTTTCCGTCAAGACGACTGTTTGCTCAGTATACTGCAAATCGAAAGCATCCACGTCGGCCGTCGTTACCTGCTCCACCTTCGGCAAAACAAGTTGATTCCAAAACAAAGCCTGCAGGGTATGAAAATCAATATTAGCTTCACGCAAGAACACTATTTCATTGTAGTGCGCCGATACATAGCGACGGTTGAGCCGGTCGAGCACCAGCACCGAGTCTGGCGTAAACTCCATCCGTCCACCCTCGATAACGCCCAGTCCCACCAGCGACAGTTGGATGACCTCGTCTTTTTTCATCCGCAGATTGCCGCCCACCGACATTCGCCTGTTTCCCACTGTCAGTACCAGCCGCATCTTGGCGTTCAGACAGTTCACAATCGGCATTCGACTGATGATTGTCTCCACATAGTGTTGTACATCCGAAAGATCTGTCTGTTCGGGAGCCACTGTTTGACGCGAAGAGCGACACGCGGTAGCCAACACCAAGATGGTCAGCAATCCGCACAAGATCTGCCCCAAGAGTCGTCGCTGGTTTTTCATTCGGTTACGTATTTCTTTAATCTGATTTTCTTATTTAGCGTTTTCGATTCGTTATCCTCCATACTCGCCGCCTGTTTCCACAATTCCAGTGCTTTGTCGTGTTGCCCCAGCATGTAGTAGATATCTCCGCAATGTTCTACCACTACTGCACTCTCGTTACCACCGTTTTGCATGGCCTGATCAATGTAAATCCTAGCTTCCGAGTAGCGACCTTTTTCAAACAGAATCCACGCATAGGTGTCTAAATAAGTACCATTTTTAGGTTCCGCCTGCACCGTTCGGAAACTCATCTCTTCGGCACGGTCTAAGTCTTTCTGTTCCAGCGACAGATAGTAGGCATAGTTGTTGAGCACCACAATGTTGTCCGGCTTATACACTAGTGCCGAGTCATAGGCGGCATACGCCTGTTCAGCCTGTTTCTGATTGTGATAAATGTCGCCAATCATGCCGTAGAAATCAGACACCAGTTCCTTGTCGGTTTCGGGCGTCGTATGTTCTACTCCCCGAATAAACACGCTGAGCGCCTCGTCACTCCGGTCAGTCATGAAGTAAGAGATGCCTAGATAATAGTAAAACTCCAGCTTGTCAGCATCATATTCCAGTGCCGGTTCACAAATCTCCACAGCCTCCTGATAGTCGTTGTTCTTTACTGCATAACTCAACAATTGCATGCGAGCGGCCGTGTTGTCCGGCTCAATGTGTAAAATATGTCTGAGCGATACCTTGATGCTGTCGTCCGGCATTTTTTTTGTTATCATGTATTGAGTGTAGAGCATGCCCAAGTCGGCTTTTTCGGTCTCCAGCGGCAAGGTTTTGTGAAACAAGTCGATGACGCGTGCACTGTCACCGCCTTGCTGTTCGGTGTCAACAATCACTTTCCGCACCAGATTCACTCGTGTCTCAGTGTCGAGCTGGGCATTGAGCAGGGCGCGGTTCAGTTCCATCCGATAAAGTGAATCGTTACCCATGCGCTGATAATATTCAGCCATGGCCAGTTGTGCCGAAGGGTTATTGGGGTCTTCAGCCAACACGCTGTCAAGTGTTTTGCGGGCATCGTCCAGACGTCCGTTACTCATATACGCATTGCTCAATACCAGTTTATAGCGCGCATCATTGGGATATTCCGCAATCAGTCCCTCAATCTCCCGAAAGGCTTCTTCCGGCTGCTTCATTTGCAGGTAAATGCGAAACTTCTGCATGGTCAGCATCTCCGACTTGCCATTTTTCAGTTCCAACTTATCGAGCACTGCAATTTCTTTGGCATAGTCATGTTGTTGCTCGTAGAGTGTCACGAGAGTCATCAGAGATTCACTATGGTCAGGGAAGCGATGCGTCATGTCTTCATAGACGGCGATGGCCTTGTCGATCTGACCGAAACGCTGATAGAAAGCAGCTAATGTTTGCCGATACCAGAAATTATCCGGATTGAGCTCCACAACCTGTTCAAACGTCTGTTGTGCCTTATCGTTCAGTCCGATCATCAGATAAAAGTGCGCCATGTCGAACAACACGCTTGCTGAAGTCGGGTCGATTGACAGGCAATGCTCATACATCTCCAGCGCCGCATCATATTCGTTGCTTTGCTTCAGCCTCAGGGCTTCGATGAAGTAGTATGAAAATTTGCGTTGCTCGTCTTCTGTGAGCGAAACTTCGGTCAGTCCGTTGTCATCCAAACCCACACTTTGTCGCGACGTTCCACAAGCCGGCAAACAAACCGCCAGCCACCCGAACAGTAGTCCGCGTACAAGGGTTTGACAGTGCAGACCGTGGTGCATGCAATCGTGTATGTAATTATGTATCGATGACATAGCTAAATCATATCTTTCCGGTATGCCCGAAACCACCCTCACCACGTTCGGTCTCATCGAGCGCATCAACCGGTTTCCACTCCACTTGTTCACAACGGGCTATCACCAGCTGCGCAATGCGTTCTCCGTCTTCTATCACAAAATCATCGGCCGAGAGGTTGACTAGTATCACGCAGATTTCGCCACGATAGTCGGCATCGATGGTGCCCGGCGCATTAAGAACACCGATACCCTTCTTGATAGCTAGTCCGCTGCGCGGGCGCACCTGAGCCTCGTAGCCTTCGGGCAGGGCAACATACAACCCCGTCGGGACAAGACAACGTTGCAACGGTTTGAGAACAATGGGGGTATCGAGATTCGCCCGCAAATCCATGCCGGCCGATAACGAAGTGGCATACGACGGGAGCGGATGTTTCGAACGATTGATGACAGGTATATCCACAGTTCGTTTCATAATTATTCGTTTGGTTGAATCTGTTTTAAAAATACAAAACTACTACATTCAGACAGAAAGCCACCCCATCAATGCCCATATTTTGGATTATTTAAGCAAATAGGACTCTGAAACCGATCTTTATTTGATACTACCCATAAGTCATGGATTTGTTATAATCAATCTATGCATCACATCCC
>CAZEPM010000151.1:0-3287 GCA_964514145.1 uncultured Bacteroides sp.
ATTTATTTACTTGCATTTTAGGGTTGTTTGCGTTGACAACAGCTCTTTCACAGGATAAGCCTTATGAATTGGAACGGGAAATGCCTGTATTTTTGGATCAGTTGAAGAAAGAATTGACTTATCCATTGGCTTGGGGGAATAGCGAGATTACAGATTTTGGAAAATGGAGACAGACGGCTCGTGAAGCTGTGTTAAGTGCCATGTTGGCTCCTCCGCCTTACACCTCGGATTATCAGATAGAGGAGATAGGAGAGGAACAACGCGACGGATATGTGGCGAAGAAGATCCACCTGAATCTGACAGGATATTCACGTGTGACAGCTTATATATTGGTTCCGGAAGGCAAAGGGCCATTTCCTGCTGTAGTGCTTCTGCACGATCATGGTGGACATTACACCATCGGGAAGGAAAAGATGATTCGTCCGTTTGGGGTGTCTGATGATGTTCTTGCTGATGCGGATGGCTGGGCGAAACAATGTTATGGTGGACAATATGTAGGCGACTATTTGGCGAAGAACGGTTATGTGGTCATCGCGGTAGATGCAATTTTCTGGGGTGACCGTGGAAGAAAAGAAGGAGTTGATGGCAATCGATATGCCAACGTAGCGGGTAATTTTATGATGCTTGGACGTAATTTGAGTGCCTTCATGAATTATGAAGATATGTATCTGACCGACTTTTTGGCTTCATTACCTGAGGTAGATGCCAATCGTATCGGTTGTATGGGATTCTCGATGGGTGCTTACCGCTCGTGGATGCTCTCAGCTTTGTCAGACAAGATACGTGCAGGAGTAGCGGTATGCTGGATGGTTACCACTGATTGCCAGCTTTCATGGGAATATGGGAACGAGCGTGGCGGTTTTGCCAATTGTCTTCCCGGCATCCGGCGTTATCTGGATTATCCTCACATTGCTTCCATTGCTTGTCCGAAACCCATGTTTTTCTTAAACGGCCAATATGACAATTTGTTCCCTGTTCCGGGTGTGGAAGATGCGTTCAATACGATGCAGGAAGTATGGAAAAGTCAATCTGTTAGCGAAAGACTTCGTACAGAAATATGGAGTATGCCTCACGATTGCGGCCCTAAAGTGCAAGAGGCTATGCTCGATTTCTTCAATAAGTGGCTCTGAAGTTTTTTTGGATAATTCGATATTGGACTTACTCTTTAAACCGAAGAATTTTATGGAAGATAGCAAAAAAGAACGGTTGTTTCATATTTCGAACAACCGTTCCTTTTTATGAGTAGGACTTTAAAATAAAGAATCTTACTTCTTGTTAGCTTCCATTTGTTCTTTTAAAGCGGCTAAAGCGCCTATGTCGCCTAGTGTGGTAGAAGCTGCTTGGTTTTGAATAATAGGAGCTTCTTCTTTCTTGGTAGCTTTCTTGGCAGCGGCTTTCTTCTCTGCTTTTTCTTCAGCTTTAGCTGCATCTTCAAAGATACGGCTGTGAGAGAGGATGATTCGCTTAGCGTCTTTGTTGAATTCAATAACTTTGAACGGAAGTTTCTCGTCGAGTTGAGCTTGTGAACCGTCTTCTTTTACGAGGTGCTTAGGAGTGGCAAATCCTTCAACTCCATAAGGCAATGCGATTACAGCTCCCTTATCTAACATCTCAATGATGGTTCCTTCATGAATCGAACCAACCGTGAATACGGTTTCGAATACATCCCATGGGTTTTCTTCGAGTTGTTTGTGACCGAGGCTCAGACGACGGTTTTCTTTGTCGATTTCCAATACTACCACTTCGATGTCTGCACCGATTTGAGTAAATTCTGACGGATGTTTGATTTTCTTTGTCCAAGACAGGTCAGAGATGTGGATCAGGCCATCAACGCCTTCTTCGATTTCAACAAATACACCAAAGTTTGTAAAGTTGCGTACTTTGGCTGTGTGTTTAGAGCCTACATGGTATTTTTCTTCGATAGTTTCCCATGGGTCGGCTTTCAGTTGTTTTATACCCAACGACATTTTGCGCTCTTCGCGGTCGAGTGTTAAGATTACGGCTTCAACCTCATCACCTACTTTCATGAAGTCTTGAGCTGAACGTAAGTGTTGAGACCACGACATTTCGGATACGTGAATCAAGCCTTCTACGCCCGGAGCAATCTCGATGAATGCACCATAGTCAGCCATTACAACTACTTTGCCTTTTACGTGGTCATCTACTTTCAGGTTCGGATCGAGAGCATCCCATGGATGTGGTGTAAGTTGTTTCAATCCCAAAGCAATGCGTTTCTTCTCATCATCGAAGTCGAGAATAACAACGTTGAGTTTCTGATCCAACTGAACTACTTCTTTCGGATCGCTTACACGTCCCCAAGACAGATCGGTGATGTGGATCAGACCGTCTACACCGCCCAAGTCGATAAATACACCATAAGAGGTGATATTCTTAACGGTTCCTTCAAGAATCTGGCCTTTTTCAAGTTTACTGATAATTTCTTTCTTTTGCTGTTCCAGTTCAGCTTCGATGAGTGCCTTGTGTGAAACAACAACGTTCTTGAATTCTTGGTTGATTTTTACAACCTTGAATTCCATAGTCTTGCCTACGAATACATCATAATCGCGGATTGGTTTAACATCAATTTGTGAACCCGGCAAGAATGCTTCGATACCAAATACATCGACAATCATACCGCCTTTCGTGCGGCACTTGATGTAGCCTTTGATAATTTCGTCGTTTTCGAGTGCTGCGTTTACACGGTCCCATGAGCGTGCAGTACGAGCTTTTTTGTGAGAAAGTACGAGTTGTCCCTTTTTGTCTTCCTGATTTTCGATATACACTTCTACAGTGTCACCTACTTTCAGCTCAGGATTGTAGCGGAACTCATTCAGGGGAATGATACCGTCAGATTTGTAACCGATATTGACAACGACATTGCGTTTGTCGATTGAGATAACGGTTCCGTCTACAACTTCGTGGTCGTTGATTTTGTTAAGCGTGCGATCATAAGATTTCTCAAGCTCTTCATGGCTAATACTTTCCGTAGTTTCGCCTTTTTCATACGCATCCCAATTGAAGTCTTCAATAGGAGCAATATCCTTTAAATTTTCCATTAATAAATAATTGTTTTAATAATTAAATTGGGTTAGACATTATGTTGCTTTATCTAATCGGTCGCGAAGATAGTACAAATAATTGAAACGATGTACTTATCTATTCAATTTTCTGATAGTTGCATCACTTTTTTGTTTTTTTGGATGCGCTTGTCGTGTCCTTATCTGTTTTCCAACGAATAGCTGATGAAGGTCACGACGCGTGTTTTTTTATTTGTGGTGTGTTGTCAT
>CAZEPM010000151.1:3387-4714 GCA_964514145.1 uncultured Bacteroides sp.
TATATGACTGTATCCGGTATCAGTCAGCACCTTATCTGTGATCTTGTAAATATTTTCTGCACATTCTCATACTTGAAGTAGTTGCTTTCACCGACAAGTAGTAGTATCAAAATCCAGGTCTTAAAAGTCCCTTTTTTAATTCATCATCCACTACTGCCATCATGCCTTCTATTTGAGCTAATGCTTGCATTCGTCCATGGAAAGAATAGCCTGGATTATAACCCTTTGTCTCATCTCCCAACATCATACGTCCATGGTCTACCCGCATAGGTAATCCGGGTTTTTCAGATTCAAAGATACGTATCAGTTCAATTAGATGCCCTCGTCCACATAAGTGGGAGCTTTCGATAAAATCCCCTCCTGGCAGAGCACTAGTACTACGTAGGTGTACAAAATGAGTGCGTTTAGCAAACTTTTTAGCAAGTTGACGAGTATCATTTTGCTCCCCTGCACTTAATGAACCGGCACAAAAAGTCAACCCGTTATGAGGATTATCCACTGCATGTAGTAACCAAGAAAGATCAGCTTCATCAGTTACGATGCGTGGAAGTCCAAGAATCTGAAAAGGTGGATCATCGGGATGTATACACATATTTATATCATATTCATCACAAACTGGAATTATAGCCTCAAGAAAATACTTTATATTTTCGCGCAATACACTCCGGTCAATCCCTTGATATAGTGAAAGTAAGTTTTTAAAGACAGATATTGGATTCTTATCTTTTTCTGTAATGTTACCATTTACAAATCCCTGAGTCTTAATGATAATGGAATTGATTAGTTCATCTTTTTCACTTTCCGTTATTATTTTGTTCAACTCAGCTACTTTATGAAGTTCTTCTTCGTTATAGTCTTTTTCTGCATCTGCACGTTTTAAAATGTTTATATCAAAATAAGCAAAACGGATGCGATTATAATACAATGAACTTGTTCCGTCTGGTAACGAATATGCCAAGTCTGTACGTACCCAGTCTATGACTGGCATAAAATTGTAACATACTGTTTTTATACCACATTTGCCAAGATGAGCTAGGTTTATCTTATAATTTTCTATTAATTGGTTACGTTCAGGACCTGCGTACTTAATAGCCTCACATACAGGAAGGCTTTCTACAACAGCCCATCGCATTCCAAACGATTCTATGTATCGTTTTAACTCTTTAATCGTTTCAACAGGCCAGATTTTTCCATTTGGTATATCGTGTAGTGCCGTTACGATACCTTCCACACCTATTTGGCGAAGCATTGAAAGAGTTATAGTATCTTTTTTCCCAAACCAGCGCCAAGTTTTCTCCATCATAGATAAATTCTCCTTAAAAAATAA
>CAZEPM010000152.1:0-4652 GCA_964514145.1 uncultured Bacteroides sp.
TCATCATTTGCATGATCCATGACATTTCCGTCAAAACTGATTGCTGAATAAACATTCAGCTTGCCGTATTTGAATAAATCGACAAAATCCGCTTTACGTATAATTGCTAAATAATGCATTGTACCTATCAATTTGGAATCCCCCAAGGATTATTGTTATTATTGCTATTAATTCTCGCTTGACTTACTGCCGATGTAGAGATGTCTATATGCGAACAGTTCGATTTGAAAGCATCCACGAAGTCACTTGGATAACCGTAGTAGGAGATATACAAATTATTTCTCGCTCTGGTCATTGCCACCATGAACAGGGTTTTAGCCCTACTTTCATCCTTACAGATATACATACTGTTATTGACAAAAGGAATAAAAACATTATCAAAATCCAGCCCCTTTGCGCTATGATATGTCATGATAATGACGCGGCGGTCATTTTCTGAAAAGCTGCCGTACCCATTGCCAACATATTGCATTTTTACGCCATTCGCTTCAAGGTATGCATTCATTGCACCAAAATCCGTTTTTCCATATCGGTTGGTTGCTCCTCCCCATGCCGGTTTACCGACATTGCTAAGCGCCAAATTCACGAAATGAATGATTTTTTGAGTGGATGGAATCAAGACAGCGGCTGTATAACCTACATTCACTGCTTCCGTTGCCTGTTCCATTACGTAGGCGACTTCTTTCTCTTCGGAGAGAGCTTCGCACAAACGTATTTGTGTGTCGCTTTTTGTCATATCCCTTTTCGATGAAAATATATTCATACGTGGAAGAAAGCGCTGTACTGCGTCAATGATAGACCGTGATAAGCGATGAATGAATCCCAACTCAAAAGTGGTTCCGTTAATCAACCGTCCTATTTCTGAAGGAGTTACAGTTTCTTCTTTCCATCGGGGATCACAATCATAAATAGATTGATTGGAATCACCTGCTACAATAATATGGCTTCCTTTGTTATTCATTTCTTGAATTATGCGTGGAGTTAAATCCTGAACCTCATCGCATAGAATATAGTCATAACGTCTATTATCTCCCATAAAACCGTAGTAAGTTTTCACAGTAACACTCAATCCGATTTCCTTAAATGCTGCCTTGAACATCTCGACCAATGATTGAGTAAAAACAATCAATAAAATACTTGCAGACGGTGATTTTGTACGGACTTTTTTTGCTGTATATACAAGTAAAATGGATTTTCCGGAACCGGCAAATCCCTTAATCCAGACATTCTTGCGGTTTATGTCCACATTGTCAAGAAAATCACGCTGTTGAGGATCAAGTTCATCCTCTTTTATTATCCAAGCCATAAGTATTAGTGTTTAATTGTTATTTTGTTAATGCTTTAGTCTTTGTCATAGATAAATTCTCTTTGTTGTAATAAGCTTCACTTTCTGCCTTGGGGGCAGATGCCCTGATTTCTTTGGCAAAATCAGTTTCACCTAACTCTTCCGCCACGGTTGCAAACCATCCGTAAGCATATTTGGGCAAGGAGTTTGTTTTCCATTGCCTCAAATACATATTATATGCTTTCCTGAATTTTTCTTGTGCAGAAGAAGTGTCTCCTTCGCTTTTATCTATTTTGCCTAATTCTATTAACGCTACATCGTGTTCCGGGTCTATGCTAAATGCCTTTTGCAGATATTCTTTAGCCTGTTTTGGATTTCTATAAAGCAAAGTAGAACCTAAGTTTGCATAGGCATATTTATCATTCGGATTTTCTTCTATCGCTTTTTCATAAAACTCAATCGCCTTATCCGTAACTCCGGCATTGTTGTAAAGAACGCCTATGCGATTGTAATTTACAGAAGCCGGATACAATTCATTTTGCAGTTCAAGGGTTTCCGCAGCCTTGAAGTCATTCCCTATTCTTAGATAAGCCAACCTGAGGGTGGTCAGTGTTTCTTTCGAAGGCACACCGCCATTTTGCTCGGCTTCAAGGTTGGCCTGTCTTTCTGCTTTCAGGGCAGCCCTCTCTTCGGTTGTCAGTTCTTTATTCGCAAAAGGGCTAAGCGGTTCTACATGGCATACCGTGCCATTGCATGTGGCATGTACAATCAACATCTTATCCGCATTGACTTCCATTGCCAGTTGAATTGGGGTATTGACCGGAAAACCATTGGGCATGGAAGATTCTATTTTCAGATTGAAGAGCATTTTTGTCGTATCTCCAACACAAATCGGCAATTCGACAACCTTTTGTCCGTTCCGACTGGTTACCAAATCATTAATTTCTATAACATCGCAAGGTATCTGAGTACCGGCAGGAAGAATGACTTTGGGTTGGGCATCCTTGGTAATGATCAAAATCCGTTCACTCGTAATAGGCTGTATCAGGCATTTGTTCATGCCATTGAGCAGTAGGCTATGAATTGCCGCTCCTTGTGAAACATGGGTCTGCAGATTCATCGGAACCAGCATCTCCGAATCTTCAAAATAGGAATGCAAGGCTTCCTGGATGTACGGGCTTTTGCTGCTTCCTCCGATAAACAAGACATAATCGATTTCTTCTTTCGGAATCTTAGCCTTCCTGATAGCACTCTCTATGGGCGAAAACACACTGTTATATTCATCTTCTCCTTTTATGCGGGTGGTCTTGCTCCATCCTTGTTTCAGGAACACAGCCATTGTTTCGGTAAGTTCTTTGTTCGTCAGATAGAATTTGTTCTGTTTGAGCGTGCCTTTACCGGTCCTGACCTCAACGTCAGACTCTATTTCGGTCTTTGAATCGCTTGACTTTACGTCCGGTATTGCAAAATCAGACGTAAGCGTTGATAACGTCCTGTTGATTAATATTTTCAACCGTTCTGCTATTTTATAAAGTGCCGATGCTATTTGTTTGCGTTCATTCGTCCGGAATTGTTCTTTTTTCATTCCGTTTGCTTCCAGAAAGCGTGGCATCAGGTAATGGTATGTAATATACCTGTCTATGTCGTCACCGCCAAGTTTTGTGAACTTTGAGATAGCTATGTTTTTAGAGAAGAATCCATTGGCACTCTGTCCTATTTCGAGTATAGATATGTCGCAGGTTCCTCCGCCGAAATCAAAGACCAAGACTTTCGAGTTGTAATCCGGACTTATGAACAGGGGACGGTCTTCCGCCGCCCGTGATACGGCATAGCTGATAAAGGCTGCATTCGGTTCATCAATAAGGGCTTGCTTCGACACTTTCATTTCGTTTGACATCAACGCATCAAGCAAATCTTTACGCTGATTCGCTTCGAATGATGCCGGAATGCTTACTGCATATAAAATATCCGTACTGATATTATTATCCTTGCAGTATTTGTCAATGAGATATTTCAGGTAGGCGAAGAATACCCGCGCTGCATCAATCGGATTTTTTATCCGGAACGGGTCTACATCGCGCAATTCGCTGTCATAATACTTTGCTCCCAAATCCTCGCCTAACTCCATTTTGAACGAATACCATATATTCTTCCCTCTTTTAAGCTGGTATTTCATCTGCGACGCACCTTCTCCGACAAGAATACGTCCATTCAACCAGGCGATTACCGTAGGTACTATTTCCGATGCATACAAAGTCCCGTCAGGAAGCATTTGCTGCAGCCGCAAAGACTTTGTATGGATTTTATTGTTGGATTTATCAAATGAAGCTATAGATATAACCGTTGTTGACGTTCCAAAATCAATTCCGACATACGTCTTACCACGCATAAGTGTTGTATTCCTGACAGCGGGCAACATTGATGACACTGTTATCTCATTCATAATGCGACATCCTCTAATTTAGGAACACATCATGGTCGTCTGCTGCAATAAAATCTGCAAGACCACCAATAGTAACTGTATACTTGCTTGCGATAAAACTACGGAACAGCTTGACGTAGTTGTTAATGTAGATATCTATGTATTTGCTTACAGAGCTCATCTTTTCTTTGACAGGCCAATGTATTGTACGGTTATTCCGGGAGCTCCAATCCGGATAAGAAATTAATTATCACCTGCATAAATACTGAAAAACGTGGAGCCAGTCTGTCACTCGTTCCACTATGTAAGGCCTTCGCATTGCCCAGTTAATCGAAACGAGCAACGCCGAAAGCCCCACGCTGATGTAATTATATTGGCCAGGCTTCCAACCGAATAATCGGAAAGAAGAAACCGGCTGCATACAATACACCCACTGGAGCGTTCCCCGTTGCTTGGTTTTCGATTAACTGTGAGAGTTTGCGAAGTTCTACATAGTCAAAACCAAAGCGTCAGAAACGCATTCAATATGTATGTCCCACCCAATAACCTCATCTCCTCAGGAGATATCAGCGTGGGTAGGTTGAGGCAAAAATACAGTTTATTTGGGAAATACCATTGTAAGGAGTTGAAAATTTATACGTTTTTTCATGCGGAGGGAACAGGGAAGTGCTTTCTGTGCTTTTTCCAACGATATGCCCGGCTCGCGCAAGAAAGGCTATCTGCTGACAGGTATACGGAACAACGAGGGTATCGACGGGTTGAAAGTGGACGATGATTTCGACCTCCGCAGGTATAGAAAGACCAATAAAGGCAGACTTGGACAAGGAAATGACCGCCCCACTGAAAGCCTTCCGATAGTTCCGCCTCATTATCCCGCCCCATCGTAATGTTTTTGACACGTTTTTGTAATATATTTGCGGTAGTTTTGCAAAAAAACAGTGGCAA
>CAZEPM010000153.1:0-4525 GCA_964514145.1 uncultured Bacteroides sp.
ATTATTAGTTGTAACTTTACAAAAAATTTTACCCCTTATGGGAACAGATATGTTGATTCCTGATTATGTATTCGAGTCGAGTTGGGAAGTTTGTAACAAGGTGGGCGGTATATATACTGTTTTATCCACGCGTGCCAAGACTTTATGTGAGAAGTTAGGTGACCGTCTAATATTTATAGGGCCTGAAGTGTGGCAAGGAAAAACTAATCCGTTGTTTGTGGAGGATGTCTCGTTGTTGCAGTCGTGGAAAGACAATGCTCGTGAAAAAGAAAATCTTCACTTTCGTGTGGGGCGATGGAATGTTCCGGGACATCCGGTTGTGGTGTTGGTAGATTTTACTCCTTATTATGCTGTAAAGAACGATATCTATACACGAGCATGGCTTGACTATCAAGTCGACTCACTCCATGCTTACGGCGATTATGATGAAGCGTCCATGTTTTCGTATGCAGCCGGCAAGGTTGTGGAAAGTTATTACCAATATTATTTAAAAGGGCAAGATAAAAAAGTTATCTATCATGTAAATGAGTGGATGACGGGACTGGGTGCGCTGTATGTACAGAAACATGTCCCTGAAATCGCTACCATCTTTACCACCCATGCTACCTCTATCGGCCGTTCGATAGCCGGAAATCATAAGCCTCTTTACGATTATTTGTTTGCTTACAATGGTGACCAAATGGCTGAGGAACTGAATATGCAGTCTAAGCATTCCATAGAAAAACAAACCACGCATCGTGTTGACTGTTTCACAACGGTGAGCGAGATTACGAATCGAGAATGCAAGGAATTGTTGGACAAATCGGCTGACGTGATATTGATGAATGGTTTTGAAGACGATTTTGTTCCTAAAGGTGCTATGTATACAGAGAAACGTCGAAAAGCTCGTATGATGTTGTTGGAATTGGCAAATAAATTGCTGGGTACTAATCTGGGCGATGATACGTTGCTGGTCAGTACAAGCGGACGCTACGAGTTTAAGAACAAGGGACAGGATGTCTATCTGGAAGCCTTGAACCGGTTGAATCGTGATACCAATCTGAAAAGGAATGTCTTGGCTTTTGTGACGATTCCGGGTTGGGTAGGCGAGGCACGTGAGGACTTGAAAGAGCGTTTGTCTAGTAAGGAACAGTTTACTACGCCGTTGTATTGTCCTTTTCTAACACACTGGCTACACGATATGAGTAACGACCGGGTGCTGGATAGCCTGAAATATTTGGGAATGTCGAATGCCGCAACAGATAAGGTGAAAGTGATCTTTTTACCGTGTTATTTAGATGGCGCAGACGGAATTCTGAATCTCTCGTATTACGACGTTATCTTGGGTAATGATCTTACGGTTTATCCATCTTATTATGAACCTTGGGGATATACTCCTTTGGAGAGCATTGCCTTTCATGTGCCCACGATAACGACTGACTTGACAGGATTTGGTCTGTGGGTGAATTCCTTAAATGATGGTGCGTATAGTGAGCTGGAGAATGGAGTGAAAGTGATTCATCGTTCGGATTATAACTATTCGGAAGTGGCTGATGTTATCAAAGACACGGTTTCGAGATTCTCTTGTATGGATGAAAAACAGATTGAGGCCATTCGTCGGCGTGCGGTAGAAATATCGGCGAAAGCGTTATGGAAAAATTTCATCGTATATTACTATCAGGCTTATGACATAGCCTTACGACATGCAGGAGAGCGTTGTGCAAATGTGCAATGTTGATATAAGATATAAATGGATACAATAACTATACTAACAAGGTGATTATGAAAATCAAAACAAGTAATGCAAATACTCCGAACTGGATGGAAATCTCAGTGAAATCTAGAATCCCTGAGGCGTTGAAAAAGTTGTCTGAGCTTTCACTCAACATGTGGGCATGTTGGAATTATGAATCCAGAGAATTATTTAACGACTTGAATCCGGCATTGTGGAAAGAAGTGGGGGAAAATCCGGTGTTGCTGCTAGAACGTTTGAGTTATGAAGAACTGGAAAAACTGGCATCAAACAGAGTAATCTTGAAGCGGCTTGACAATGTTTATGCCATGTTTAAAGAATATATGAGTGTGGAACCGGACAAGACGCGTCCGTCTGTTGCTTATTTCTGTATGGAATACGGTTTGACTCATGTGCTGAAAATATACTCAGGAGGCTTGGGTATCTTGGCCGGTGATTACATGAAAGAGGCATCGGATAGCAATGTAGACATGTGTGGCATTGGCTTGCTCTATCGCTATGGATATTTTACGCAGACCCTCTCAATGGATGGAAAACAAGTAGCCAACTACGAATCTCAGAACTTCGGCAATCTGCCCATCGAACGTGTACTGGATGCAGAGGGAAAGCCATTGGTAGTAGATGTTCCCTATATCAATTATTGGGTACATGCGTATATCTGGCGTGTTAATGTTGGTCGTGTTCCTCTCTACCTTATGGATACGGATAACGAAATGAACAGCGAGTATGATCGTAGGATTACCCATCAGCTATATGGCGGTGATTGGGAAAATCGCTTGAAGCAAGAAATATTGCTAGGCATTGGAGGTATGTTGACATTAAAAGCTTTGGGCATAAAGAAAGACGTGTACCATTGTAATGAGGGACATGCTGCGCTGTGTAATCTGAAGCGTTTGTGTGACTATATACAAGAAGAAGGACTCTCGTTTAATGAAGCTATGGAATTGGTTCGTGCTTCATCTTTGTATACAGTACACACTCCGGTTCCTGCCGGACACGACTATTTCGACGAGGGATTGTTTGGCAAATATATGGGCGGATATTCCCAGATTCTTGGAATTAGCTGGGACGATCTGATGGATTTAGGCCGTATGAATCCGGGAGACAAGAACGAACGTTTCTGTATGTCAACCTTTGCTTGCAACACCTGTCAGGGAGTGAATGGCGTAAGTAAGTTGCATGGAAAAGTATCGCAAAAAATGTTTTCGGGTATATGGAAAGGATATTTCCCCGAAGAAAACCATGTAGGCTATGTTACTAATGGCGTTCACTTTGAAACTTGGTGTGCAAGTGAATGGCAAGATTTGTATAGTGCAAACTTTGACAACAACTTTATGTATGACTTGTCGAACGAGAAGATCTGGGAAAAAATATATCAAGTTCCAGATGAGGCTATTTGGGCAACTCGTCAGACGTTGAAGAAAAAACTGATTGATTATATTCGTAAATCATTCCGTGAAGACTGGTTGAAACGTCAGGGAGATCCGTCTCTTGTGATATCGTTGATGGAAAAAATCAATCCAAATGCGTTGTTGATTGGTTTCGGCCGTCGTTTTGCTACATATAAACGTGCTCATTTGCTGTTCACCGATCTGGATCGTCTGTCTAAGATTGTAAACAATCCGGATTATCCGGTACAATTCCTCTTTGCCGGAAAAGCTCATCCGAACGATGGTGCCGGTCAGGGATTGATTAAACAGATTGTCGAAATCTCTCGTCGTCCGGACTTCTTGGGTAAGATTATTTTCTTGGAGAATTACGATATGAAGTTGGCTCGCCGACTGATATCAGGTGTCGATATTTGGTTGAACACGCCGACACGCCCGTTGGAGGCTTCTGGAACCTCTGGCGAAAAAGCATTGATGAATGGTGTTGTCAATTTCTCCGTACTCGACGGATGGTGGCTTGAAGGTTACCGTGAGGGAGCCGGATGGGCTTTGACAGACAAACGCACTTATCAGAACCAAGAATATCAGGATGAGTTGGATGCTGCTACGATTTACAGTTTGCTCGAAACAGAAATTCTGCCACTTTATTATGCTCGCAACAACAATGGATATTCTGAAGGTTGGATTCGTGTAATCAAGAACTCAATTGCAAAAATTGCTCCTCACTACACAATGAAACGCCAATTGGATGACTACTACGCGAAATTCTACTGTAAAGAAGCTTCACATTACCGTATGTTGATGGCTGACAATTACAAGAAGGCTAAGGAATTGGCCGCATGGAAAGAAACTGTGTCAGAACATTGGGACAGTATTCAAGTTATTTCTGCCTCTCGTCCCGATCAGCAAGGAGATGTAGAAAGTGGTAAGGAATATACGATGAGAGTAGTGATTGACGAACAAGGATTGGATGATGCCATCGGTATAGAAGCAGTAACGATTTATACCGACAAAGAGGGCAATGATCACATCTATTCGGTAGAACCGATGGAGGTTGTAAAGCGGGAAGGCAATCTGTATACGTTTGAAGGTGTACATGTTCTTGACAATGCCGGAAACTTTAAGTTCTCTTATCGTATGTTTCCTAAATATGCAGATATGCCTCATCGTCAGGATTTCTGCTATGTTCGTTGGTTCTCTTGATACCACAAAACTGATACTTAATAAAAAGATTGGAGCTGTTCTGTAACGATGCAGGACAGCTCCAATCTTTTTTGTTGCAGACAAACCTTTGGGAGGACGAATGGAGGTACGAGGTTGTATCATTTTTGAATGGAAAAGAGCCCTATCAGATCAGGCCTGCCACATTAGCAATGATCTGATAGGGCTCTTTTTGTTTATCTTA
>CAZEPM010000154.1:0-4518 GCA_964514145.1 uncultured Bacteroides sp.
TCACGCTAAATAGAAACCTCTCCAAGTTTTACACTTAGAGAGGTGGTACAACTATTTTATTAAAAAAGACATCCGGTAAAGATCTCTACCTCTGATTTTGTCAATGACAGAAAACTTACCTCATCATGATTATAACATGCTCACGTTTACTTCTGACGAATAAAGATATTGATTGGAGTCCCGCTCAACGGCCAACGTTCACGTATCTTATTTTCTAAAAACCGGCGATAGGGTTCTTTAACATACTGAGGCAAGTTGGCAAAAAACACAAACGACGGGATCTGTGTATTTGGTAACTGCATGCAATACTTAATCTTGATATATTTCCCTTTCATAGAAGGTGGCGGATAAGCCTCAATCAGCGGAAGCATTTCTTCGTTCAGACGTGCCGTAGCAATTTTAATCATGCGATTTTTATAGACTTGTTCAGCCATTTCCAATACTTTATAGATGCGTTGCTTGGTAATAGCTGATGCAAAGATAATCGGAAAATCAGTAAAAGGAGCCAAACGCTCGCGAATCGCGTTCTCAAAAGTTTTGATTACCTTGTTGGTCTTTTCTTCTACTAAATCCCACTTGTTCACTACAACGACTAATCCTTTCTGATTGTTCTGTATCAGAGAGAAAATATTCAAATCTTGCCCTTCAATGCCTCGTGTAGCATCAATCATCAGAATGCATACATCCGAATTTTCAATGGCACGAATAGACCGCATGACGGAATAAAATTCCAAATCTTCGGTCACTTTGCTTTTACGACGAATACCAGCCGTATCAACTAAATAAAAATCAAAACCAAATCTTGAATAGCGTGTATATATTGAGTCGCGCGTTGTTCCGGGTATTTCGGTTACAATATTGCGCTCTGCTCCTATAAAGGCATTTATGATAGACGATTTTCCTACGTTGGGACGTCCCACTACTGTAAAACGCGGCACATCGTTATCTAATAACTCTTTCGTGTTTTTCTTTAACTTACTTACAACGACATCCAACAAATCGCCAGTGCCACTTCCACTTAAAGCCGAGATACAATAGGGATCGCCCAATCCCAAAGAATAAAATTCGACAGCATCATATTGCCAATTATTATTATCCGTCTTATTGGCAACGACAAATACTGGTAGTTTCGTACGTCTTAATATTGAAGCTACTTCCATATCTAAATCTGTGACCCCATTTTTTACATCAACCAAAAATAGTACCACGTCTGCCTCTTCTATGGCAACCAATACCTGCTTACGGATTTCTTCTTCAAAAACATCTTCCGATTTGACTACCCAGCCACCGGTATCGACCACTGAAAACTCCTGTCCGTTCCATTCAGTTCTTCCATACTGACGATCACGTGTCGTTCCGGCTTCATTATTAACAATGGCTTGACGACTTTGCGTCAAACGATTAAACAAAGTCGACTTTCCCACATTAGGACGTCCAACGATCGCAACTAAATTTCCCATAACTTATTTTAGTATATTTATAATGTCACAGTCGTAATTATTTACCTATACTATATCCAAAGTTTTTTAATTCTTTGTCTGAACTACGCCAATCTTTATCGACTTTGACAAAGGTCTCAAGATAAATTTTCTTTTTAAAAAAATCTTCAAGAGTTTTACGTGCTTCTGTTACGACTTTTTTCAATGCACGACCTTGTTTACCTATGATAATGCCTTTTTGAGAATCGCGTTCTACATAGATAATGATATTTATATGGATGGAATTTTTCTCTTCCTTAAAACTTTCTACAACCACTTCTACCGAATAAGGTATCTCCTTCTCATAATAAAGCAATATTTTTTCTCGAACAATCTCTGTAACGAAAAAACGGGCAGACCGATCAGTCCATTGATCTTTATCAAAATAAGGTGGAGATTCAGGAAGCAGCTCCTTAACAAGCTTCATCACTGAATCTATATTAAAGCGTTCTTTTGCCGATATGGGAAGAATCTCAGCTTTAGGCAAGACTTTGTGCCATTCTTCGACCAGTTTGATCAGATTATTCTGATTTGTCAGGTCTATCTTATTTATAAGCAATAAGATTGGCACATTCATACGCCTTACTTTATCTATAAAATCTGCATTTTTGTCGATTTTTTCAATCACATCTGTTACGTAAAGCAAGATATCGGCATCCTTTAACGCTGATTCTGAAAAATACAACATCGACTCTTGCAACTTATAATTGGGTTTTAACACACCCGGCGTATCAGAGAAAACAATCTGCATGTCATCCGTATTTAATATTCCCATGATACGATGACGCGTAGTTTGAGCCTTAAATGTCGCTATCGAGATTCGCTCACCTACTAACAAATTCATCAGTGTAGATTTTCCTACATTCGGATTGCCAACAATATTTACGAAACCGGCTTTATGCATAACTGATTTTGAATTTCAGAATAAAAGAAGCTGTATCAAAAGTAAACCTTTTGAAACAGCCTCCTCTTGTTTCCTTATGGATTAATTTTAAATCTATATCCTCAATTATTTTACAGATTTACTGCCATCATATCCCCACTTCACATAGACTGCTCCATAAGTAAATCCAGCACCAAAAGCCGTAAAAATCAAATTATCTCCCTTACACAATAGAGATTCGTAATCCCACAAACAAAGTGGAAGTGTTCCACCACTCGTATTTCCATAGCGTTGAATATTAATCATTACTTTTTCCAATGGAATTTCCAAGCGAGCGGTAACGGCGTCAATGATGCGCATATTGGCCTGATGAGGTATAACCCAATCAATTGTATTCTTATCCAACCCATTACGTTCTGCAATCTCAGCCGAAATGTTTGACATATTTGAAACTGCATATTTAAACACCGTTCTACCTTCCTGATACACATAATGCATCTTATTGCTTACCGTAAAATAAGAAGAAGGACTAACAGAACCACCGGCTTTCATGTGCAGGAAAGGCAATCCTTTACCATCCGTACGCAGAATAACATCTTTTACCCCATAATCTTCAGTCGTAGCTTCCATCATTACAGCGGCAGCACCATCACCAAAAATAGGACACGTGGCTCTGTCGGAATAATTCACCGTTGACGACATCTTATCGCCACCAATCAGAATAATCTTTTTATGACGACCACTTGCTATTAATCCGGATGCAACCTCTAACCCATATAAGAATCCACAACATGCTGCTGACAGATCAAAAGCAAAAGCATTTTTCAAGCCTAGCTTGTCACAAAGAATTGAAGCTGTTGACGGAAAAGGATAATCAGGAGTAGTTGTACAAACAATCACCGCATCAATATCATCAGGATTCGAACCCGTACGCTGCATCAACTGTTTAGCAGCCTTTCGACAGAGATAAGACGTGCCTAATCCTTCTTGGCTCAGAATCCGTCTTTCTTTTACCCCAATACGCGTCATTATCCAGTCGTCATTAGTATCTACCATGCGCGACAATTCATCATTTGTCAGCACATACTCAGGCACATAGCCACCGACGCCTGTAATTACTGCATTTATTTTTTCCATGTGCTTAACTATTCACCATAAATAAATATAGCCGGAGAGAAAATACTCTCTAGCTACATTTTTACCTTATTTGTTACACAGCAACTTCTTTTTCTACTGCTAACTTACCTCTATAATATCCGCATGCACCACATACAGTGTGATAAACATGCCATGCCCCACAGTTTGGACAAACAGCCAATGTTGGAACAACCGCCTTATCATGAGTTCTTCTCTTGGCAGTTCTTGCTTTTGATTGTCTTCTCTTTGGATGTGCCATTTTTCTAAAACTTTAATTATTATCTATTATCTTTTTCAATTCAGTCCATCTCGGATCAATCTTCGAATGCCGTAGTGATTTATGTGTCGATTGTTGAATTTCATCAGTGTCCACAAAATCTTCCTCTTGACACAAGTACTCTTTCAACTTTCCAAGCATCTGTTCATTACATTCTCCAGATACATGCACATGTTTCAACGGTATATTAAGTTCAATAAATTCGTACATATACCAAGCGATATTTATTTCTCCAAGTTCTTCTGGTATAACAATCATATCATCATTCTCCAAACTATCATCTGTTGACTGCTTCACCTTTAATATACCATCCGTAAATATAGGTTGAACCATATCATCCAAACACCGATTGCATGCTACCAACACAAATCCTTCCATATGGAAACTCAGCTCATAAATATCAGCTACTTTTCCAATGCTTAATGATACCGTTACATTTCCTCCTCGTATTTCTGAAGTCCCGACATTTACATTTTCAAAGAAACGATTATCTAATATATATTCCGTTTTATATACATTTCCATTTATTCCTTTTAAATCAATATTATATATATCAAGATTCTCCATACACAAAAGGAAATATGTCATTAACCATTTCGATCGACAAAGATACAAATAATAAACTTATATACGTAGCAAAGAAAAAGAAAACTTCATCTAATATAGATAAATCTATAACTTATCAATAAACCCGTTCTTCCGCACGCATACAAAAAAAGAGGATTCCTTCGGTACATCATCTG
>CAZEPM010000155.1:0-4511 GCA_964514145.1 uncultured Bacteroides sp.
TATAGGAGCACTTAAACATGATGACACGACATTTCATAAAACTTCAAAAGAAGAACTATTTATTTTCTTAAATGACATAGATTACATCTGTGGCCACAATATTATTCACCATGATGCCAAGTACTTGTTCACAGACAATACATGCCGTTGGATTTTAGTTGACACGCTGTACATCTCTCCTTTATTGTTCCCGGAACGTCCTTACCATAGGCTTGTGAAAGATGACAAATTGATATGCGAGCAGATGAACAATCCGGTAAACGATTGCAAAAAAGCAAAAGACCTTCTATTAGATGAAATAACATGTTGGTATTCATTACCGAAAGAGAAGCGTATGCTATTCGCATCATTGCTGAAGGACAAGAAAGAGTTTGAGGGATTTCTCAGTATGGTAAGTGCAGAGTATATTCATGAAGGAATACCAGAACTTATTAAAGAACTTTACGCCGGAAAGATTTGTCAACATGCCGATCTTGACACGCTCGTCGAACAATATCCATGCGGATTGGCATACGCATTGGCTCTGATTGATACCACCGATTATCGTTCCATCACTCCCGGATGGGTACTTCACAATTATCCGGAAGTGGAATTTATTGTAATACTTCTGCGTCACACCAATTGCCGCGAAGGTTGCGCCTACTGCCATACGCAATTAGACGTACTCCATAACCTAAAAGTATTTTTCGGATATGAACGTTTCCGAACATACGAAGGCGAGCCACTGCAAGAACGAGCAGCCCAAGCTGCAGTAAAAGGCAAATCGCTCTTGGCAATATTTCCTACCGGTGGTGGTAAATCACTTACTTTCCAATTACCTGCACTCATGGCTGGACGCTCCGTACACGGACTTACGGTTATCATTTCCCCCTTGCAGTCTCTAATGAAAGACCAGGTAGATAACCTTGCTGACAGAGGAATCACAGATGCAGTAACCATCAATGGAATGTTAGACCCCATCACAAGAGCACTATCCATACAAAGAGTACAAGACGGGGACGCTTCACTGTTGTACATATCTCCCGAAATGCTCCGCTCCAAAACGATTTGGAGAATATTGATGACGCGTCACGTTGTGCGGTTTGTAATTGACGAGGCACATTGCTTTTCTTCCTGGGGACAGGATTTCAGAGTTGACTATCTTTACATTGGTAAATTCATCCAAAAATACCAGCAAAAGAAAAAATGCAAGTATCCGATACCGGTATCCTGTTTTACGGCCACGGCAAAACAGAAGGTGATACAGGATATATGTGACTATTTTAAGCAAACGCTGAACTTGAATTTGGAGTTATTTGCATCAGCGGCCTCGCGAACGAATCTGCGTTATTCTGTCATACATGTAGAGAATGACAATGACAAATATTTAAAGCTGAGAAATCTCATTGCCGAATCCGATTGCCCGGCAATTGTTTACGTGTCGCGCACCAAACGAAGCAAGGAGGTAGCTGCTAGATTGACTCGCGACGGTTACAAGTCACTTCCTTTTCATGGAAAGATGGGAGCTGACGAAAAAAATGCCAATCAGGATGCCTTTATGAACAACTTGGTGCGTGTCATTGTGGCCACGTCGGCATTCGGCATGGGAGTTGACAAAAAGGATGTCGGCCTTGTGGTACATTATGACATTTCCGACTCGTTGGAGAACTATGTGCAGGAGGCAGGCAGAGCCGGTCGTGACCCCAACCTCAGCGCACGTTGTTATGTGCTTTATAATGACAATGATTTAGATAAGCATTTCATATTGCTAAACCAAACGAAACTTAGCATTAGTGAAATACAACAAGTTTGGAAGGTTGTAAAAAGCCTTACCAAACAGCGTAATAAAGTCGACTGTTCCGCGTTGGAAATTGCTCGGATGGCCGGCTGGGACGATTCGGTCTACGATATAGAAACCCGTGTGCGAACGGCGTTGGCAGCTCTGGAGCAAAGCGGATATATAGTAAGAGGAGACAATGTGCCACATGTGTATGCCACGGGAATCACGGTGAAAAACACAGAGGAAGCAAGAAAACGCATATCGGCATCCGTATTCTTCAGCAGCGATGAAATAGAAAAAGCCGTCCGCATCATCAAATCATTGATATCCCAAAAGCATGTCGCCAAAGCACAGGATTCGGAAGCCGAATCACGGGTTGACTATCTGGCAGACATTTTGGGACTAAGCAAAAGAGAAGTGATATCCGTAGTGGAGCGCATGCGTCAAGAAGGCATTTTGGCAGACAGTAAGGACGTCTCTGCCTATCTGCGGGATGCGGGTGATTCGGAACGAAGGTCGCAAACACTCCTCGAACGCTTTGCAAAACTTGAGCGGTACATTCTCACCCACATCCCCGATGGATTTTTGCGAATATCATGTAAGCAACTGAATGACGACGCCATCAACGACGGAATCAACACATCCAAAGAAAAAGACATTCGGACGCTACTTTATTTTCTTGTCATCAAAGGATATATACGCAAGAAAGAAGATGCAACCCGCAATATGGAAATTAACCGTCAGGCAAATTCGGATGCGACCATCAGACGCTTTGAAAAGCGGGTAAAAATAAGTCGCTTTATAGTGAAACGACTATACAAATTGGCTGCAGACACAAAAGAAGGGGATGCACGCGACAAGCCTATCCAGTTCTCCGTGGTGGAACTTTTGAACCAAATAAAATCCGATTCTCCAACCTTGATCGACGAGCTTGACGATATTCAGTTGGAAGACGTGGAAGAAGCACTTCTATATTTGTCGAAAATCGGTGCGCTAAAACTTGAAGGCGGCTTTTTGGTGCTCTACAATGCCATGAATATCCGAAGAACGAAAATCAACAAGTCAAGATACAGCCAAGAGGACTATCGGATGTTTGACGAATTCTACAAGTTAAAAATCCAACAGGTGCATATCGTGGGCGAATATGCCAATTTGATGGTAAGGGACTACCATGTGGCCTTGCAATATGTTCAAGATTACTTCCAAATGGATTATAGGAAGTTTATCGCAAAATATTTCAAAGGAGACAGAATAAAAGAGATACAGCGCAACCTGACACCGCGAAAATTCAATCAGTTATTCAAAGAGTTATCCCCACGGCAAATGGAAATTATCTCCGATAAGGATTCACGCTGCATTGTGGTTGCTGCCGGTCCGGGTAGTGGTAAAACACGAGTATTGGTGCATAAACTGGCCTCACTCCTGTTACTTGAAGACGTGAAACACGAACAACTTCTGATGCTGACGTTCTCAAGGGCAGCCGCTACGGAATTCAAACAAAGACTCATGGAGTTGATAGGCAACGCAGCACATTTTGTCGAAATAAAAACATTTCACTCCTATTGCTTCGACCTTTTGGGGCGGATAGGGAATCTCGAAGACACGGAAAACATCGTTGCCGAGGCAGCCAAGATGATCAACCAAGGCGAAGTAGAGCCTAACAAAATGGTCAAAACAGTGCTGGCCATAGATGAAGCTCAAGATATGGGAGACGATGAACATGAACTGGTAAGGGCACTGATGGCATACAACGAAGAAATGCGTGTAATAGCAGTAGGGGATGACGACCAAAATATCTACGAATTCCGTGGTTCTGATTCAAATCACATGTATCGGCTGGCACAAGAAGACGGGAGCAGATTCATAGAAATGACCGAAAATTATCGCAGTGCGCGCCACTTGGTGGATTTTGCCAACGGATTTTTGAGCTTCATTGACAAAAGGATGAAACGCACGCCCATCATCTCCATGAGGAAAGAGGCGGGGCAGGTGGAAGTGGTGCACCATCGGTCGGAACATATGTATCAGCCGCTCGTAGAGAGTTTGCTTCGACACAAGAGCGAAGGCACCTCGTGCGTGCTTACTCGAACAAACGAAGAGGCCGTTATCGTGGTGGCTCTTTTGCAGAAGCAGGGCATAAACAGCAAGCTGATACAGTCAATGGACGGACTCCGATTTTGGAATATAGCCGAAGTAAGATACTTCCTGAACTATATAAACAAACGCATAAAAACACCATTGATTGCGGAAGAACTGTGGGAAAAAGCCAAACGTGCAACCTTTTCTGCCTATGACAGGAGTCAAAGTCTGACCTACGTAGAACGCTGTTTGAGCCTGTTTGAACAAACCAACAAGACAAAATATTTCGGCGACTTCAAAGAATTTTTGTTTGAATCGCGAGTGGAAGATTTCTGCGACCTGTCAGGAACCGATGTGGTGGTATCGACCATTCACAAAGCCAAAGGCAAAGAATTTGACGACGTGTATATGCTCCTCTCCAACAATTATGCAAAAAACGCCCGTCTGATGCGTCAGTACTACGTGGGAATAACCCGTGCCAAAAATCGACTGTTTATTCACACGAACGACGATTGTTTCAACCAGTTGGAAGCAGACCTTCTTTCCTTCGACCGAAAACAATATGACATGCCCGAAGAAATCGTATTACAGTTTTCTCACAAAGATGTCTATTTAGATTACTTCAAAAATCGGAAACAGGAAATTTTGGCATTGAGAGGAGGAGATTCTTTAA
>CAZEPM010000156.1:0-4408 GCA_964514145.1 uncultured Bacteroides sp.
ATTGAGGAATTATACCAGGGAGCGGGGATCTCGCATATTCTGGCTATTTCCGGTGTTCAAACTTTATTCTTGGCATATATGTAGTTTTGAAAAAGCCCGAAAACACGCCGTTTTTGGGAAGTTAGATGTCCTTTATTTACATATTTTTTTTGACATTTTCGGGTTCATTTTTTTCGATTGTCCTTTCGAACATATCAAAGGGGGTAGATAAATTCCTATAAAAATTGACGAAAGTGATAATCTTATGGCGAAAGAATTATTTAGCAGAAGTAAAAATGATAGGTTTTAATCGCTGAATATAGGAATGTTTGAAAAAGGTAGGATATTAATGAAACACTTTGATTGTTTGACGCTTTGACGATGAAGGAGGAAAACGTGAGAGACAAAAAAACACGTGATTTAAAAGTTTACGGTCAATCCGGGTACAAATATAAAGAAACTCCAACAATTATTTTAAAGGGACAGTGGCTAAAAGATGCTGGATTTGATGTGGGAAGTCGTATTACATTGGAATACAGCGAAGGCACAATAGTGATAAAAAACGCTTCGGATTAGACAAAAAAGTAGATTAGCCCGAAGCATGCGATTGTATTAATCCGGTTTTTATTGTATTATTATAAGCGGTTGAATGTACCTTATTGATAAGTTCAAAAGTATATATTTTGAGATGCAAATTAAGAAACAAAGGCTGAGATATGTAGATATGGGATGCTGTAGGATTCCTGTGAGAACACGTATCAACGGTAGGGGACAGAAAGATAATCATTAAGCAAGACGATATTGGCATGGGCGATATCGTTTTGATTTAGAAAATAAATTAGGAGGAACTTTACATGGCAGATAACAAAAAGGAGATGGAGCGTGAAGAATTACATCGTGCAATCTGGGCGATAGCAGATGAACTTCGCGGTGCGGTGGATGGTTGGGATTTTAAAAATTATGTTTTGGGTACAATGTTCTATCGCTATATTTCCGAGAATCTGTGTAGTTACATAAATAATGGAGAAGCAGAGGCTGGTAATATTGGTTTTGATTATGCATTGATGACAGATGAGGAGGCTGAAGAAGCTAGAGAGGGTCTGGTAGAAGAAAAGGGATTCTTTATCCTGCCCAGTGAACTTTTCTGCAACATTTGCGCCAGAGCTGCCCAGGATGAAAATCTGAACGAGACACTGGAACGGGTATTCCGACATATTGAGGAATCTGCAAAGGGAAGTTCCTCTGAAAGTAGCTTTGCTGGTCTTTTCGATGATTATGATGTGAATAGCAATAAGCTGGGTTCCACAGTGGCGAAGAGAAATGAAAAGCTGTCCAAACTTCTACACGGTGTGGCTGCTATGAATCTGGGAGAAGTAAAAGACCATGACATTGACGCTTTCGGCGATGCCTATGAATATCTGATGACTATGTATGCCAGCAATGCAGGAAAATCTGGTGGTGAGTTTTTTACGCCGGCCGACGTTTCCGAATTGCTGACCCGACTGGGGACAGTTGGAAAAACAGAAATCAACAAAGTGTATGATCCGGCCTGCGGAAGTGGGTCTCTATTATTGAAGGCAGAAAAAATTCTTGGTAAAGATGCGATTCGCAATGGTTTTTTCGGTCAGGAAATAAATATTACCACTTACAATCTGTGCCGTATTAATATGTTCCTTCACGATGTGGGATTTGACAAGTTTGACATTGCTTGCGAGGATACACTCATATCGCCTCAACACTGGGATGATGAACCATTTGAACTTATTGTTTCAAATCCGCCCTATTCTATTAAGTGGGTGGGCGATGACAATCCTTTATTGATAAATGATCCGCGGTTTGCTCCGGCCGGTGTTCTTGCACCTAAGAGCAAGGCAGATATGGCTTTTATTATGCATAGCCTGTCATGGCTTGCGTCCAATGGTACGGCGGCCATTGTTTGCTTTCCGGGAATTATGTATCGAGGTGGCGCAGAGCAGAAAATCCGCAAATATCTTATCGATAACAACTATGTAGACTGCGTTATCCAGCTCCCGGCAAATTTATTCTTCGGAACCAGTATTGCTACCTGTATTATTGTTCTGAAAAAAAGCAAGCCGGACAACCGAACATTATTTATTGATGCTACCAACGAGTGCATCAAGGTCACGAATAACAACAAACTGACGGCGGAAAACATCGAACACATTGTAGATGTTTTTTCCCGCCGTGCGGAGGAGAAGTATTTTTCCCGTTTGGTCGATTATGAAGAGATTGTTGAAAATTACAATTTGTCTGTTAGCACTTATGTGGAACAGGAAGATAAGCGTGAGAA
Source organism: uncultured Bacteroides sp. (assembly GCA_964514145.1). GTDB lineage: Bacteria > Bacteroidota > Bacteroidia > Bacteroidales > Bacteroidaceae > Phocaeicola_A. The sequence continues at coordinate 2,291 of CAZEPM010000156.1, forward strand.
AATAGATATTGTGAAGCTGAATGCAGAGATTGTTGAAATTGTAGCAAAAGAGCAGATACTCCGAGACGAGATTGATAAGATTATAAAGGAAATTGAGGGATAACCATGCGTGGCGATTGTGAATTGAGATGCTTAAAGATCGTTAGAGAAATGGTGTTCTGCGATAATGGGGAACCTATGCATAGTCCATGTACACATAAAACGTATTTAAATGTAACAGATGATGAGTTTAAGGAAGAGAGAATTTGGCTTGTGAATTCTGAATGCTATAAATCTTACTTTGGACTAACTGAAAATGACCGGGAAGAATTTGAAAATGTTTTGCGAAAAGCCCAAGCGAACCCGGAGGCAAGCTGTTTCCCGGATTTTATATTTAAGAATGGATTTATTGAGCACTTTCGAGTGACCTCATCTTCTGTAACCAGAAAAGGTGCAACGCATACCAGAAAGGAAAGAGAGTTTCGGCGTTCTGTTGCTGCTGAAACTAAAGAAATCCAATCAAAATGGAATGAAATACCAAGTTTTGATGAAGTGCGTTCAAAATCATGGGCCTTTCCCAATCCTGCACATTCTCATGATTATTTGGTTTGTTCTTTAAAAAATAACTGGGAGAGCCATATGACTAGTTACAGGAACTATATGGGATCAAAACAAATTGGTATATTTATGATTGAATATCCTGAATATGCTTTAGCTATGTGCGAAAACGTCTATCATGAATGGATAGATGGAATGTCACAAGGAGACATGCGAGGACAAGAAGAATTCATGGAATATCGTCTTAGTCGGGATAAAAAACTATTGGAATATATTTATCAATTCAAAAATGAGATACAGTATGTAATTTTCCTAAATAATAAAAGATTTGAGGTTATTCGTACTGAAAATATACCGTATCTTATAAAATTATTGCCATGGGACTATGTTATATATCCACTTAATGTAAATACTTTTTCTTCAGTATATAATATTAGTGTGCCCATAGATTCTGAGAATGAAGGTGGAGCAGATGACAGAACTTGAAAAGTTAATACAAAAACTTTGTCCGGATGGTGTGGAATATTTAGAATTGAGAAATGTATTAACAATTAAAAATGGGAAAGATTATAAAGGACTTTCTGAAGGAAAATATCCTGTATATGGTTCGGGGGGAATTATAACATATGTATCTGAGTATATATATGATAAGCCTACAGTGTTAATTCCAAGAAAAGGATCTATTGATAAATTATATTATGTGGAAGAACCTTTTTGGAATGTTGACACTATATTTTATACGGACATTGATGTAACTAAGGCAATACCACGATTTATTTATTTCTGTTTACAAAAAGAACATTTAGAACAATATAATACTGCCGGTGGGGTTCCAAGTTTAACACAAAAAGTACTTAACAAACTTAAGATTCCTGTACCGCCCTTAGAGGTACAGTGTGAAATTGTCCGTATTCTGGACAATTTCACAGAGCTTACAGCAGAGCTTACAGCAGAGCTTACAGCAAGGAAGAAACAGTACGGATATTATAGAGATAAATTATTGACGTTTGATTTCCATAATGAGAAAAGTGGAGTTGTATGGCGGACTCTTTCGGAAATTGCAGACATTGGTACTGGTAACAGTAATACGAATGAGGCGATTGAAAATGGACTGTATCCATTTTTTGTCCGTTCTCAAGAGCCGTTGCGCATGAATTCATATGAGTACGATGAGACAGCAATAATAACTGCTGGAGACGGTGTGGGTGTTGGAAAAGTTTATCATTATATAGAAGGGAAATATGCTCTACATCAGAGAGCGTATCGTATTCATATCAATGTAGATAGTGTGTTGCCGAGATATTATTTTCATTACATGAAAAGTAAATTCCTGCCATACATTCAAAAAAATATGTTTCAAGGGTCAGTTTCGTCAATCAGACGACCGATGCTCAATAATTTTCCTGTCCCTATTCCGCCAGTGGATGTGCAGGAACGCCTTGTAAGAGTTCTTGACAATTTTGAAGCCATCTGTTCTGACCTAAACATTGGTCTACCAGCAGAAATCGAGGCTCGACGTAAACAATATGAATATTACCGTGATGCCCTATTGACATTTGCAGAAACTGGCAAGATAATTTC
>CAZEPM010000157.1:0-4400 GCA_964514145.1 uncultured Bacteroides sp.
TAAAATTGCGGAATGTTTGGATGTGGATGTAAAAGATTTACTTTGGTCAATAAAAGATTAATGTGATATAAATGAAACGACAATATACCTTTATAGATTTATTTGCTGGAATAGGTGGTTTTCATCAAGCTATGCATTCTGTTGGAATGAAATGTGTATTTGCAAGTGAATGGGATAAAAATGCTCGTATTTCATATGAGGCTAATTATAAAGATATAGCCCCAAATCTTTTTGAAAATGACTATAAGTACTTCAATGAAGATATAACAAAGCAAGACCCTTCAGAAATTCCATCTTTTGATGTTTGTTGTGGTGGATTTCCATGTCAGCCTTTTTCCATAGCCGGACTTAGGCGCGGTTTTGAAGACACGAGAGGTACTCTATTTTTTAATATAGCAAATATTGTGAAACAAAAAATAAGTATCGGTTGCCCTCCAAAGGTGTTATTTCTGGAAAATGTAAAAGGTTTGAAAACTCATATGAAAGGGGAAACATTAAAGACAATTCTTGCTACATTAGATGAGTTGGGATATGCATATGGTTTTGAAGTTCTGAATGCTAAATATTTTGGTGTACCACAAAACAGAGAACGTTTATTTATTATTGCATGGTATAAGGACTTAATAAAGGCAGACACGTTTAATTTTCCTTATGGAATAGATACTGATGGAAATACTATATATGATAAAACCAAAGATTTGGAAAGTCGTGTTATAAGAACCAAACTCTCAGACATTTTTGAGCCTGAAGATACCATTGATGCATATTATACAATAAGCGACCGATTATGGGAAGGACATCAAAGAAGAAAGGAAAGGAACAAGGCTAATGGAAAAGGATTTGGTTACAGCCTTTTCAATTCTGATAGTGTTTATTGTAGTACCATCTCGGCTCGTTATTGGAAAGATGGCAGTGAAATATTAATAGACCAATCAAATAAAGGGTTAAATCCTCGGCGTATTACGCCAGTAGAAGCTGGTAGGTTACAAGGGTATAGAATCATTGGCAACGGATGGCAAAATCCTGAAAGTGCTAATAATAGCAATTATAATGCAAATAATCAAGAATATAAAATTGTAGTTTCAAGAAAAGAAGCATATCGCCAATTTGGAAATAGCGTAGCTGTGCCAGTAATAAAAAAAATAGCCCAAGAAATCGCAAAACAACTGTTAAGATAAAGTATTATGACTGATTTATTCACATATCTAAAGTCGCAATCAAACGATAGCGATTTTAAAGCAGAATTAAGCATAAGAGGAGGATTCATTACTTTCAGTAATTCAGGTAGACGTGGTGGCGTTAAATATTTCCAAATCGGGTTGGATAATATCATACAGACATTAAAAGATATTCATGCTCACTTAGATGTATTTAAACAAATAACAGATTACGATGAAACTCCTTGGAGAAACAACGGTTCTCTATATTTTGAAGATGCTGTAGCTAATGCTAATTCCACTGTACAAACCAAGCCTTTATTTTCAACATTGAGTAAAATTATAAAATGGGCAAATCAACCAAATTTGGAAAATATAAACCCTGATAAACATATAGATTTATCAAAACAACATCTGATTAAAACAGTTGAAAAATTAGAAGAGCTTGCGGATAGTTTCAGACCTAGAAAATTATTTACTCAGTATATAGAAGTAAATAATTCCACATACCGCTCCTACATCACCGCCATCAAATCTAAGCCGTTCCTTTTATTGGCCGGTATATCCGGAACGGGCAAGAGCCGGATTGTACGTGAATTGGCTCGTGCCTGTTGGGATGAGGACTCTGCAGAATTCAAGGCGCAGAAACCTAAAAACTTTGAGATGGTGCAAGTAAAACCGAACTGGCATGACTCTAGCGAACTGATAGGTTATGTAAGTCGTGTCAGCGGCAAGGCCGAGTTTATAGCAGGAGAGTTTTTGAAGTTCATTGCCAAAGCGTGGGAAGATACGGATACACCCTACTTTTTGTGTCTTGACGAAATGAATCTTGCACCCGTAGAGCAATATTTCGCAGAATATCTGAGCGTGATAGAATCACGCAAAAGCCATGAGGATGGTTCGATAACCACCGATCCGATTTTGGAAAAGGTGGATGAGGAATGGTATTTCAATCTGACAGCCTCACTGACCATGAATGAGGATATACGGAAGAAATTCAACGAGGAAGGCATCTGTATTCCCCAAAACCTCATTGTTGTCGGCACCGTAAACATGGATGAAACCACATTCTCCTTCTCACGCAAAGTGCTTGACCGTGCCATGACCATTGAAATGAACGAAGTGGATTTGGATGCAGGATTGACCGAGCGTTATGAACATATCGGGAAGCTGGGCTATGAAGAACTTATAGGGACGGCTGTGGAAGGAGTGGATGTTTATTCCGACAACCGGGAAGTTTGTGACAAGGCGTTAAATTACCTGAAAGCAGTCAATGCTGTGCTGGAGGGTACTCCATTCAAGGTGGCTTACCGCACACGCAACGAGTTCCTGCTTTATGTAGTGAACAATTTGCCTTACAACAAAGATGAAGAAGGCAATGAACTGCCGGACAGATATGTGATAGCAAGGGCGTTGGACGAGGTGACGAACATGAAAATCCTGTCGCGCATTGAAGGTGATGACACCAAAGTGACAGATAGCTTACTTGACAATCTAAAACGAGTCATCACCGAAGAACTGGCAAACATATCAGACGGATTCCCCATTGAAAAATCGGTATCCTTAAAGAAATTGGATGAGATGAAACAACGGCTGTCATCCGGCTATACAAGTTTTTGGAGCTGACAATGGAACTTCTGACTATACGGCATAGGGATTTCGAGCTGAGCATTGAATGTACAAAATTCGATGTCACTTGGGAAAAGGCCAAGAACAATGTGGGCGAAGAAGCACTTCAGTCTTCCTATTCATGGTCTGATGGCGTGGAGTCTGTCGTTTTTTTAAAAGGCTCTGACAAAGAAATGCCAATAGAGCAAGGCGTTCGGGCGAAAGCCGTATTTTTCGACAATATGGACTACCCAGTGTGGGTGGACTTCAAGGACTATGTGAAAGACGCACAGTTTGGCTCTATCCTGCAAGGCGACAATGAGCGGTTTACCTTTCATCGGCACATCCTTGCAGGCTACCTGAACTACGGCAATGAAATAGGTCGCAGTGAAATCCGGTTGATATATAAAGTCGGCAATGAAACACGCCGTTTCAGCTTTTCGTTTGAAGTGCTCAGCAGCAAGCTCGATTACCACAAACACTGGAAAGCCATCATCGAGGATATTGAACGGGAATACCGTATGCTGTCGCTCGACTATATGCGAAGGACATTCCACGGATTTACGCCTGACAAAAATGGTGAGACACCGGAAATAGTGTGGTGGAGCATATTCGCCGGAGAGCAACAGAAATTTATCAAGGCCTGCAAAAACATCATAGAGCGTCCACGGCACAGACTGCATGGACACCCAACCTGTCTAAGAGCGGACAAACTGAAACATATCCCTACATACATAGAAAACGAGCTGGCTGAACATCGACAGGAGCCAGTGCATTTGTATCGTGTGGAAGAACAGGTGCAAACGAACGACACATCGGAAAACCGTTTCTTGAAATTTGCCCTTGTGCAAATAACCAACAAATATGAAGCATTGAAGAAACAGATTGAAAGCGTGAAAGGTGCATCGGAGGCCATGAAATCAGAAATGCTGGTTGTGTCAACCACATTGAAACGGTTGCAAAGTAATCCGTTTTTCAGAACCATCGGACGCTTTAAGGGGCTGAACCAAGAAAGCCTTGTCTTACAGAAGGCATCAGGCTACAGTCTGGTTTACCGCACATGGAATCTGTTGCGACGTGCCTATTCGCTCAACGATGGCATTTACAAGCTTCAGACAAAAGACATCGCCACCCTATATGAGATATGGTGCTTCATAGAAGTGGGCCACATCGTGAAAGAGCAACTGCAACTGAACGATGAAGACATAGACCACCGCAACCGCATGGAAATGAACGGTCTGTTCACATGGGAGTTGGGCAAAGGTGAGCACTCGCGCATCTTGTTCAAGAAAGACAAGGTGGAACTGGCAGAGCTGGTGTATAATCCGAAAAGCACAGAGAACGACAACAACTCAACAGGCATAAAAGAATTAGTTACCAAAACTGTTCCGCAGAAACCGGACATTGTGTTACGGTTGACCAAGAATGACTTACAAGAAGGCATGAAACTGACTTACCTTTTCGATGCGAAATATCGTATTGGCGGAAAAGTAAAGGGTGTAGACGTACCGCCAGATGATGCCATCAACCAGATGCATCGTTATAGGGATGCCATATATTACAAGGACTATTCGTCTGATGCGCTCAAAAAGGAAGTGATTGGCGGTTATATTCTTTTCCCTGGGGATGGAGAAC
>CAZEPM010000158.1:0-4322 GCA_964514145.1 uncultured Bacteroides sp.
CCACCGAACCAATCGATAGTATTAAGAAACCACAGGCGGCCACCAGCATACCCAAGCCTATTTTACGTGGTGCCGACGGCTCTTTACCTTTCTTGGCAAGCGTAGAGAAGAGCAATACAGAGAAGGGTGTCAGAGCTACCACAAAGAAGGGGTTGAACTGTTGGAATGCTTGCGGCAAAATAGGCAATGGGCTGTCGTCCATGGCAAGATATTTCACGCCGATAGTGACCAATGCTGCGACAGCAACGATGGACCCGATGAGTTTCCCTTTGCCGGTTTTCGACTGGAAGGCAGCAAAAGCGGCATATACCGTGATGGCCAAGAGTGCCAGATTCCAGACATCAAAGCTAATGCGGTTTACTCCCATTACTTCATGAGCGGTGTAATCTCGGGCAAAGAATGTCATGGTGAGTCCGTTTTGATGGAATGCCATCCAGAAGAACAGCACTACGGCAAACACGAGTACCAATGCAATGATACGGTCTTTGGTCTCTTTCGGTGTGATTTTTTCGATTTCGACATGCGAAGCAGCTGCTTGCTTGGCGTTGTAGTTTGCATGCTTGAATGTTGAGCGGAAAGAGTAGTAGATAATGATAGACGCGATCAACGATATGCATGCTACGCCAAATCCCATATTATAGGCTTCAGAAAGTTTGTCTATATAGAACGAACAGAATTGTGCTGTGTCGCCGGAGAAATTCTGGGCTGCCTTCAGGCTTTCAAGTAGTGTGCCGTTTTCAGCTGTTATCGTACCATTTATATATTGATGTGCTAATGAAGGTATTTGTGCGTTGTAGGTCAGTCCGGATTTAGCGAGCATGATGTTAGTCATGTAGGTTGCTGCTGTGGGAGCAAACATGGCGCCGATATTGATGGCCATGTAGAAGAGGCTGAAACCGGTGTCGCGTTTGTGCTGATACTCTTTAGCATCATAAAGCTTGCCGACCATTACTTGCAAATTCCCCTTGAATAGACCGGTTCCGCAGGAGATGAGTGCCAATGCTGCAAACATTAAGATTTTTCCGGTCTCTACAGATGTCGGAATAGCTAAAAGCAGATAGCCCAAAAACATGATAGCGATACCTAAGGTGACCATTTTGCCGTATCCGAAACGGTCAGCAAGCATTCCACCAAATAAAGGGATAAAATAGACACATGCCAAGAAACTTGCGAAGATAGTTGAAGTTTCTGCAGCAGTATAACCAAACTTTGCTTGCAAGAATAAGGCGAATATGGCAAGCATCGTGTAGTAGCCAAAGCGTTCGCCGGTATTGGCAAGCGCTAATGCATACAAACCTTTAGGTTGTCCTTCAAACATAGAATAAAAATTTAAGATTAAATATTAAGTTTAATTTCTTTGATTGCAAAGATAAAAATTTAAGGTAATAACTCTAAAGTTATGTCATTTAAATTGGAACGATTTTAATCTTATTTCGTATCTCAAAATTAGGGATTTATCTGAGAAGTTGCCTAAGTAAGCATTCCTCTTCTATAGTCTATAGGAATGTGGATAGTCCTTTTTTATCAGGACTTCTTCCAATAAAAATATCTACTTTAGTCGTATTGTTCCTTGTTGATATCTTCTTGATACAGATAGATTTGCGAACAAGACCAAAGCAGATAATCCAAATAAAAAAAGCCTGAAGTTATTGGCCTCAGACTTTCAATTCCCTCAGTTGTTGAATACTTATTCAGCTATAACAGCAGTAGAATCAACAGCAACTGAATCAACCGTAGTAGAATCAACAGTAACAACTTCTTCAGCTTCTACAGCGGCAGGTTCTGTACTACTAGCAGCTTGGTTTCCGCATGAAGCGAAAGAAATAGCTGCAAATGCTACAAATAAGAATACTAATTTTTTCATTTTTCTTTGCTTTTTAATCTTAAAACAATCAATTGCTTATTAAAACACTGCAAATATAGAACCTTTTGCAATAAGTTGTATACTTTTCTATGTGTATTTTTCGAGAAAAATGAAGTTTTTTTTGAAAATATGTGCGAAACAATGTTGGATAACTCTGCTTTATGTGGAATCTTGTCAGTTTGAAGCAAGTGAATCGCTCAGATAGATGGTTTGTTAATGGAAGGGAAAGGTTAAAGAAATGCAACGGATGTGTACGATTCGTCTGAAAACTAAATTTATGAGTTGGACAGCGAGATGCATCGTAGCATATCGTCAGAAAAATCAGGATATGAAAGGATAGAGGAAGATATTTCCTTACGTTTTGCTTTGTCTGTGTTGCTTTTTTTACTGAATCATTTTCTTAATACGTAAATAATACTTAGTTTTGCGTAATATCGAAATCCATAAATACTAATACGTCAATACTATGAATGAAAAACGTGTGTACACTTTCGGAAATGGGAAAGCCGAAGGTAGAGCTGATATGAAAGAGATCTTAGGTGGTAAAGGTGCGAATCTGGCAGAAATGAATCTTATCGGTGTTCCTGTGCCTCCGGGATTTACAATTACAACTGATGTCTGTAATGAATACTATCGAATCGGTAAAGATAAAGTTATCGAACTATTGAAAGAAGATATTCTCAAGTCTATCCAACATGTTGAGAACCTGATGAGTTCCAAATTTGGGGATGTAGAAAACCCGTTGTTGGTTTCCGTACGTTCAGGAGCACGTGCCTCTATGCCGGGCATGATGGATACCATTCTAAATCTAGGTTTGAACGATGAGGTGGTCGAAGGACTTACGCGTAAGACCAGCAATGCTCGTTTTGCATGGGATTCTTATCGTCGATTTGTCCAGATGTATGGTGATGTCGTATTGGGAATGAAACCATCTAACAAGGATGACATCGATCCTTTTGAGGAGATCATCGAAGATCTTAAAAAGGAAAAAGGCGTAAAACTCGATAATGAGTTAGAGGTTGACGATTTAAAGAATCTTGTCATTCGTTTTAAAAAGGCGGTTAAAGACCAGACAGGCAAAGATTTTCCAACCAATGTGTACGAACAATTATGGGGAGCTATTTGTGCCGTGTTCGACTCTTGGATGAACGAACGTGCTATTCTTTATCGAAAAATGGAAGGCATTCCGGCCGAATGGGGAACTGCAGTCAATGTGCAGGCAATGGTTTTTGGAAATATGGGAAATACGTCGGCCACAGGAGTCTGCTTCTCTCGCGATGCTGCTACTGGAGAAAATATTTTCAATGGCGAGTATTTAATCAATGCACAAGGCGAAGATGTGGTTGCAGGTATTCGTACGCCCCAACAGATTACTTTGGAAGGTTCACGTCGTTGGGCATCACTGGCAGGTATAGACGAATCTACACGTGCGGAAAAGTATCCATCGATAGAAGAGGCTATGCCGGAAGTTTATCGGGAACTCAACGCAATCCAGAACAAACTGGAAAATCATTATCGGGATATGCAAGACATGGAGTTTACTGTGCAAGAAGGCAAACTATGGTTTTTGCAAACACGTAATGGGAAACGCACAGGAGCGGCAATGATAAAAATTGCGATGGATTTATTGCGTCAAGGCATGATTGACGAGAAGACGGCGATTATGCGCATAGAACCTAATAAGTTAGACGAGTTGCTACATCCCGTATTCGATGCTACGGCCTTAAAGAATGCAAAAATTATAGCTAAAGGATTACCGGCTTCTCCGGGAGCCGCTTGTGGGCGTATTGTCTTTTTTGCAGACGATGCCGCTAAAAAAGTCAGAGATGGTCATAGAGTTATCATGGTGCGCTTAGAAACCTCGCCGGAAGATTTGGCTGGCATGCAAGTAGCCGAAGGTATATTGACTGCACGTGGCGGTATGACCTCACATGCAGCTGTTGTAGCTCGTGGTATGGGTAAATGCTGTGTTTCCGGAGCCGGATGCTTAAATATCAATTACAAAGAAAGAACCGTAGAAGTTGATGGACTGGTCTTGAAAGAAGGAGATTTTATATCACTAAACGGTACGACGGGAGATGTCTATTCAGGCGAAGTGAAAACAAAGGCAGCTGAAGTATTTGGCGATTTTGCAGACTTAATGACGCTTTGTGACAAATATGCCCGTTTGCAAGTCCGCACAAATGCCGATACTCCTCACGATGCTCAAGTAGCCCGCAGCTTTGGTGCTGTCGGTATTGGCCTTTGCCGGACAGAACACATGTTCTTCGAAGGAGAAAAGATCAAAGCAATGCGCGAAATGATTCTGGCAGAAAATGCAGAAGGACGTCAGAAGGCATTGAAAAAGATTCTTCCTTATCAGAAAGAAGACTTTAAAGGTATTTTCCGTGTCATGGCAGGTTGTCCTGTAACAATTCGCTTGCTCGATCCCCCTTTGCATGAGTTTGTTCCTCACGAT
>CAZEPM010000159.1:0-4053 GCA_964514145.1 uncultured Bacteroides sp.
TTACCAGCAAGTTAAATCAGGCTCAATATATCTTTGGCTGTTGTTGAATCAACGTGATGTATCATTTAGCTATCACTGAATATCGTCTTACCATTCTCATATATAACGTATTCAATTCTATAGTTCGTTCACATCGTTTATTTTATTACCCGTAATAGTTAGAATAATCTTAGTGCCATTATCAAGATGCTTAATCTTAGCATATAGTTTATTAGGGAGTGGTACACTTTCTCCTCTCAATAATACAAAACATGCACTGGGCAATTTTGACTTAATTACAGATTCTACTTTTTCTTCCTTGTCTGGATTTTTTAGCTTATACTCAATAGCATTAACAAACTTAATAAGGTCAATCCTTACATAATTAAAGGTTTTAGACTTGAAGAATTTATATAAATTATTGTTCTCATCTTTTTCTTGTCTAATTATGTCGCATCTATGTTCTCCTTCATTTCTAACTTGCCTAAGGGTACCCATAGACCATTTCAAAGAGCCTTCTTTTGGCAAGTAAGAATTGAAAAATGCATTCAACTTATGAGCAACAGGAATACTACCTACATTCTGTTCCTTTCCAGTACGTTTGAATTTGAAATCATTTTTTTCATCGTGTGTAGCATCTTCAATTTCTTTCAGTAATGATTCAACTTCTGGGAAGACCGTATGATAAAAATAATTAAGAATATTCTCAACTTGGTAAAACGCATTGACACAGAATACATAGAAACGGTCTGCTTCCGGATCCTGTAAATTTAAAGCAGCATTTTCCATCCTAAGGTTATCAATGATGAGTTGATCACGTAGCCTTTGATTTTTGACAAAGCTATATGTTATACTAGCATTAGCTCTTATTTCCAAGGCAGATCTAATCGCTGCAATATCTGAAGAAATATTTGAATTCATATTAACATCAGATGCAGAAGCCGTTTTGCCAAACAGTTTCTGCATTTCCTGATAGAACTCCGGATTTTGTTCTGCCAGAAGCTTTATTTTATGTACAGTAGATTTGATTTTCTCATCCATGTGGTAGATTCAATAGTGTATCTAAGTCATTATTTAACTCATCGATATTAATTATTGGTTTGGCTGGGACTGTAACTTTGTCGGCTTTATGAATAAGCCAAAACATTTCCCCTTTAGAATTTCGACAATTCGATATTGCAAGATTGTCTTTTATCTCATCTGTTTTTACGATAGTTGTGAAAGTGGCGTATTGTTTTGTCCCGCCTAAGATAAACTCTGCGTGACGTTTTCCGTTCCCATCTTGAATAAAATTAACAGTAGTTTCATTTGCTTGTTCAAACTTTAATACAGCTGTAGTTTCTACATAAGAGATTCCGTAAGAGTTTGTTTTCTCAGAAGATGTATCTCTATTGACCAGTTCTTGAAATTTCGCATAAAGTCTCACATATACAGAATCTTCATCACCTTTCACCATTTTCAGATACATGAGTTTTCCATCAATCACATTTTTCAAATCCGGGTTTCCTTTTTTAACGTGACCTTTAGCTGCCTTATATTTAGGAAGAAATTTGGATATTGCTGCTGTATATCCATATCTGTCCCAAATATAAAGAATATTGCGAATATCTCTTACATACTCTTTAGTAACATTAAGTTTTTGACTGACAATGATGCCAGTTACCTCTTGGCGTGCGCCAAGTTTCTGAAGTCGGGTTTTGTCTTCATTTATGGTAAAACCTTGTTCTGTAATCAGGCGACACAGTTCTGTATGAAATTTACCATTAGGGATATACACATAATGCATTGAACTAAAAGTAATGTCATCGGCATATCGGGAATAGTGAAGTCCAAACCTACGCGCTAATCCCGCCAAACGGCGATCCAGTGTATCACATACCATATTGGTAATTATTGGAGAAACGGGAGAACCTTGTGGTAAAACAAATTTGAATTTTTTGTCATTATCGTGCTCCTTTGTTTCGTCAATAACGTCTCTTACTTGACGCATAGAACAAAGACCTGCAATAATATTAGCTATTTGCTTGGGAAAATTGAATGGTTTTAATTGGAGTCTTTTCCATACACGAGATTGTTCAACACTAGGAAAAAAATCTTTCAGGTCAATATTGAAAACATAGTTTTGGCCTTTATGAATGGTGGCATTGGTAACTACTGACCTGCCTTCGGTAAAGCCCATAGCATAATCGGAAGGAGAGTATATGGCTTTCAGGATTTCATTTACAGTTTGTAACATCATCATAAAGCTACGATTTCTCGGAGCCGTAATTACTCTGGTTCCACCAGATTTTTTCTTGATATGAAACTGACGATATCGATGGAAAACATTATTTGGATTGCAATAATAGTTAAGGTGTTTCATTGTGAATGGATGAAACCTAGAGGCATCAAATCCCATCTCCTCAATCTCGTCTCTTTTGATACGATTGAGGAGGTTCAGCAAATCTTCTTTTGATTTGAGCTGAGATGCTTGTTTTACTATTTGTTTCTTATCCATTCTTGCTCTCAATTTATATAAAAGCGGTCTTTGAGGCTTGATTCACCAAAACACCTTTTCTTTATGTAAATAATAAAATAATAATAGACAATATAAATATATAAAGTCATATAAACATGAATAATAGAAAGTACATCGTATATAGTGTTATCACGTTAACGTACTAACATTATCGTCTCCTCGGCAAGCGAAGAGATATCCCACGAATCCACTCTCTTGAGAGAGCAGGGTTTGCACCACGCTGGACAAAAATCAAATGACATTTCGGCTCACCAAACTTATCAAAGACCGCTTCATCTTGTTTTCTCCTACAAAGGTACTAAATATTCACGAAGCCTATGTTCGCATTACTCGTTGTTTTCAACCACTGGAATAAAATACCCTAAGAATTCTAATCCTTTATTATTTTGAATCATAAATTCGTGAATAGCAAATAGACAATCTGATAATTGAGAGGTTCTATTATCACGTAGGTCGATGTTTATATTTTGTATCTTCTGAAGCCATTTATGACAGAGTTTGTTTGTTTTTTCTATGAAATATTCATCAGTTATATCTGCAAGTTGACATCCCTTTATGAGATCTTTAATTTTTTTTGCTGCAAACAAAGTTACAATATAGTCTCCGTTCCATTTTACAGGTTTTTCATTAATGAATGAACCTTTGATAAGGATTTCCTTTTTATATAGGATATTGTCGATTTCCTCAACGTAAGATAAAGAAGATGTTGAACATAGGGTGGAGTCAAATCCTTTTGATATAGAGATAATTTTCTCGAATAGTTTTTCCCAAGCATAATGTTCAACATCTAACGTCATGACGCTGCAATTATTGAGAACAAAGAATTTAGACTTGTCAAAATCGAGCAATCTTTTCCCCTCCCGCTCAACAATGGCTTTCATATAGGTCATACTGCTGTATCCGAAATTTGTCTTAATCTTAATTGAAAGATTATCCTTTGGGATTTTCACTTCTTTCTTCCAAAAACCTTTATAGCCATGAGGAAGGAATAAAACTTCTTCTTCAGGGGCGAAGCAAATTTTGGATGCGTACAAACCTTTCGATTCAGAATAGCATAAACAAGTTGTGTGTTCAGATTTGATATCCTCCCAGATTGCAGTATTTGCTCTACCCATAGTAATCCTTACTTAAAATTTAATTCCGTTTGACCTTAAAATCGAAAATGTTGGTTCGTTTTGGTAACCAGCCGAAGAACAGTCTCACTCATATTGGCAGAATCAATTCGTATTACACTTCTGTCTTCAGCAAGTATTTGACGATTCAGATCATACATTGCAATATCATGATGCTTACTGTCATTATAGATAACGCCACGTTTGATTCCATAGGACTTTGCCTTTTCCATGGCATGTCTCGAACCACAGTCATTTCCTAAGTTATTGGGAGCATAGCTTGCAGATAAGAGTACGGCATCAGAGAATAAGGCTTGTAGCCTGTCTCGGACAACAAATCTGCTCACCATGTCATTTCGACTTTTGGGAGCCTCGTAGTATTCACTGATAAGCAATCCTCCTGCTTCGACAATTTTTTCAGCAAGTTCTACATTCTCCTTAGGT
>CAZEPM010000160.1:0-3964 GCA_964514145.1 uncultured Bacteroides sp.
AGATAGCCACATCCAAGAATGCAACAATGGAAATCTATGAGATATTAAAATTAAATTCGCTCTAACACCAAACATATTAAATCGTCGATAGTATGCTTATAGGCAACATTCATCTCTTGTTGAAGCCGATTGGCAATAACCATACACACCGTCGTTGCATGATGTCCCATCAAACGGCTTAAACCTGCCACAGCCGAACTTTCCATCTCATAATTCGTAATACTATGCCCGTTGTAGCCAAAGCTCTCTATTTTCTGATTCTGCTGCGGATCAGCCAAAAGCAAACGTAATTCACGTCCTTGTGGTCCAAAAAAACCGTTGGCGGAAACTGTTACACCCCGCACCATCTCACTTCCGGCTATGCGATCGACCAACGCGCTATCTGCTGCTACAACATAAGGATGAGCGATGCCGACATTACCCGTCCATCCTAGATGTTGCATCAAAGCAGATTCAAAATCCAAATCACATACATTATTCCGGCCAGCATAAAAATTAAGCAATCCGTCAAAACCGATAGAGATTTCAGAACAAATAAAAGATCCTAGTGGAGTATAGGGTTGTAAGCCGCCACATGTCCCAATACGAACGATTTCGAGAGTTCGCAGTTGTTCCTTAATCAGACGTGTTCCAAAATCAATATTAGCCAATGCGTCCAATTCATTCAGCACAATATCAATATTATCACAACCGATACCGGTAGAAACCACAGTGATACGTTTGCCCTGATAGCTTCCCGTAATGGTATGAAATTCCCGATTCGCAATTTCACATTCTTTCTGTTCGAAGTGAGCTGCGACCAATGGCACTCGTCCCGGATCTCCAACTAGAATTATCCGAGAAGCCAATTGTTCGGGTTTAACGTGCAAATGAAATACGGAACCGTCTTCGTTGATTATCAGCTCCGACTCCGCTATTTTACCTGTCCTCATGTTTTAGATTTTATGCTATTTAGTTGTATCTGCCCCCATAGCATTCGTGTGTCCATTCGGATTAGCTATGCTGTCACGCATTTGGGTATCAGCCTGTATGTTTTTCATCCGATAGTAGTCCATAATACCCAAATTTCCATTACGGAATGCTTCAGCCATTGCTTTCGGTATCTCGGCTTCCGCTTGTATTACATTAGCCCGTGCTTCTTCGGCTTTGGCACGCATTTCCTGTTCTAAAGCCACGGCCATAGCTCTACGCTCTTCAGCTTTTGCCTGCGCAATGTTCTTGTCGGCATTTGCCTGATCCATCTGTAACGTCGCACCGATATTACGACCAATGTCGATGTCTGCAATGTCTATGGAAAGGATTTCAAAAGCCGTACCTGCGTCCAGACCTTTTCGAAGTACAAGTTTGGATATAGAATCCGGATTCTCTAACACAGATTTATGATTTTCCGACGAACCGATGGAAGACACAATACCTTCACCCACGCGAGCTAACACCGTATCTTCACCCGCTCCACCTACCAATTGACGGATATTGGCACGCACCGTTACACGAGCTTTGGCTATCAACTGAATGCCGTCTTTGGCCACAGCCGTTACAGGAGGTGTATCGATGACTTTCGGATTCACAGACATCTGTACGGCTTCGAACACATCGCGTCCGGCCAAGTCGATAGCCGTAGCCATCTGAAACGGTAATTCTATATTAGCTTTCGAGGCAGACACCAATGCATGAACGACCTTCACCACATGACCGCCTGCCAGATAGTGAGCTTCGAGCTCATCGCGAGTAATCATTTTCAGTCCGGCTTTATGAGCTTCGACCAAAGCCTGCACAATGATGGAAGGCGGAACATTCCGAATACGCATCAAAAATAATTGCACCAACGAAATATGCACACCTGCCACTTTAGACGACAGCCACAAGAAAAAAGGCACATAATGAAGCAGAATAGCCAACAATATCAAGCCACCTGCAATAAGGATAATAGGCATCAACATCATGGATGATAAGAATTTAGATTATTAAATATTAAGGGTTAATAACTGTAACATATATGATATCGTCACTAATCCGCGACACTCGGATGGGCGTCTGCTCGTCTACGAAACCAGACTCCGAACGGACTTCCGTGATATGTCCGTTGATCTGGGCATTGCCTATCAGTGCCAAACGCGTGACAGACTTACCTTCATCGCCTACACGGATATCCGCCAATTCCTTGCGTTTCAATGTAGAGTCGATATTTTGCTTCAAGGCGACATTGTCTACACAGCGAGAGCGCATTATCCACCACAAAAAGATAAGGCAGGCAACCAGTGTGATCACCAGTGTAACGACACAAGCCCGACCGCCCAACTGCAAATACGCATAGACATTGGCAAAGATGAAACATCCCGTAGCACAAACACCGGCCAAGCCCGTGCCGGGCAAAAGGAACATTTCTAACACGAGCAACAACAAGCCCGCAATCAATACCACCGCTATTACTACCACAACGTCCATAGTTTCTTCGCATTATGAATTATTCTTTGCCAAAGATACGATATTTACGATACTTCTCTAGTCCGATCGATGATTTTTTTCCGTATTGCGAGCCGCGATTTCCAAATCGTCCACCTCTTGTCGCATCTGTTCATATCGAGTTTCCATGTCCAAGATACGCGGAGCCAGTTGCTGCCGCTGTTCATCCGTACTCGAGGCATATTGTGTGCGAAGCTCGTCCAATTCTTGCTTAAAATTTAAAAAATCCTTCTTCAGTTGCTGCCACTGACGGAACAAGTTACGAGCCTCTGATGATTGGAAATCAGTCAATGCATAATAGGTCGTCCGGTCATCGACCACAAACACAAAGTCCCCATCCGGTTTATCGGCAGTCTCTTCTTGAGACAAGACCAACAATCGGGCACGGGCTTGCCGCAAGATCTCTTCATCAGTCCACGTCGCACGGATAGACTGAATGCGTGCCGCCCGACGAACAGTCTCTTCATTGCCGTTATCCATGTCATAGTCATACGTTATTCGCGAATCGTTTGGGACAAACACATACACACACACCGAATCTTGCGGCTGATAGCGGTCTGAAGCAAACCATCCCAAATCGTTATACTCATCAATAACCATCATATAGTCGTTTGCTGGCGAATTATAGGGCATACCCACATTTTCAGGCTTAAGGAATCTGCCTGTCTCGCTGTTAAACCGTGTCACAAAGATATCATAACCACCCAGCGACTCCTCGCCGTCGTTGGCATAATAAAACGTCAGTCCGTCGGTAAGCAAGAAAGGATAAGCATTATTCCCCTGAGCCAGTCCTTCCACCGGCATCGGCTGGCTCCATTCATCCAACAACTTATCACTCGTATAGATTGCTGACACACTGTCTTGCCACTGCGACAGATAGATTTTTTTCCCCAATTCGTTCTGATAGACAATTCCCTGCTGACCAACCGTCTCAAAAAAATGATCATACGTGTCTACCGTGCCCGACTCTCGGCCAATGTGATAAACAGACAAGAAGTTGTCCTTGTCTATCACAAAACTATCTATGATACAAATCCGCTCCGTACCGCGCAACATTAAAGACGCCATACGTGCCCGAGTCAGCAAGTGCTCACCTGCTTCGGTAGACTGCTTATGAGAAGCCAGTAATTCGATATAAGCCTCAGCATTCGTCACGACATCATCAAACAGATACAACTCTGTCTGAGCATGCAGCAGATATGGATAAGCATCCAGAAGCTTACGCTTGGCCGCCTTCTCCAAATAAGGAATTGCTTCAGCGTAAAGTCCTGTCTCTACACAACACACGCCATACCAATAATTATAATTCGTGTTCGACGGACTTTGCTTAACATACCGCTGAAATACGGGAAGCGCTTCGGCATACTTCCCCTCACTAAACCAGCTACGGGCTTGGGTCAGCGTCTGGGCAAACAGGCAACTTCCCATCACTAGCCATAAGAATGCCGCCAACCCATATCTTTTACTGTATATTGCTATCATACGAATAATCATTTAAAAA
>CAZEPM010000161.1:0-3945 GCA_964514145.1 uncultured Bacteroides sp.
AAGAACGCGACCCCATCGCACTCGCGCCAGACGATAAGCCAGTCCCCGGCATTGGTGACATGACACTCATTGTTCCCACGCCATGTACCCTGGAGGCCGGAATAAGAGGCATCCACGTTATGAGCATGAATCATTGGTGATTTCAAGTGATTTTTCTGTAACGGTGGAGTCGATATATTGTTTCCAAGCAGGAGCCTCCAAGATATCCCTGTGAGATTCACACTTTATAATCAAATCTCTGAGCTTTTCGGGAGTCGCCTTGTTGCCCTCAAACATCGCTACAAAATATTTCTGGAACTGAGTCAAGGTTAGAGGAACAATATCGAGGCGCTGCTTCGTATCGTCTTTGGTGTACCAAATGCCATGCCTGAATGTTTCCGCAGTGTTCGTATCAATACGAAGCGCAATGAACATACCGTACACGGGTTTATCATGTTTCAAAACAGCGTCGGAAACATGTCGCCTCACCGGCTCGCCCTCCATTGCTTCCTGGCGAGAAGATGTAGACATTGTAACTTCAGTCAAAATAGTAAAATCTTCAAATTCGCAATACAGATCACCCTTGCCACCACCAGCAGTTGAAACAGGCAAAAAGTCGGAATCCAATTTGAATCCGCGAACTTCATAAGGCTTGTTGACCATATGATCGATTGCTAACGCAGCGCGCCAAAGAATCCACTCCAAGTATGCAGGCATTTCATCTTTGGGTACTTCGATCGCGCTGTCTTCATCATAGACATGCTTACCGCCGCCCTTTATGATAAGCGACATATAATCCTTGATTTCTCTCCATTGGTTACACTGGTCTTTGGTGTATTGAATTTCATCAGTCTGTGCAAGAATATTTTCGAGTCTTCGTCTTGCAATATTGATTTCTGCTGCAGTGTTCAGCGGCAGGTCGGTTATGTCAAACAGAATGTGACGATCTTTCATCTGCTTCATTAGATCATCCAGCAATGCTTTCGCCACATCGACATTATCAATGGGCAATGAAGCCCCACAGCAAAGCGATCTATATTGTTCTATGATCGAACCTGCGTTTACCGTCGTTTTTGCGAGTTTTTCTGCTAGGACGTGCTTTGTGGAGACAATTACAAGACCTCTGCCCTTGCGCTGTAATACACCGGAAATACGGAGGTATCTCATGTTCATATCACAGTAATCTAAAAAGTTGTCGGCCTTTTTGTCATAATATTCAGCTCTTTTAGCGATTTCTTTTTTGTCGAATGAGCGCTTCGACGGAGCCGCTGCTCTTCGTTGCCGCAAATCAAGAATGTTGTCAACAACGCTTTCCAGATCATAACTTGGGTTGGTAGTGTGACCCCACAGAGCAAACTCAATTCTACTCAATTCAGATGAGCCTGTGCGATTCTCCAGCTTCAGCATGATTGCTAAAATCCATCTCAGTGGGGAAAAGTAGTGCTTTCCGTCCGGCATGAGAAACTGTTCCACACTCATAGCTCGAAGAAAGCACTCTTGCACAGCTGAATAAGTGTCCGCTTTTAGAAAGGCTCTCCCAAAGGGGGTAATATCGTCCAGCTGTCCGAGTTCTTCTTGCTTGCCATCTTTTTTCTTGACTTGGGGATAGATGAAGCCGTTTTTAGCAAACATTAAACGCCACTTTCGAGCATGGCTTCCTGATGCATCCTTGCCGTCTTCGTTTTGGATAATCCCCTTTTCGTCCAGAAGGCGCATAAAGTCAAGCTCGTTTTCTCTGCCATGAAGTTTGCCTACAAAGGGAGAGTTCGCAAATACCAAAAAGCCTTCTTTTATGCGGTTTGGATTGCGTAGGCCAGTATTGCCAAGCAACCAAATATCAATGCGTTCGCCCACAAGACCGCCTTTATGTTAGAAACCGACAAACAAGTATTCTTGTACGGAATTCCTATGCGTTTTTGCGTTACCTTGATTGCCGAAAGAATATCTATAATCTACCGGTATAACTTCCACATGTTTCTTGTACTTTGCCATCATAGCTACCATTTCATCCTGCGTGGGCAAACTATTCGAGGAATACGAGACAATCAATACGCTATTTGCAAATTTTTTGAACATCCGATCAAATGCATCCGCCGCCCCTTTTCTGGTAGAGAAAGGAGTCGGATAAGATTTGAACTTTTTCGTTTGCGTGTGCTGCTGAATTTCGACACCTTGCCAATCACGAGCAAGCCCCTCTACAAAGTGATATCTGCGAACATACTCATTATCAGACAGCGGAGAGTAGTATGGCGGATCGATATACACCAAATCAGCCTGCTCAACACGCAAATCCATCGCATCACCATTTCTGGACTTATTGGGTTTCCCATTATCAAATACGGCATGGTTTACGGCCTCAACTGCTTCGAGAAACTGCTGCTCAAGACTCTTTCGTAGATCTTTCCTTCCATCGTTGTAACGCTGCCCGGTATAGGTAAAAATGCCACGAGGACGTTTCTTGATGCAAGCACGAATCAGTGCGGTCATAGCAATTGCGTGTTTGTATGGGTCGCGAATTTCAGCCACATTGGTGCGCAGAGTATCAATTAAGTCGTTTTCTTGGTCGGTATAGTACAAACCTTTGAAAGTATTTGCCACGAAATGGTCTGACTCTTTGCTTGCCTCCAGCAACTGTTTTGCATCTTCTATCGCTAATGTTGTAGTGTTGTTTTCCACCATTGCCTTGGCAAAAATCGCAGACATTGCCATATGGTCATTACTGATTACGGTTTTCCCTTGTGCCTTAAACATGTATCCGACGATACCAGAGCCAGAAAAAGGGTCAACGATAGTTTCCGCCTGAAATTGAGATGCAATCGACCAAATTTCAGAAAGCAACTTGCTCTTTGACCCCATAAATCTGGTGGGGGGATATGCCGATACCTGCGCAGATAAAGGTTTTGGCTCAAGTTTGATTAGCGTATGTTGCTTGGGTGGGATAGTTACAATAACATCTTCCCCTTTGCGTGTGCTCCCATTACAAGAAATATGTCTCTTTGTCTGGATAACATCAATCTTAAAAGGCGCATACAGCTCATGTACCAAAGGGTGGTTTGAATTGGTCAGCAAGACATGACATCCGATTTCGTGCAGATGCATTACGACTTTCGCCAATTCAACATGATCTTCTTCATAAAACTGTTCTTTTGTGTACCTCTTAAAATCTGAATACTCAGAGATTGGGAGATACGGAGGATCTAAAAAAATAAAGTCGCCTGGTTGCGCGCAATGTTCTAACACGAAAAGATAGTCGCCGCAGATAATATCAGCTTTTTTCAATGCCTTAGATGCGGCCCAAAGAACCTCAACATCACAAATTTTTGGGGTTTTGTATTTTCCATATGGGACATTAAATTGTCCTTTTTTGTTTACACGATAAAGACCGTTGTAGCAGGTTTTATTCAGATAAATTGTTCGTGCAGCAGCTTCGGCCTTAGGAAGTGTTTCCCAATCCAAACTGCGTACAGAATAAAACATCTCACTTGTGTTTTCGTATTTTTCAAGAGAAGAGATCACATCGTCAACATGTTCAGCTACTTGTCGATACATATTGATGAGCTCCGGATTACTGTCTGCAACAATAGCTTCTTTCGACCGCAGCGCAAAAAAGAGTGCGCCTCCACCAAAAAACGGCTCAATATATCGCCCGTAGGAAGACGGAACCTTGGGCAGCAATTCGCTTAGTATCTGTGTCTTTCCGCCAGCCCATTTCAAGATTGGCTTTGCAGCAACAGCGGAAAGCTCTCTTGCTGTGCTACTTTGCATAGTTATCGCCTCCTTCCATTTCCGCTCAGCAGTCGTATCCATGCATAACACGACATTTCGTGTTTTATCGTCCATAGCATGTTATCTCATGTCGCCCTATCTGAATCAAGCCCGAATCAGTCTCTGATTCGGAAGGGCGAGGAAAGGAGGGAATAGTCGCAAATCACCCGTTGTCAGCCATTTCGCCTGCCACTACTCTCT
>CAZEPM010000162.1:0-3930 GCA_964514145.1 uncultured Bacteroides sp.
ACTTAAAACAACATGGCTATGAATAAGACTGAAATAGAAACAAAACAGGAACACGATGATGTGGTAGCTTGTTTCTTACGAACCCACAAACGGGAAATTGCCGACAACGGTTTTTCACGACACGTTATGCGTCATCTGCCAGACAATCGCTATCTGCTGTGGAGCATTGCTCTCTATCTCGTTGGTGGCTCCATTGGAATCTATTTATTCAATAGGCTCAACATCAAAGAGAAACTGATTGAACTCTTACAATCCCTGCTAGAATTGGTAAGCAAGTTCCAACATCTAGATATCTCTAATTTGCCTATTAGCGTCATATTAATCGTAGTAGTCCTGCCCATACCCTATTTCCTTGCCGAGGAAAGTTAAACGACTACAGTTCCTACCTCGTTTGAATCCATAAAAACAGAAACCGAACATACAGTATCTTGCTACATCTGTTCGGTTTCTTGGCTGAAAATATATACTTTTGCATCAGGTAAATGATAGAAAAGTATGTCTTATGAAACAATATCTTGATCTGCTCAACCGCATCCTCACCGAAGGTGTTCGCAAAGATGACCGCACGGGTACGGGCACTATCAGCGTATTCGGACACCAGATGCGTTTCAATCTGGAAGAGGGGTTTCCTTGTCTGACTACCAAAAAGCTCCATCTCAAATCTATTATCTACGAACTGTTATGGTTTCTCAAGGGTGATACGAACGTGAAATATCTGCAAGAGCACGGTGTACGAATCTGGAATGAATGGGCAGATGCAGACGGAGAGTTAGGCCACATCTATGGATATCAATGGCGTTCGTGGCCGGACTACGAGGGTGGATGCATCGACCAAATCAAAGAAGTAGTAGAGACATTACGACACAATCCCGACTCTCGTCGCATCATTGTGAGTGCATGGAACGTGGCCGACCTGAAAAACATGAACCTCCCACCCTGCCACACTTTTTTCCAATTCCATGTGGCCAACGGACGACTGAGCCTGCAACTCTACCAACGCAGTGCAGACACGTTTCTCGGCGTTCCTTTCAACATTGCATCATATAGCTTACTCCTCATGATGATGGCACAGGTTACGGGATTGAAAGCCGGAGATTTCATCCACACACTGGGTGATGCACACATCTATCTGAACCATATCGACCAAGTCAAACTCCAGCTGACGCGTGAGCCACGCCCCTTGCCACACATGCATATCAACCCTGAAACAAACGATATCTTTGGGTTCAAATACGAGGATTTTGAGCTTACAGACTACAATCCACATCCCCACATTCAAGGAAAAGTATCCGTATAACCACTTAAA
This sequence comes from uncultured Bacteroides sp., assembly GCA_964514145.1. Lineage (GTDB taxonomy): Bacteria > Bacteroidota > Bacteroidia > Bacteroidales > Bacteroidaceae > Phocaeicola_A. Next base: position 1,307 of record CAZEPM010000162.1, read on the forward strand.
AAAGCTTTATGAGTAAACTAGCCCTTATTGCCGCCTTAGCAGCTAACCGTGCCATCGGATACAACAACCGGCTTATCTATTGGCTACCCGACGACATGAAACGATTCAAAGCTCTTACGACCGGACATACAATCGTCATGGGACGCCGCACGTTTGAATCGTTACCGAAAGGTGCACTCCCTAACCGCCGCAACATCGTACTTACCAGACAAAAAGGGCTGACGTATGCCAATGCTGAATGTATCGGCTCGCTTACGGAAGCACTGAACCAATGTCAGCCCGATGAGCAAGTCTTCATCATTGGCGGAGAAAGCATTTATCGGGAAGCACTCCCGCTGGCGGACTATCTGTATATCACGCTCGTTGACGATATCCCCAAACAAGCAGATGCATTCTTCCCATTCATTGACCCAACCCTATGGACACAAAAAAATAAGGATGTTCATCCTGTTGATGAAAAACATCCTTACTCTTTTTCATTTATCGACTATGAGCGACGACGTTAAGATTCTTCATTTTTATCTTCCTTATCTTCTTTTTCGTCACGAAATCTCATGATAGGAATCTGCCTTTTAATCGTCTCGCTAAATGAAATAATAGTTTCCGAACGCGACAAGCCTAACGGCTGCAATTTATCATGAATGATATTCATCAGATGATGATTGTTGCGTGCATACATCTTGATAAACAAGTCATATTTCCCGGTCGTAAAATGACATTCCACAACTTCCGGAATATTGCGCAGAGCTGACACAACCTCGTCAAACTGTCCCGGATCTTTTAGAAACAATCCCACATAAGCACATGTCTCATAACCGATTTTCTCCGGATCAATGATGAATTCCGAACCTTTCAATATACCTAAATGCATCAACTTCTGGACGCGTTGATGAATTGCCGCTCCCGATACATTGCAAGCACGTGCCACTTCTAGAAACGGGATACGAGCGTTTTCCGCTATCATACATAAAATCCGCTCGTCTAACAAATCTAATTGATGATGTCCCATTGTATATCTATTTTATTATAATGCAAAATTATAATAAAAAAGTGAATACCTATAAGTATATAGTTTCTTTCGTGCCATTTTTTATTTTACCATTTCATCATGTATGATATATTGTTTTTTTGTATGTTTGTTTTTAAAAACAGTATATGAAAAGACTCTTTATCCTTTGTGTCATTACTTGCATTGGTTTGTCCGCTGCAGCACAACAATTCGATCAATTTTTCTTAGACAAAACCCTGCGCGTAGATTACATATTTGCAGGCGACGCTAAACAACAAGCTATTTACGTCAACGAACTGTTACAAACTCCTCAATGGGCTGGAAGAAGACATCATTTATCCGAACTGCCGTTGGCCGGCAATGGAGATATCATCGTCAAAGATAAAGCCAGTGGAAAAACCATCTATCGTACTTCTTTTTCAACACTCTTCCAAGAATGGATAGGACAAGAAGAAGCTACCCGCATAGCCAAATCATTCGAAAACACATTCCTGCTCCCTTTCCCCAAACAACCGGTAGAGATTACCGTATGTCTGCGCGACGTTCATCATCGTATTCAAGCCACACTGACACACACTGTAGATCCTGAAGACATCCTGATACGTAACCTGCCAATGACAGACGCCCCATATCACTACCTACACCAGGCCGGAAGTCCGGAAACATGTATCGATGTAGCCATTGTAGCCGAAGGATATACGCAAGCAGAAACGGAGCGTTTCTATCAAGACGCAACGGCTGCCTATGAGGCTATTCTCTCGCATGCACCTTTTGACAAATACAAAGATCGATTCAATTTTATTGCCGTTGGTGCAACATCCGAAGACTCGAACGTCAGCGTTCCTCGCAACGGAATATGGAAACACACAGCCATCAATGCTAATTTCGACACATTCTACTCAGACCGCTACCTGACAACATCACACGTAAGAAAACTGCACGACATTCTCGCGGGCATTCCTTACGAACATATCATTGTGTTAGCCAACACTGACACCTACGGCGGAGGTGGCATCTACAACTTTTATACACTGACTACTGCCCGTCATGCCCAATTCCGCCCCGTCGTTGTTCACGAATTTGGCCACAGTTTTGGCGGACTTGCCGACGAATATTTTTATGACGACCAATTCACATCAATGTATCCGACCGACACAGAACCTTGGGAACCCAACATTACGACGCTGAAAGATTTCAGTTCGAAATGGGAAGATATGCTACCCGAAAGCATTCCGATTCCTACCCCACCGGTAACCGATCCCAATCAGATTTACACCCAAATCGGAGTCTACGAAGGAGGCGGCTATTCATCGAAAGGCGTGTATCGTCCAACCACCGAATGCAGAATGAAAATCAACGAAGCCCCTGTTTTCTGTCCTGTATGCCAACGTGCGCTAGAAAGACTCATAACGTTTTATACCCGATAAACCATACGGAGCATTATCAATCGGATTTTATCATACTTATATCCCTTCACGACATAAAACCAATCCTATTATGCGCACTGTTGTTATGTTTCGGTGCGACTACCGTTCAGGCAAATCAACCAGCCCTCAAACACGAGCAGACCAGCCCTGCACACGAGGGTATCAAAGGCTACTTCACACGGTATCTA
>CAZEPM010000163.1:0-3873 GCA_964514145.1 uncultured Bacteroides sp.
GTAAACGATGCGGAATACGAAGAGGCTACCCGCGAATACTGCCAGTCTGCCGGAAGCTTGCAGGGGAAGTATGCGGAAAACGACCCGGATTTGGCTGAGATTGTCAACCGGTTTATGAAAACGGATGTTGCCACATACGGTCAGATAGATGAAAAGACTTGTGCAATGGTCACGTTGGCTTCAAATATTGCTACACAGTCACAAGCGATGTATCAACTGTCGGTCGGAAAAGCCCTCGATGCCGGAGTTACTCCGACAGAGATAAAAGAAGTCTTGTATCAAGCCGTGGCCTATGTTGGTTTGGCTAAAGTATTCGATTTTATTCCTCTGACGAACCATGCGCTGGCAGCCCGCGGAGTGAAACTTCCGCTGGAAAGTCAGGCAACGGCGACGGCCGACAATCGTTTTGAGAAAGGATTGGCTTTGCAGAAATCCATTTTTGGCGAACAAATTGAGAAAATGCATGAAACAGCTCCGGAGAATCAGAAACACATCCAACGCTATCTTTCGGCCAACTGTTTCGGTGATTATCAGACACGCACGGGGTTGAGTGCCAAGATGCGTGAGCTGCTGACGTTTTCGATGCTGGTCTCTTTGGGAGGATGCGAATCACAAGTCAAAAGTCACATCCAAGGCAATGTCAATGTGGGAAATGACAAAGCAACGTTGCTGACCGTAGTGACTCGCTTGTTGCCTCTTATCGGATATCCGCGCACGTTGAATGCGATTGCCTGCTTGAACGAAATCATTCCGGAATAAGAACCGTTGCAGCAGTGTGAAGAAAGCTTGTATGGTGGCTGGAATAGTAACAGGAATGGTGATGCTGAGTGGAATCGTTTCGGCGATGGCCCAAACAGACAGCTTACAGCAAAAACGATATGCAATCGATGAGGTAGTAATTACCGGTTCGCGCAATGAGACCGATCTGCGTCACCTTCTCATGACTGTAACGATTATAGATCGTCAGCAGATAGAAAATAGTTTCCAACCTTCTCTGTTGCCCATATTGAGCGAACAGGTGCCGGGGTTATTTATTACGAGTCGCGGCATCATGGGATATGGTGTCTCCGACGGCTCTGCCGGTGGAATGAATCTGCGCGGTATCGGCGGAACGAATACAGCAGGAATGCTGGTTCTGATCGACGGGCATCCTCAGTATATGGGGTTGATGGGACATCCCGTTGCGGATGCCTATCAGTCTATGTTGGCCGAACGGGTAGAAGTCCTTCATGGTCCGGCATCCGTGCTCTATGGTTCCAATGCAATGGGAGGGGTCATTAATATTGTGACACGGAAGATAAGGGAAGACGGCATCAAAACCTCTGCTCAAGTAGGATATGGCTCATACAACACTTTCCAGTCAGAAGCAACCAGCCTGATCAGGAAAGGACGTTTCAGCAGTGTGGTGGCGGCTTCTTATAATCAGACAGATGGCCATCGAGACAATATGGAGTTTGAGCAATACAGCGGCTACCTCAAGTTGCAATACGACTTCAGTAACCATTGGAAAGCTTATGCCGATGTTGATATCGTCCGTTACAATGCGTCGAATCCCGGTACGGTTGATGTTCCGATGATCGACAACGATTCCCGCATCACACGAGGCATGGCTTCCCTGGCCTTGCTAAACAGTTATGGCAAAACTTCCGGAGGATTGAGCTTTTTCTACAACTGGGGACGCCATAAAATCAACGACGGCTACGAGGTTGGTGACGAACCTATTGACGACCGCTATCACTCAAAAGATGATATGTTGGGCATATCATGGTATCAGAACGTGGAGCTGTTCGAAGGCAACCGCGTGACTGTCGGCTTCGACTATCAGCACTTTGGCGGAGAAGCATGGAGTCATTACCTGAGTGACGGGCACAACGAAAACCTTGTGGATAAGCGCATTGATGACTTCGCCGGCTATCTGGACTTCCGACAGAATCTGGCCCAATGGCTGACACTGAATGCAGGAGTCCGCGTCGATCGCCATTCGCAGACCGGCACAGAGTGGATTCCTCAAGGCGGATTATCTTTCCATCTGCCTCGCGAAGCCGAGCTGAAAGCAGTCGTCAGCAAAGGCTATCGCAATCCGACGATTCGCGAAATGTATATGTTCACACCTCGAAATCCCGATTTGAAGCCGGAGAAGCTGATGAACTATGAACTGTCATACACACAGAAGCAGAAGCTCTTCGGGCAGAACCTTGCGTATGGTGCGAACCTCTACTATATCAAGGGAGACAACGTCATCATAACCGACCGATCCACACTTCCTCCGCAGAACATCAATTCAGGGGAGATAGAAAACTGGGGAACCGAGCTGACCCTTTCCTATCGCTTCTCGCCATCATGGATGTTATCAACCAATTATAGCTGGCTGCACATGGAGCATCCGGTGATTGCCGCACCGGAACACAAATGGTATGCCGGTCTGACTTTTGCGAAAAACCGTTGGATGGCCACGACGAGTGTTCAGTATGTCCACGGACTTTATACGGTTGTCTCCGATACCGCCGAAGAGAAAGAAAGCTTTTTCGTGTGGAATGCACGCGTAGCCTATCAAGTATGCGATTTCGCCCGATTCTATATCAAAGGCGAAAACCTCTTGGCACAAGATTACGAAATCAATGACGGCTATCCGATGCCAAGAGCCACCGTAATGGCAGGAGTGAAGATTGATTTCTAGAAAACAAAGAATAAAAACAACATAAACAGATTAAACATCAAGAAGTATGAGAAAGAGTATATGCATGTGTTTGCTCCTAACGCTGCTCCCCTTGGGTGGCAGACAACCGCTACGAGCACAAGTCGCCGAACAAGCATCCACAAGTTCACCAGCAGTCTCCAAAGTCTATATGTACAAGGAAATATCTGCTGAGAACCTAGTGAAAATCTATCAGGCATTAGGGCGGGAAGCAAAAGGAAAAGTCGCCGTAAAGCTGTCTACCGGCGAACCGGGCGGACATAACTTCCTGCAGCCCGCCTTGGTGAAAGACCTCGTGCGGCAAGTCAACGGAACCATCGTGGAATGCAACACGGCATACGGCGGCGGACGTTCCAATACGGCCGCACACCTCCGTGCCGCCGAGGAACACGGTTTTACGGCCATTGCGCAGGTTGACATCATGGATGCGGAAGGAGAAACCCGTCTTCCGGTGAAAGGCGGAAGGCATATCGACTATGACATCGTAGGTTCCCATTATACGGACTATGATTTCACCGTTGTCCTCTCCCACTTCAAAGGCCATGCGATGGCAGGATTCGGCGGAGCGATAAAGAACATTTCCATCGGCATCGCCTCCGTAAACGGCAAACGCTGGATACATTCCGCAGGGACAAGCACCACAGGCTGGGGCAACCCCGCGCAGGAGGAGTTTCTTGAAACGATGGCGGAAGCAGCCAAGGCCGTGGCAGACCATTGCGGGGACAACATCCTTTACATCAGCGTGGCCAACAACCTCTCAGTGGACTGCGACTGCGACTCCTCACCCGAAGACCCCAAGATGGGAGACATCGGCATCCTCGCCTCGCTCGACCCGGTAGCTCTCGACAAAGCCTGCACCGACTTGGTGCGCTCTTCGGAAGACCACGGCAAGATTCATCTGATTGAGCGCATCGACTCGCGCCACGGAATGCACACGCTTGACTATGCCGAACAAATCGGCATCGGCCGTCAGCAGTACGAACTGGTAAGGCTGGACTGACCGTCGTAAAACAGGAAGACTCATGAACAGACTGATTCTGGCCGTGTGCCTGATGTTGCCGGCTCTCGCAATGCCGGCTCAGGTACGGCAAAACATCTCGGACAATCAAAACAAACGCAGTATGGAAACCAACCGGATAAGGCTTACGGTCAACGGCGGACGGACATTCACCGCCACG
>CAZEPM010000164.1:0-3857 GCA_964514145.1 uncultured Bacteroides sp.
ATATCTTTCGCTTTTTTTCTGCAAAATAAAGGGGGCTTTGTGCCAAAGTGAAGCATACGGTATACAAAAAATGAAAGTACCTACGGTATAGTTATTCTTTATTTGAGGAGTTAGTTATTTTTCCTGTTGTAGCATCCTTGAAACTATTTTCAGCAAAGGCTTTCTTCATATTCTCTATCTGTTGTTTGCATGATTTGGAGATGCTAACCGTTTTATTGGCAATCTCTATCAGTTTGTCGGTAGAAAGTGAAGGCTTTTCTTCCAAGAAACTTTCTTCGATGGCTTCATTGACCACCGATTCAATGTCTGCACCATTAAAGCCGTTGGTTGTAGCAACTAACTGCTTGTATTCTATAGCTTCTTTTATGCAGCCTTTTCGTTCTCTTTTGCTCAGATGCACCTTGAAGATAGCTTCCCGCTCTCCTGGAGTCGGAAGGTTGACACAGAAAATTTCATCAAATCGTCCTTTTCGCTTCAGTTCGGGAGGCAACGCATCGGCATTGTTGGCTGTGGCTATGACATATACGCTACTCGTCTTGTCCTGCATCCATGAAAGGAAATAACCGAACATGCGGGTCAGTATGTCATTGTTTCCACCCACACCGGAGAAACCTTTCTCTATTTCGTCAATCCACAGTACACACGGGGCAGCAGCTTCTGCTATGCGGATGGCCTTTCTGAGGTTGGCTTCGCTTTCGCCCACGTATTTTCCCATCATGCTTCCCATGTCCAACTTCAACAAAGGTGATTCAAAGAGTGCAGCAGAGGCTTTGGCGCAAAGCGACTTACCGCACCCGGGCATACCTACAATGAATACGCCTTTTGGAATAGCCACACCATAACGTCTTGCATCAGCAATTCGTTTCACCACTTTGGCTTTATTGGTCAGATACGTTTTTAATGCATCCATACCGCCAATGCTGTCCAGATTCTCCGGAGTATCAATCAATTCCAACAGACCGGACTTCTTTACCATCTGTTTCTTTTGCCGAAGAATCATCTCGGTATCTTCTGCGCTGAGCGAGCCATTACTGCTCATAGCCATATCCAACATACGGTCTATCTCGTAGGCAGTCAGACCTTTCAGCGAGGGCATCAGCTTTTCCCTGTCCTCTTCTTTAAATTTGCTTTTATCGTAATAGTTTACTTCAATGTGTTCGTCAATCAAGCGGTTGATTTCTTCTTCGTTCGGAAAGTCTATTTCCAAATAAGAAACATATTTCTCTATTTCTTGCGGTACACGGAGCACAGACGACACAATGATGATGGTCGTGTCATATTCCCGGTCGTACAAACGACGTTGCGACATCAATGCCAGCAGGGTTTTCACTTTCGGCTCTTCAATGAAGTCTTGCACTTCTCTCAGAACCAGGTATTTTTCCTTGGCTTCTTCTTCACTATACTTTTCTTGAAGGAAACTGTCCAACGTCTGTTTTTCACCGAATCCCTTGGGAAATTTCGTGATAAAATCCGTCGTACCTGTTGCCGGATTCCACTCAAAGACTTTCTTCCCTCCTACAACTTGCCGGATAAGTTCATCTATACGTACAAAGTCGTAGTCGTGTATATAGATGATAGGTATGTTGACATCTATCATTTTTTGGAAAGAGGATATTACCGTACTATTCATAATCGAATAAACATCTTATAACGAATGATACTTGTGAAGGAAATTCCATATTCTTCAAATCGCTACCATTTATTAGTCTTCTGTTCGATAACATGTATTGGGCAGGAGGGTAGTCTCCTGCTTTTGTAAAGGCTGTTTTTCTCATTGAATACCCCATATGCTTGCGTATTAATCCGCAGATAAACCACTTTTCTTTTGCTAATATGTCATTCGATTGACTTTCGTAAAAGAAATAAAATAAGGCTTTTTGAGATATACTATCCCATGACTCTTTACTATTATAATAGTCAAGAAGTGTATGACATTGACAGATAAAATTTAGAATGATTCTTTCTTTAGCATTAGCATAGTCCTCTGAAGAAAATTTCAAAGTACGTCCTGTTGTTTCTTCCCATTTATTATCAATCCATCTCTTTATCTTTGTTTTGTCAACCCCTGCAAACCTCTCTGTTTCCTTGGAGTCATTCTGAAATACATCTTTTTGTTTCCTATTATACTCAAGAACAAACAGATTCGCTTCCTGACATCCCAAACGCGCAGCCTCCCGTATCAGTTCCAACCCGTCAGTGTCTTCTTTATAATGGTTGGGGTAGATATCATTAAACTGATACCCTTCCCACAACATTTTGCCTACTATATACAGAACTTCCGGGTCACGGTCTTCATATTCCTCCCGAAGCATAAATACCAGATACCAATCAGTCTCAGGACACTCCAATTCATCTTTATGCCTGTATAAGTATTTAACCAGATCAATGCTGTCTGTATCATTATAGAGATCCCACAATGCATAATAGAACAGTTCTTCTCCATTCTTTCTATACGATGTTGACTTCAACCAGGAAGTTAGTAGTCCGAGCAAGTCGCTAATACCATACCTTTCAATATACTCTTGGAAAAACACTTTCATCAGATACATCACCCCCCACATGGTATCCAAAGAGGAGGCATCTATTCCGTTTACCACCTCTGCCAGTTCGTTCTCTCCTTGCTGTCTCAACCATCGCACAATACGCCCATCCAATAACGGCTTAATGTCCGCAACACTAAAGTTACACTTTAATGAAGCAAGTGAGGAATGCTCTTCTTTGCCCGACTTGATTCGTATCTTTACGGGTTTTGCCTTCGATACAAGCTTCATGCTACCTTATGCTATTAAGAAGTTCCGTACTTTTGCGGCTACCGACTTTACTTTAGCCACCACTTGTTTTACAATAGGTTTGGCTGCTTGCGCCAAAGTGCGTAAACCTTTTCTGACTGCAATTTTTGTCGCAACGGTTATATATCTTTCCGCTCTTTTGACAATAGGGACGACAGCTATGGCAGGAGGATAAACTCTTGTCATTGCCACGCAAAGCTTGTCCAGCACCACGGGCATCCCTCTTTCTATCACTTTGTCTGCAACGGTTATAGCCCTCACCATCACACGATCTATCAAAACATCTACCGCTTCTGTGGCGTCCATCTCTCCCGTAGCTGTCTTATAAGCCACTTTCATTTGTGTCAGTCCTTCGTCTACAGCACTGGCTATGGCAATAGGCGAATCCGGCATTTCAAACGGAAGCAAGCCTTTGCTCTTGGCAATATAGATGGATGTGGCAAACAGCTTCTTCAAGACTGCTTCTTTCTTGTCGTTGACGGGAAGGTCAAGAAACTCTTTGACACACTTAAATTCGCTAATCAAAGGAATCTCTTCTGCCGTCAATTCGTTTCCCAACAACAACGACTGCAACGCCGTCATTTGCGTAGCTTCCTTCTCAAACTGATTACCAAACTCGCTTCGTCCGTAATCTTCGTTATACTCAACAAACTTCATAAAGCAATCATTCTTTAGAGGTTGTTTCTTCAATTATTTTTTCGTTCGTTTCCGAAATGGCAGAAACAATTTGTGCCTTTTCTTCTTCCGAACGTCCTTCCGTTATGCTGTCTATCTTTTCTAACATCCAGCGTCTGCGCGATTTCCCGTCAGCTTTTGCCTCGTCCAAAGAGGCCGCATTTTCGGTAAAGCCGTCAATATATCCGTTCGTTTCTTTTAACAAGGCGACTTGTTCCTCGGTCAAGTTCCATTCCTTGCATTTTTCTTCAATCAGCGCATCAATGTCTTGTGCGGGATTGTCCTCATAACGCTCTAACAGAGAGGTGAGGATAGTGTCAAAGGTTTGTTCCATAATATATATAGTCATCCCTTAAAAAGCCCATTTCTGCGGGATATTGTTTTCCCACAGTA
>CAZEPM010000165.1:0-3721 GCA_964514145.1 uncultured Bacteroides sp.
TTTATCTTTTGTTTTTATTCAATGATTGGTGGGGGGACTTGAAGATGTCGTAAAAACGCTTATATATGACATTCACCAATTTTTAAAAAGGGATAGTAAGGGCAAGTAGAGGGGGTATTTGGAATGTATAGATATGTAGTTTTTTGTTTGGCTATTTATAGATTGCTCTGTTTGGCAGAAATAGAGGATAATGTCATTTCTCCTTATAATTGGCTAAGTTTAGAATGAATTTGTGTGTTGCTATATAGAGCATTTATTTGACTTCAATTTGCTCAAAAAGAAAAACTCCATATTTTACGGATATGGAGTAGTGGTAGAATTTCTAAAATTTTTACTCTTTATAGCCTCCTGCTAAAAATCTACCAAGTCGAATTTGAAAGCTATAAGTTTATATGAACCGCCATTTATTGAGCCGCTGTTTTCTGTATCATAGTATTTTGTAATCGTTTCTTGTGTTACCTTGCATTTTATGTTATGTTCATCATAAATGGCTTGCAATCTGTTCTTGATTTCATTTTTGTTTATATAGACATTCATTTCAAACTCTTCTTTTATGTCTTTCAGTATGTCAGGAGAGAACCTAAGTAATTCAGCCTGTTCTTTGTCGTATTGCAGGATAGCTTTATCAATCAGCCCTTTTTGATATTTGGCATTTTCCATTCCTGCTTTTCCTATTTTCATATAAGCGTCAATGGTATATTGTGCTTCTACTTGTTCGCTTAACAACCTGATATAGTTGCTCTTTTCTTCAAAACCGATTCTTCCGTTTTCAAAGTCATTCTGAATCTTATCCAAGAGATGCACGAGTATTCTTCTTTTTTCAATTTCCTGTTTGGTCGTATTGAGTTTCCTTATATCATCATCACCAATGCACTCTGTTACATCATTCAGGGTGACATTGAAAAATCCTGTATCTGTATAGGCTTGATATAAGGACTGTGCTGAAATATAGTAAGACTTGACACGTTCCTCATTATAAAGGTTATCCACAGAAAACGAGTTGATTTCTCCCCGTTCATCTATCAAGTCTTGATATTTCAAACCTTTCATGTCATCAAATATGGCTTCTTTCTTAATATTGTCCACTTCATTATCATGTTGTTCTTTTAGGAAATTATAGTCTGCTATAAACTGATTGATTCTTATATCCAATTCTTCTTTACTTCTAACTCTCATATTTGGATTGATAGTTGAAATATGGGTCAATGAGTTATAAGTAACATCATCGTCTTTTTTCCACTTCCTGAATCTTCCCTGTATCTGTATGGCTTCCGTAAACGGGTCTATCATCGTCCAATTAGCACTATTAAAATCAGTCAGCATGATAATGTCAGGCTTGCATTTCCTAAGCACGATATCAAGTCCTGAATAGAATCGGCAAGTAAAGAAGTTGTATTTGGCAAAGGGATATTTTATGTAAGAATGAGCGTTATGTATTCCTCTTCTAACTAATTTCTCCACACTCTTTTGTGAACAGAATATCTTGTAATCAACAATGCCAAGATTTTCTATGATTTCATTGATTCCGTCCGTCACATTGAAGAAGATGCAGATGCACTTGCTGTCTTTCATGCCGTCAAGCACTTTCCTCAATCTCTTGTAATAGCTGTTGGTCACAATCAGTTCCAAGCCTTTCTTATAGTCATAGTCAGGCACTATCTTTATCCTCTGGAAGTTTTGCCGCTCAAACTCCTTATGCGACATGGGCAAAGGTGTGGCAGAAACGAAAGCTTTGCCCTCGAATTGGAAGAAGTCATAGATGGGTTGTGCAATCTTGCTTCTGTAATCAATATCCTGTGTGACTTTCTCACATTCATCAAATAGGCAAAAGAAGTCCTTGTAGATGTTTATGTTCAATTCTATTGCAGCCTTTCGTATCTTCTTAAAACTTTCAGGAGTGGTAAGAATCTTCTTGTATGGAATATCCATTTGCAAGTATGTCTTAATGGAATAAGGAGTGCATTTCTCATAAACAGCTTCCAAGTTCTCCTTGTCATTCAGCTTGCCAAGTATTACGGGAACATTAGGCTCAATGATAATGGAGTTACGCTTTGAATGTATCTCGCTATGGGTTGCTCCCAAACCTGTCAGGGTTTTGTCAAGAATGGTATTTGTTGGTATCATGCCATAGCCGATTTGTTTTAATGCGTCAAGTAACCATTCTCCTTTGTTTATAATAGCTTCTATTATCTTCATATTTTGTCCTTTACATTAAAAATGGATTCTACTTGATTTTTCAGAGTAGGTAGAAAATTGGAAAATTTTGCTTTTATATGCCCATTTCCCAAAATTCTACCAACTCCAATTTTAGAAGTAGAGGGTACTCACCTGTCACATAAGTACCCTTGCAGCCTACCTATGCAGCTTGTTCGTCAATCTTAGCACCGTGATTCTCCAAGTATTGTGTGAACAGTGCAGTATAAATGTCGTCCACTTGATTGGATGTGATTTCACAGAGATATTTTACCTTTTCGCCATTTAACGAACTAAGGACTGCAAGGGCTTCATCAATGCCGATTTTCTTTTCTTTCCCTTGTGGCGTACAGTTGGCAAGTTTAGTGATTGCATCAATCATGTAGCGTTTCTTAATGATTTTACTATCAAAGTTCTTTTCTTTCAGAGTTGTAATAATCCTGTCGCCAATTTCAAGGTCGTATTCAGGAAACTTTTCCACGATAACGCCCAATGTGGCACTATTCCAAACTTTCGGCTTTATGGTCTTACCTAAGTTGTAGTATTTAGTCACAACACTTATATTGGCTTTCAACTCTCCTGCCTTTTGGAATACCTTTTTAAAGAACTCATGCTGTGTAGCCAATGCCGCATTGCCTGCTTTCTCCAAACCGATGAAGCCACGACTTAGCACATTGTTCACTCCCCTGTATAGGGCAAATTCCTGTAAAGACGCAAACTCTTTGATTCTCACATTTTCAATGGTCAGAGGTTCTTCCTCTTTGATAATGGCGTTGAGATTGTACTCGTGGTATGTTGCCCATTGCCAATAACCGTTTGCCGTATCAACAGGCACATAGACATTTGGAGTACCTTTCTTTACAATGTTCCCATTCAGGTCTTTTAATTGAATATCAGCCTCATAAAATAAGTTGGCATCTGTTACGAATAAAGGTGCTTTCTCCAATTTATCATTGGTTATCAGTTCTTTGCCCACTTCGACATTAGTCTTGGCTACTGCCATACTGTAATCAGATGTGGCAATAATGATTTCCGCCTTTTGTTTGGTGATAGTCAATCGCTCTGCCGTTTCATCCATCACCTGCCAGAACTCCACTTGTGTGGTTGGCATTTCCACATTTTTAAGGGCTTCAAGGTACTCTCTTTCTGCCTTTCTCACGTTTGTTTCTGCTGACCTCTTAATGTTGGCTTCTGCATCTGCATTGTTGGCAAGAAATTGTTTCTTTTCTGCCAAATTTTTACGGGCTTCTTCTACTGCTTGCTGCTTCATAGCTACATCTACTTGTTTCATGTCTTCGTTGTTGTTAAATGGTTTGACATCATTTGCATTAGCCACCTGATTATTTACATTCTCAGTCTGTGCCATAATTTTGTACGCTTGACCTTTACAGCATTAGGTTCTAAATGATTATTTGAAGTTGTAACCATTCAGCTTATGCGCACTTGGCTTTCTGATTACGTTGCAAAGGTACGGCGGCTTGAAAAAACGAAGGGAGAATGAATTTCGGTTGTAATGTTACTCCCCTTA
>CAZEPM010000166.1:0-3716 GCA_964514145.1 uncultured Bacteroides sp.
CGGAATCCACTAAATATAGTGCAAAAGCCATACCATACCACCCGGTCTGTTTGTTGTCGGGCTGCGGATTAACGTTCGGGAAACATTATTAACGGTTAGTCCGTACATTTTAATTTTATACAAACTTTATTGACGGTGTTCTATGGAGATTTATGACAAATTGTTAGTTCTTATGTCGTTTTGTCGCTAATATTTTAATAGTGTACTTTTCTACTTTCTTGTTTTTCTGTTTTTGACTAGAATTTTGTTGTTTTAGTAAAAATGGAATGCTGCAAGTTTTTCTTGTTTTCAGACTCAAAAAGGTTTTTATACGATGAAAGAAACATTGATCTTTGTGTTGTGAAAACAATGGGTCTGATTATATTTGCAGCATTCAATGACAGTTATGACCATACCCAAAAAGATAATCATTGTGGGCGCTACATCCGGCATAGGCAAAGAAGTGGCTCTCTTATACGTCAAAGCCGGATGGCAAGTCGGTATTGCCGGACGGCGGAAAGCTTTGTTGGATGCTTTGCAGCAAACCGCTTCAAGCCAGATATATACGCAAATCATTGATGTTCGACGAGACGATGCTCCACGGTTATTAAGGGAACTTATCGACAGAATGGGCGGTATCGATCTGTATCTCCACAGTTCCGGTATAGGCGCTCAAAACATGGCTCTCGACGAAGGCATCGAACTGCAAACTGTTGAAACCAATGCGTTAGGATTTATCCGAATGATTGATACGGTGTTTCACTACTTCAAAGAGGCTCACAAGCAAGGACATATTGCCGTGATAAGCTCCATTGCGGGAACCAAAGGGTTGGGCGTTGCTGCAGCCTATTCAGCTACCAAAAGATTTCAAAACACCTATCTGCAATGTTTGTCTCAACTTGCTCACATGCAACACCTGCCGATAACCTTTACCGATATCCGCCCGGGATTTACCGATACCGATTTGCTCAAAAATTCCCGTTACCCGTTGCTGATGCAGCCAACTGACGTTGCCAGACAAATCGTCAAGGCTTTGGAGAAAAAGCGACGTACGGTTGTTATCGATTGGAGATACCGGATGTTGGTCAGTGCTTGGTCGCTAATACCTCATTGGCTGTGGGAGCGATTGACTATCAGGTAAGTACATATGAAAAAAAGAGACCGACCAAAAAAGACTTTGGTCGGTCTCTTCTCTGTAAAATCATCATACGCAAGAGTGTCTTCCTCTTGCAGCGCCTGTCTGTTTGCATTAGATGGACAGGATATTGAGTACGTTTATCAGTTCTCTGTCAATGGGTTTATCCATCTTGATGGCTTTCGTAAAAGGTATATGCACAATTTGCTCATCGGATATACCCATTAAGA
Source organism: uncultured Bacteroides sp. (assembly GCA_964514145.1). GTDB lineage: Bacteria > Bacteroidota > Bacteroidia > Bacteroidales > Bacteroidaceae > Phocaeicola_A. The sequence goes on from CAZEPM010000166.1 coordinate 1,345, forward strand.
CGTTGCGTTGCTCATCTTTTAGAGCTTCTACGGCTGCATATCCCAAACGGCTTGCCAGAATACGGTCGAATGCCGTCGGACTGCCACCGCGCTGCAAGTGTCCCAGAATGGTAACACGCACGTCATATTCCGGATACTCACGGCGGACACGGTCGGCGTAATGCATGGCACCGCCGTTTTTCTTGCTTTCTGATACAATCACGATGCTGCTACCTTTACTCTTGCGGATTCCTCGGTTGATGAATTGTTCCAGTTGGTCGATGTCTGTCTTATCTTCCGGGATGATGGCTGCCTCTGCTCCGGATGCTATTGCGCTGTTTTGTGCCAGAAAACCGGCATCGCGTCCCATTACCTCTACAAAGAAAATACGATCGTGCGAAGTTGCCGTATCACGAATCTTATCCACACATTCCACAATGGTATTCAGCGCCGTATCGTAGCCGATGGTCGAGTCTGTGCCATATAAGTCGTTGTCGATTGTACCGGGTAAGCCTATGCAAATCACATCGTGCTCGCTAGCCAATATCTGCGCTCCGGTCAACGAACCGTTACCTCCGATAACTACCAACGCATCTATGCCGTTAGCTTGCAAGTTGTCATAGGCTTTCTGGCGTCCTTCTGGTGTCATGAATTCTGCTGAGCGGGCGGTTTTCAGAATCGTACCTCCTCGCTGAATGATGTTGCTGACGTTTTCAGATGTCAGTTCTTTGATTTCGTTATTGATAAGACCTTCGTAACCCCTATAAATTCCTTTTACTTTCCAGTTGTTACTTATTGCCGAACGTGTCACGGCACGAATCGCTGCATTCATTCCCGGGGCATCGCCACCGGATGTTAAAATACCTATACATTGAATTGTTCTCATAATTTTCCCTTCTTTTTTAATAGACTCTTTTTACCATGTTCCAATACAGTTACACCTCCAGTTCGCTTAATATTTGCACAATACGCTCTGCGGTATGCCCGTCCCAACGTTCCGGCAACACACCGGTTTTCCATTCTCCGTTACGGAGAGTCTGCAAAGCTTGTGCCAAAGCCTGTGCGTCGTTGCCAACCAGTACGTTTGTTCCTAAACTGACAGTTTCCGGATGTTCTGCATAATCGTTCAGTGTGATGCATGGGATATTGAGGAATGTGGCTTCTTCGGCAACGTTGCCTGAGTCGGTCACAATACCGACTGCATGACTTTCCAAATAGCCAAAATGCAGATACGACATTGATGGCAACAGGTGGATCTTGCCTTTCAAAATATCAAACTGTTTCAGATGCTCACTTACGTAGTTGCGTACCGGTGCCACAATGGGCAAATCGTTACTTTCGCTAACCAATACATCGAGCAGTGCATAAAGTCGTTTCTCGTCTTGTAGTAAGGCATGCCGGTTGAGCGTGAGCAACAGATAGGGTTTGTCTTGCAACCCCAATGTTTGTAAAGCTTCCGGACAGGCAAAGCGAGGCAGACTATGGCGCAAAGCATCTATCAGAATATTTCCGACAAAATACACACGTGCCTGTTGCACTCCCGTTTGATTCAGATTCCGATTGGCATTCATGCTGGCAGTGAAAAAGTAATCTGACAATCCGTCAGTAATCAGCCGGTTGATTTCTTTCGGTGTGTCTAGATTAAACGAACGTGTACCGGCTATCAGGTGAGCCACACGTATGTTTTTCTTTTTGGCCACCAATGTGCATGCCATTGTTGGAGTTGTATCATCTATCACCAATACCAAATCGGCAGGATGTGCTTCCAATTCACGGGCAAAAGTTACCATGATGCCGGCCATGCGTTCAAAGAAATCGGAAGAATCGATTCCTAGAAATGCATCGGGTATCGTTATTGCCAAATCATTAAACAACGTATGGTCAAAACCAGGATCTGTACTACTTCCAGTATAAATCAAACGATAATCCAGTGGTTTACCGTTTTCTTTTGCAGCACGTAGAGCATGAACCAACGGAGCGATCTTAATGAAATTCGGACGAGCTCCGGCAATAATTGTAATCTTCATTTTTTAAATATAAGGGTGTAAGTGAAAGCTTACTTTTAGCTTGTAAAAGTAGTCAGAAAGATTAGTTCTCCAGCATGAATTCTGGAGAAAAAAGTGCTTAAATCCAATTCTCCAAAATAAAAAATTGACAACATGTGGACATTCATTTATTTATTTATTTTGTTTAGAACAGTATTGGGTCAAATTACAGAAAATCCTTACTAAATATTTGCAAAGCGAAGAATTTGTTATAACTTTGCAACCGCTTTTTAGAAAGAGCACGGGGTGTAGCGCAGTCCGGTTAGCGCACCTGCTTTGGGAGCAGGGGGTCGTGGGTTCGAATCCCGCTACCCCGACAAGTTGAAAATCAGGAGGATGACTCAAAAG
>CAZEPM010000167.1:0-3679 GCA_964514145.1 uncultured Bacteroides sp.
AGCGATGCCTTGCGATGTCGGCGGCGAATGCCGATAGAGGATATGAGTTCACCTTGAGGATGGACTGAATGTCTTGAAGTGAAAAGCGGAAAGTAAGCATGTAGTGCCTGCTTTCCGCTTCGGATGTAAAACCGATAGGATTTGTCTGAAATCAGTCTTTCTTTTTGAAAATATCTAATACTTTATTGACCACGCTCTTTTTTTCGCTGCTTTCTTCCGTAGTTGTTGTGTTTTGGTCACTGAGTTTCTCTGTCAGTTTCTCGAGTGCTTTTTCGCCGGCGGACTGTAATACTTGGTTGGCCATGCTTGCGGCATCGATTGTGACGGAAGGTGATGTGAAAGTTCCTCCGATTTTTATGTCGAACGTTGTGAACTCGGCTATCTTGCCAGCTGAGGCCGGTAGATTTACTTTTCCGCTGTAGTCAATAGTCTGATCGAGGCCGGTTGTTCCGGAGAGATTTAAGGTGTAGTCACCCATCTTGATATCAAAGGGTTTCGTTGAGATGCGTCCGTCTTTGACGGTGAAGTCGATACTTAAATCTTTTACGCTCAGGTTTTTCAGTTCGTCTTTGCCTACGGCGTCGGCAATGGCGTCTATAGCGGTTACTCCGCTAAGATTCAGGTCTTTGGTCGAGAGGCTGCCCTCTGCTTCCAGAGAGTCGAGTAGGGGACTCATCGTCTGGTCGAGTGCTGTTTGCAGGTTGAGGCTTCCGGAGAAATTTCCGTTTAGATTTTCGAAGATGGGAGCCAGACCACGCACCATGTTCAGTTCTTTGTAGGTTTCCGAGAAACTCATGTCGGTCATGCTGAAGCCGGCTGTCAGGGTTGGATTGGCCGGATCGGTGGTTGAATAGCTTCCGTTGAGGACAACGTTTCCGCCCATCGTGTTGAGCGAAAGGTTCTTCATGTCTACGGCTCCGTTTCTGATTACTAGCTTTCCGTTGATGTTGTCGAACTCCATTGTGTCGAACATTACTTTCTTCATGTTGGCTTGCATTGTGAAGTCTATGTTCGCGGGTACGACCAGGAGTGAGATGGTTTCTGTGGTTGTTTCGGCTTCGTCGGTGGTGGCCGTTGTGTCGTCAGTTGTGGTTTCCGATGACATGAAGTCACTCAGATTCATGTAGTTGGAGCTGACATTCAGTGTTCCTTTGAGGGTGGATCCTTTTAGAACATAGCCCATGTAGTTTTCGAAACGGCTATTGGCTGTTATGTCATTGTCGCCAATCTTGACGGTTGTTTCGCTCAGATTGAGATATTGCGGTGTGAACGAGAGTTGTGAGTTTTGAATGGTCATCTCGGGCAAGTCTGTCATTTTGAGTGTCATGTTGCTCAATCTCACTGTTCCGCCGGCCGAGACGCGGTCATATTGTCCTTTTTCTATGTAGGAGAGGCATCCTGCTGCATTCATGTTGGCTTGGATTACACCATTGAGTTCCATGTCTTCAATCGGATAGACCTGTTCAATCATACCTAAGTCGAGAGTTCCGTTGGCTTCGACTTGGAAGTCCGGATCGCTTAGCGGGGTTTTGACTATTGCCGTGAGGACAAATGGATTATCGCCCAAGTTGAAGGAAAATGGGTCTATGGTTATGACCATTTCGTCGAGCGAACCGCCCGGATTAGTCACATTTGCCGAGATTTGAATCTGCTCTGCGCCGGCCGGAAGGCTTGGGTAACGGAACGTGCCGTCTTTGACCTGAAGATCGACATTGAATGCCGGTACGATGCTGTCACCCTGCAATACTCCTTTTGCTGAAGCTGTGAGTGTGGCTGTTCCTTCGGTTTGCAGTTCTTCAAAGTTTTTGGCATAAATGGCAGGAATGAGTGACAGCAGTTCTTTGAACCCGATGTCGTTTGTGTTGAGTACCAAATCGATATCCATGCTGCCGTCTGATAGTATGCTCACTCCGCCGTCGATGTTAGCTTGAATAGCGTTGAGCGAAAGCGAGTTTTTCGCAAGTGTATATTTACCAGAGGCAAAGTCGGCGTCTACATTGAGGTTAGCTTCGATTTTTGCCCGATTGAGAAGTGGAATTCCGCCAGTCTGATAGGTCAGGGCTTCTATTTGTGTCTGTAGTTGCAGGATGGAGCGTTCGGCAGAAAAATCGCCCTTGCAATTTAAGTCGAGCCCCTTGATTTCTGCATACATGTCGGCTTCCCGGTCGTCGTAAATGAGGTTGATATCACTGAATTCAACTCGTTGCAGTTTGATCCGGAAGGAGCTGGCGGTGGTGTCTTGCACTTCGCTTTCGGTTTCTGTGGTGTCGGATTTCATCACGTCCCAGTTGACTTGTCCGTCTTCAAGAACGATGGCGTGTAGTTGTGTGTTGTCTATATATATGCGCGAGATGTCGTAACCGCTGTCTCCGAAAAGCGAGAAAAGATTGACGGTTGCTGTTACTTCACCAGCACTCACTAAAGTGTCTTCTGCAAACGCACCTTGTCCTTTAAGCCAGAAATCTTTTAAAGATAGTGATGCTTGGGGGAAATGTTTTATCAGACTGATGTTCAGTTTGCGGAAGTCAAACTCCGCATTCAGCATTTTATTGCCTTCTGTTTTAACCAATTCGGCTATTTTTCCTTGAAAAGCCCATGGTAGGGTGATAAGCAGTGCTAATATCACTACAATTACAGTGCTTGCAATCTTTACGACCTTTTTCATATGTCTTTTATTTAAGTTAGAATTGGTACAAAGATAGAGATTCCCTTGGGCAAGCGGTAAAAACCGTTGAAAAAAACGCTGGGTTCTTTAGATAGTATTGTACTTTTAACACTTTGACTTCATCACATCTGGCGAACGGAAATAAGGAGCATTCTTCAGCTGTGAAAGTCTCTTTGTGATATTGTATGCATAATATGATTAATGGAAGATTACTATGGAGGCTTTGGATAGACTGACAAAAAGAAACCGACCTCAAAATATCTTTTGGGTCGGTTTCTTTTCTGCCGTCAGATGTTGTTGAGACAGCTTTTCTTTTTTACTTGACTGTATTTCTTAACCTTGATGAATTGCTTCTGTAGGACATACATCTGCACATGTGCCACAATCTGTACACGTTTCAGGGTTGATAGAATACTTATCGCCCTCAGAGATTGCTCCAACCGGACATTCATCAATACAAGTACCGCATGCGATACAGTCATCACTAATTACGTAAGCCATAATTTTAATTATTAAGTTAATACGAATTCACAATACAAATGTATCTGTTTTATTCGTATGTTGTACTCTTTTCTCATCCTGTAAACTTTAATTTGTACGTTGTCTAAATAAGAATGCGAATGTATTTCAATGCCATAAAAAACGCTTTCATTTTCTAATTTTCTATTTTTCAGTTATAAAGATTGAAACGATGTCCTTTTTTTGTGTTGCGGTTTGCTTCTTTATGGAGCAGCTCATTTTTTTGTGGGTAAGTATCTCTGATAGTTGTGAAAGTCCGGCATACTGACGGACCATGAGGTATGCAAGTACGTTCGCATGGAGAACGTCACCGACAAGCAGGGAGTCCATGAGGTCAGTAGATTTTTTAGTGAGGATAAGCATATAGGTTTGCGATGCGGAATAAGAAGAACTTCTTGTCGGCAACACCCCTGAGGTTTGCCCTGAAGAGCTTGATTTTGGCATTGAATGATTCCGCAGCCGCATTGGAAGACCGGTTATTGTAGAAGTTCAGTA
>CAZEPM010000168.1:0-3639 GCA_964514145.1 uncultured Bacteroides sp.
ATATCCGGCCCTACTCTGCTTCATATAACTCTGTGATTAGCTGCCGGAGAAGATATAAGACACATTAGCGGTTTTGAATCCAAAAGTCAACACAGATAGGCAGATGATCGCTAAATCCACCGTTATACCGAGGTCCTATCTGCATACGGAAAGGCTTTTTCCCGCCATACGTGCGATCGTCTTCCAATAAAAAAGGATATTGAATGATCATTGCATCGGCTTCACTTGTGAATATCGCTTTGCCTTTCTGCAATAAGCGACCGGAGACTATCACCTGATCAAACAGATACCATTCTCCTTTATACCTATAGGTTCCGCTTGTTTTGTTTTCCATCAGATTATAAAGTGCATCCGGGTCAATCACATCGTTAAGGGAAAACGTTCCTATTCCTTTGCGCATGGAATCATTCGAAGGTTCGTCATTAAAATCACCGGTTATGATGATATGTGCTTCCGTTCGCATAGCCATGATAGAATCGCATATAGCACGTAAACGGCTTGCTATTTGTTGACGATAAGTTCGAGTCATTCGTTCGCCACTCGCTCTCGAAGGGAAATGACAAACAAAAACATCCAATGTGTCCTGAGTAATCATTAATCCTGTAGCATGAAGAATATCTCTTGTGGCTTTCCCGTTTTTAGGGTTACTTGGCAAACGATAACTTTGGGAAGACAGCAGCTTGAAACGTCCACGCTGATACAATAGAGCGACATCAATGCCGCGTTCATCAGGCGAATCTGTCATGACATAGTCGTAACCCGCTACACGTAAAGGTGAATAGTTTGTCAGATCACGCAAAACACGATCATTCTCAACCTCACAAAGGGCTACAAGATCCGGCAATTGTTCACCACCTACCGCAACAATTACTTTACTGATCTTTACCAATTTCTCCCAATATTTCCGATACGTCCATCTGTTTTTTCCGTCTGGTAAGAAATCTTCATCATTCTTTAGCGAATCGTGTTGATAATCAAACAGATTTTCTACATTATACTCCATCATACGAAACCGGGATGTTTGCGCACAAAGAGGAAATGACATAAAGATCAGGATTAAAATAGATATTCCCCGCATGGATATATGGTATACGAAATAAAAGAAAAGGGAAAATAAAATCCCTGTCATCATTCTACACAGATAACAGACACTATGACTTCTTGACCGGAATCTGTTGCAAAATTACCAATAAATGACGCCAGAACTTATCTACCGTAGGAATAAGCATCCGCTCATCAGGTGAATGTACTCCTCTGAGAGTAGGCCCAAATGAAATCATATCGAGCAATGGATATTTCTCTAGGAATAGTCCACATTCCAAACCTGCATGAATAGCTTTCACTTTTGGTTCAACGCCAAACAACTCTTTATATGTATCTATTGCTATTTTCAATATTTCCGAATGCATATTCGGTTTCCAACCGGGATAACCTTCACCGATGTCTACATGGGCACCGCCTAATTCAAAAACAGCTTTCATGGTATTGGCTACATTACGGCGCGCAGACACAATAGAACTGCGCTGACTACTAGTTACCACAATCTTATGATCGACAATCTTCACAGACGCAAGATTTGATGAAGTTTCTACTAACCCCGGAATATCTTGACTCATTGCAAAGACTCCGTTGAAAGCGGCTTGCATCACATTAAGAAAACGGTTTGTCGTGTCTTTGGAAATAGCCCGAGTCTGATTGAGTTCCGATTCAAGTTTAAATCTGATATTTTTCTCTGTCACGGCATATTCTTCTTCTACTTCAGATGCAAAAACATTCAAATCTACTCGAATATCCTCTTTATAAGCCATAGGGACAGCACACACGGCAAATGATTCACGAGGAATTGCATTATGCAGATTTCCACCTTGAATATCTATTAAATATAAATCATACTTGCTTTTTATCTGATAAAGAAAGCGACATAATATCTTATTCGCATTAGCACGCATCTTACTTATATCATCGCCTGAGTGCCCGCCTGTCAATCCATTCAGACTCACGCGGAAACAGAAATAATTTTCCGGAATATCCTCTTCTTGAAAATCAAACTCTGCCAACGAACGTACACCACCAGCGCAACCAATAAACAATTCTCCTTCATCCTCCGAATCCAAATTAAGCAAGATGTCACCATGTATAAATCCGTCTCCTAATGCAAAAGCTCCGGTTAACCCTGTTTCTTCATCCACTGTAAACAAACATTCTAGTGGCCCATGCTTTATTTCATTAGAAGCCAAGATAGCCAATTCTGTTGCCACCCCGATTCCGTTATCCGCTCCGAGTGTAGTTCCTCTAGCACGCAACCATTCACCATCTACATAAGTATCTATCGGATCTTTCTCAAAATCATGCTCTACATCTTTATTCTTTTCGCATACCATATCGACATGAGATTGCAAAACAACCGTCTTACGATTCTCATATCCTTCAGTTGCCGGCTTTTTAATCAATATATTTCCGGCTTTGTCTACTGTCGATTCTAATTGATGTTGATGAGCAAATTCTATCAAATAAGAAATAATCTTTCCTTCTTTCTTCGATGGACGAGGAATGCGACAAATTTCATCAAAATAACGAAATACACATTCCGGTTGCAATTTAATTCGATTTTCCATAATTATTTTTGCTTTATATCTATCATTAAAAACATTCCGCTAAATTAGGTTAAATAAGATTATCTATAGGAAAGTTAACTCCTAACTTTCAATGAAAAGAGGCTGATATCTCTTATCTTTGCATCACAAAAATAAAAAGAAATGTTCGAGACCATAGCGATATCTGTGTTAATAGTTGCTATTAGTGTTATCTTATTAGCCATCCAAATGCTGCTAAAAAAGAAAGGGAACTTTCCAGATTTACACATAAGCAATAACCAAGCATTATACAAGCGAAAGGTTTATTGTGCACAGGTGCAAGATCGTAAGGCACGTTTACAAAAAAGATGGAAAGTTGTTGAGCGCACGCAGAACAATCAAAAAAACACATACATAGTTAAATAATACTTCAAAGTAAATAAATTATGAATAAAAAGAATTTCATCTTGAGCGGAGTAATTGCTTTCGGAACCCTTACTATGTTGACTCAATGTAATGGTAACACATCAACAAACGAAGTAACTCCAGCTACAGGAGTATCCGGCATGAAGATTGCTTATGTAGAAATTGATACTTTATTGACACAATATAACCTTTGCAAAGACATGAATGAGGTTATGCTCAAAAAGCAAGAAAACATTCAAGCAACTCTCAACGAGAAGAAGAGCGCAATTGAAAAAGACATACAAGAATTTCAACGCAACTATGAAAATCATGTCTATACACAAGAACGCGCACAAGCTGTGCAACAGCAAATATTAAAAAAACAACAAGACTACGAAGCATTGGTTGCGAAACTTTCTAATGACTTTACGGCTGAAAGTAATCGTGTCAATATGCAATTGCGTGATTCCATCAATTCATTCCTAAAAATCTATAATCAAAACAAGAATTACGATTTAATCATCAGCAATACAGCGTACGATAATTTGTTATATGCAAATCCGGCATATAATATCACTAAAGAAATCGTAGATGGATTAAATGCACGCTATGTTGGAAAGAAAGAATGAGATGAACCGTTAACGGAACATTGATTCATCCC
>CAZEPM010000169.1:0-3553 GCA_964514145.1 uncultured Bacteroides sp.
CCGATGGCGATATTGAGCTGGTGAGCGGCGGCAAGAATAAAAACCGTGCTGTACAGCAATACGCTGTAAATGGTGCTCTGCACTACGGTATGGCTATTTTGGACGAAGGTACATACAACGAGGTCATCATTATTGGCGTTAATGGAACGACGTTAGAAAATGGAAAGGCTAAAGACCCAGAAGCCAAAGCATATTATGTTTCAAAGAAAAACGACGGGGTTCCAAAGGAGATAGTTGGTTTCGACTTTGCCCAGATGAAAGAGTCGAACATCGATGCTTTCTTTGCCGAACTTGACAGGCTTTCTCTGACAGATGTCGAAAAAGAAAAACTCAAACGCAATAAAGAGGAACTGTTAGAACAAAGCATCAAAAACATTCATCAGAGGATCTATGACGATGCAAACATCAAGACTCTACTAAGTACAAACGAAAAGCTATATCTGTTCTGTGGTCTTATTATGGCGGGGCTTACAACGGAAGGCGTAAAACCTCTGGAAATTTCTCGTTTTGATAGTGACGACGATGATGCCAATAACGATGGAAGTCTTGTTCTGCGCAAGACGGAGTCCTTCTTGCGTAAGAAGAACTGTTCAAACGACAAGGTTAACATGGTGTTGAATTCTCTAAAGCCCGTGTTTGAGAACCGCAATCTCTGGAAGCCTATCAACGGGGAAAGCATCATCAAGTCTATTTATAAACAGGTCAAAGAAGACATCCTGCCGCTTTTAGAAAGCACTGTTCATTTGGACTTCACAGGGAAGATTCTCAATAGCCTGAACGATTGGGTGGACATTGAAAACGACAGATTCAACGATGTCGTACTAACGCCGCGCTTTGTAACCAACTTAATGGCACGAATCACGAGAACGGATATGGACTCGTTCGTGTGGGATACCTGCATGGGTTCGTCTGGTTTCCTAGTGTCTGCCATGGAAATCATGATTGATGATGCGAAGATGCGCATCAAAGACACGCAGGAGCTAGAGAGAAAGATTGAACACATCAAGCACAACCAATTACTCGGTATCGAAATTCTTGGCAACATCTATATTCTCGCTGTTTTGAACATGATTCTCATGGGTGATGGCTCATCACGAATTATCTGCGGCGACGCGCATGAGGAAGGCCCGAATTTTATTGAAGACGAAGAGAATGACTTTCCGGCAAATGTGTTCCTACTAAACCCGCCCTATTCAGCACCAGGTAAGGGTCTTGACTTTGTTGATGAGGCATTGTCACGCATGGAGAAGGGGTATGGTGCCGTGTTAATCCAAGAAAACGCCGGAAGCGGTCAGGGTGACGTGTACGCAAAGCGAATTCTAGAGAAGAACACATTGATTGCGAGTATCCATATGCCTGATGACCTTTTCAGGGGCAAGTCATCTGCACAAACGGCAATCTACCTATTTCAAGTCAACCGTCCACACGAATTAGATGACATCGTAACGTTTATTGACTTCTCAGAAGACGGCTACTCCCGTCAGAACCGAAGGAGGTCTACGCAAAAAGTTAATCTGAGGAACACAGACGATGCGCTTGGGCGCTATGACGAAGTAGCGGCAATTTGTCTTGGTAAGAAGCCAAAGACCAGCTATTACACGGAGAAAAACGGCCTCGTTATCAAGGATACGATTTCGCTTGATGGGAACGACTGGACATTCAGCCAGCACAAAAAGATTGACATCGCCCCTACGGAAGAAGACTTCAAAAAGACCGTAGCAGATTATCTCGCCTGGAAGGTAGGTGCAATTCTAAAAGGTGAGGTGAGCGCAGATGTTTAAGGACTTTTATATCAAGGATTTGTTTGAAGTAATCAACAACCCACAACTTGATAAAGAGAGCTTCACCTTCAGCGAGTCAGCGGAGTATCCATATTTCACAAGAACAGAAAGTAATAATGGAATACTGGGATATGTCGAATACCTTGACGAGGAGCATAAGATAAAAGGAAATTCGTTAGCCGTTGGCATGATAAGCATGAGATTTCATTATATGTGTCACGATTTTTATGCTGGGCAATTTACAAAAACTTTGATACCAAAATTTCAGGGTTTTAATGAAAAACTCGCACTGTATTTCATAACGGTACTGAATAAACACAGCGAGTATTATCAAAGTTTCCTTGTTAGGCATTTTAAGGACAAGGTGAGTGAAACCGTAGTATCCCTTCCTGTCATTGAATCTTCTGACCCAAATCATGAATATACGATTGACGATATTGACTATGAATATATGCAGGGACGCATCACCGCATTTGAGCAAGAGTGCATTGCAGAATTTGACGCTTATCTTATTGCCTCTGGTCTTGATGGCTACGAGCTGACTGACGAAGATAAAGAAATACTTGCGCTCGTTCCAATATCCACACCTGACGAAACGGATGCTTTGAAAGCTGATAACGAAGATAAATCGATAGCCTTCAAGACTTTTAGAGTGGGAGATATATTTGAACAACTCAAGCTCAAATTCACTCCCACTAGGCGTTTTAATAAGGCATTTGACGTATCGAAACTGCGCACTCCTGAGTTTAATCTGCCACTTGTCAATGCCAAGCATGGTAGTAATGGAGTAATGTATTATGGTAGAAATGAAGAGTGGGAATCCTCTCCTATGACCATTGATATTGTCGAAGATGGTGCCGCCTCAGTCGGCGATGTTTATGCGCAACCGCAAGAAACAGGAGTTCTTTATAACGCATATTTAATCAAGCCAAAAACTGAGGTCAAGTCTACAGAAATTCTCTTATACATGGCGAAGTGCATAGAGAAGATTACGAAGGAGCAGTTTTCGTACGATAAAAAAGCCACATGGGACAGAGTGAAACTTTGTAAAATCAATCTCCCCGTTACGCCATCTGGTGATATTAACTTTGATTATATGGAACGCTACATCCGCGCAATTGAGAAATTGGCGATTGCTGACGTGGTGAGATATAAAGACAAGGTAATAACGATGACCAAGCAGGTTGTCTAGGATTTCAAGCTACGTCTGAATACTTAATCATCCAAGCCACAGAGTTCTCTTACCTCATCAGGTGTATAGGTCTTTGCGCGACCTGCACGCAAGTCCTCAGCTTTTTTAAGAAGGATGCGTTCACGTTCGGGCTGCAAGCGCTCCCATTCTTCCCTAAATTCAGTGTCTTGCATTTGCTCGTCCATATATTCTTTAAGCGTTGTCATACAGACCATTCCTCTTTAAGACATCGCCAGAAGTTCGTGGTCGATTGCACGGCGTACGAACTCAGACCTTGTGATTCCTGTTTCCTCTGTAATCCGCTTTATTGCCTTGATTCTTGACTCGCCGACAGGTGCGGAAATCATTTCATGTATATACCGCTGTGCTTATTGCACATTGCCGTATTGCATCACGCCTAGCTATGGTATAGCAATTCACGAATATAAGTAAATATTCCAAGCTGACTGGAGCATCTGGCTATAGTCGTATTTTCCTATAGCCCCTACTTACGCAAATTTATATCCACGGTGGGTTAACAGAGCCAATCTTTATAAAGCGCCCCGTTGGACAGGACGGCTACCAAGACTGCTAGCAAGCA
>CAZEPM010000170.1:0-3540 GCA_964514145.1 uncultured Bacteroides sp.
GTCAAAGTGCCACTTCGAGGCGGTCGAAGTGGCACTTCGGGAAAGACAAGATGGAACGTTCCGTCCCGCCCCTCTCACAGCCGGCATCGTAGTCCACCGTCTTTTCTTCCTAAATCCATCCGAAATCGGGCAAGTTTGCCTATATTTGCCACCGATATCCGTTTCTTTATTTTTTTAACTTATAAAAGACACCCTATTAATGAAATTCATATCATGGAATGTCAATGGACTACGGGCATGCTGCAATAAAGGCTTCCAAAAGCATTTCCAAACACTAGACGCCGATTTTTTTTGCATACAAGAAACAAAAATTCAAGCAGGACAACTAGATCTTTCGTTTGATGGTTATCAATCATATTGGAACTATGCAGAAAAAAAAGGCTATTCGGGTACTGCCATTTTCACACGCCACCAGCCACTCAACGTTACCTACGGATTAGGGATAGACGAACATGACCATGAAGGTCGTATCGTCACACTTGAAATGCATCGATTCTATTTGGTGACAGTCTATACGCCCAATTCGCAAGACGGATTAAAACGGTTGAATTACCGTATGAAATGGGAAGATGATTTTCGCCAATATCTCCTTTCACTAAGTCAAAAGAAACCTACTATTGTTTGTGGAGACATGAACGTCGCCCACCAAGAAATCGATTTAAAAAACCCAAAGACCAATCACATGAATGCCGGATTTACCGATGAAGAACGGGCTAAATTTCAAACGTTGTTAGATGCAGGCTTTGTCGATTCTTTCCGGTATTTCTATCCTGACATGGAAAATATTTATTCATGGTGGTCGTATCGATTCAAAGCGCGCGAAAAGAATATTGGTTGGCGTATTGACTACTTCTTAATATCAGAAGAACTTGTCCCTCGATTAGCTGATGCAAAAATCCATACCGAAATTACCGGTTCTGACCATTGTCCTGTAGAACTGACATTGAAAGACTGAATGCTATTCCATCCTCTATAAAATATGATTCTTATGCCTGACCGGAACGCACGCGACTCAAAGTTTCTGGAGCCATTTGTAAGAACGATGCGATATACACAAGAGGGACACGCTTGATGATTTCAGGATAATATTCCAATAAGCGTTTATATCTTACATGAGCAGGCTCTCCGCGCAAGATGTCTGCTTTACGTTGCGACATGATTAGAGACCTTTCCAATATCGCACGATAAAGAAGTTCCAATTCTCTCGATTCTTCTGTCAGCCTCTGTAACTCATCATAATGTATACCCCATACCGCTGAATTTTCAAGAGTTTCAATCATTATGTTGGAAGGAGTCTGTTGCAAAAAACTTTCAAGACAAATCACCACATTGCCATCAACAGCCAAATGTTCAGTCAACTCTTTTTTGTATTTGATGTAATACTGCCGCAAAAGACCCTTCTCCACATAAAACAGATACCTTTGCACTTCACCCTGCTTGAGCAAAGTCGTTCCTTTTCTCGTCTTAAAAGGAACAATTACATGCGCCAACTTATCTAAAGCTTGTACTGAAAGGACATGATATTTAAGGGCTAACAATCGGGCAATCTCTCGTTTCTTTTCCATTTATTATTCAAAAGCTTATTGGCAAATTTAAAAACTATTATCCCTTTTTCCAAAACATTCCTGCAAAGACTACCCAAAAGAACCATACCCTGATGAGGAAGATGAAATAACCGTCAGTCTAATTTCAGTACCGCAAGAAATGCTTTCTGAGGGACTTCCACACTGCCAATCTGCTTCATCCGTTTCTTGCCTCGCTTTTGTTTTTCAAGCAATTTACGCTTACGACTCACATCACCGCCATAACACTTCGCTGTGACATCTTTACGGACCGGCTTGATGGTTTCGCGCGCAATAATCTTAGAACCGATGGCTGCCTGAATAGCCACTTCAAACTGTTGTCTGGGAATCAGCTCCTTCAACTTCTCACACATGCGCCGTCCCATATCGTAAGCATTATCAAAATGAATCAAAGTTGACAAAGCATCTACCGGTTCCCCATTAAGCAGAATATCAAGCTTGACCAATCTGGAAGGACGGAACTCAGAAGGATGGTAATCAAAAGAAGCATATCCTTTCGAAATACTCTTCAGCCTATCATAAAAGTCTATAACGATTTCACCCAAAGGAAGTTTATAATGCAGTTCCACCCGATTGCCCGAGATATATTCTTGCTTGATCAGCTCACCACGTTTCCCTAAACACAAAGTCATGATCGACCCTATATAGTCCGTCGTCGTAATCACCGAAGCATCAATATAAGGTTCCTCTATATGATCTATCAAAGTAGGATCCGGCATACCACCCGGATTATGCACTTCCAACATATGTCCTTGCTTATCATACACATGATACGATACGTTAGGCACTGTCGTAATCACATTCATATCAAACTCACGATCCAATCGCTCCTGGATAATTTCCATATGAAGCAATCCTAAGAAACCGCAGCGAAAACCGAATCCCAACGCTAAAGAAGATTCCGGCTGAAACGTCAGCGAAGCATCATTCAGCTGCAGTTTCTCTAATGAAGAACGGAGATCCTCGAAATCCTCGGGCTCAACCGGATAAATACCGGCAAACACCATCGGCTTCACCTCTTCGAAGCCCTCGATCGCACGGACGCACGGACGAGCAATGTGAGTAATCGTATCACCCACCTTCACTTCACGCGATGACTTAATACCCGAAATAATATAACCCACATTACCCGTACGCAACTCCTTACAAGGAATCATATCCATCTTGAGCACTCCGATTTCATCAGCGACATATTCCTTACCCGTATTAAAAAACTTCACCTTGTCGCCCTGACGAATCACCCCATTCTCGATCTTAAAATAAGCAATAATCCCTCGGAACGAATTAAAAATAGAGTCGAAAATCAAAGCTTGCAATGGAGCTTCCTCATCACCTTTCGGAGCAGGAATACGCTCAATCACCGCATTCAGAATCTCCTCTACCCCCATACCCGTTTTTCCGGATGCCCGAATAATCTCCTCACGCTTGCATCCCAATAATTCCACAATTTCATCCTCCACCTCGTCAGGCATCGCATTCACCATATCACACTTATTAATCACCGGAATAATCTCCAAATCATGCTCAATTGCCATATACAGGTTCGAGATCGTTTGCGCCTGCACACCCTGCGAAGCATCCACAATCAACAACGCGCCCTCACAAGCCGCAATCGAACGTGACACCTCATACGAAAAATCCACATGTCCCGGCGTATCAATCAAATTCAAAATATACTTCTCTTCTTTATACACATACTCCATCTGGATCGCATGACTCTTAATCGTAATCCCGCGCTCACGCTCCAGATCCATATCATCCAACATCTGACCCTCCGTAATCTGAATTGTATTCGTATATTCCAGCAAGCGGTCAGCAATGGTCGATTTCCCATGATCAATGTGAGCAATAATACAAAAGTTTCTTATTTCCTTCATTCGGCAAATTATCAGAATTAACATTAGAAAACGCATTTTACATACGCTC
This sequence comes from uncultured Bacteroides sp., assembly GCA_964514145.1. Taxonomy (GTDB): domain Bacteria; phylum Bacteroidota; class Bacteroidia; order Bacteroidales; family Bacteroidaceae; genus Phocaeicola_A. The sequence goes on from CAZEPM010000170.1 coordinate 3,510, forward strand.
CGTTTTCATCAGGCAAAAATAAAAAAACTCG
>CAZEPM010000171.1:0-3539 GCA_964514145.1 uncultured Bacteroides sp.
ATACGGATTGTCGGATTTACAAAAATCGGTGTGCCGTGTGTTTTGTAAGTAGTGAATTCTTCGTACATTTGCAAGTCTTTATAAAATTCTATAATCTACATATACACGGATATGAATATCTCTTATAATTGGCTGAAAGAATATGTTGCATTCGACCTTACCCCTACGCAGGTGGCCGAGGCGCTTACTTCAATTGGGCTCGAAACAGGTTCGGTGGAGGAAGTGCAGAGCGTCAAAGGCGGACTCGAGGGTGTGGTCATTGGCGAGGTACTGGCGTGTGAACCGCACCCGAACTCTGACCATATGTACGTCACGAAGGTAAACCTTGGCGATGGCAACGAGCCGGTGCAAATTGTATGCGGTGCGCCCAATGTGGCTGCCGGTCAGAAAGTTGTGGTGGCAACGATGGGCACGAAGCTGTATGCGGGTGATGATTGTTTCACTATCAAGAAGTCGAAGTTGCGCGGCATTGATTCTTTCGGCATGATTTGTGCGGAAGACGAGGTAGGGCTAGGTACGAGCCACGAGGGCATCATGGTGTTACCGGCTGATGCCGTTCCCGGCACACCGGCTAAAGATTATTTCAAAGTGCAGAGCGACTATGTGATTGAGGTCGATATTACGCCGAATCGTGCAGATGCGTGCTCGCATTATGGTGTAGCTCGCGATTTGTATGCTTATCTTGTACGCAATGGTTATGAGACGTCGCTTACCCGCCCATCGGTTGATGCTTTCGCAGTAGATAATCACCTTTTGGAGATCAGCATTGAAGTTGCCGACGAAGTTGCGTGCCCGCGCTATAGTGGGGTTACGATAAAAGGCGTTACGGTGAAAGAGAGTCCTGAATGGCTGCAAAACAAACTCCGCCTAATTGGACTGCGCCCTATCAACAACGTCGTTGACATTACCAATTATATCCTTCATGCTTATGGCCAACCACTCCATTGTTTCGACGCAGATAAGATTAAGGGTGGCCGCGTGATTGTCCGTACATTACCTCAAGATACACCTTTTGTAACGCTCGACGGTGTAGAGCGCAAGCTCGACTCGCACGACCTGATGATTTGCAACGCTGAAGAACCGATGTGCTTGGCCGGTGTGTTTGGTGGTCTGGACTCGGGTACAACAGAAACGACAACGAACGTGTTCTTAGAAAGTGCCTATTTCAACCCGACAACCATCCGCAAATCAGCTCGCCGTCACGGACTAAACACCGATGCTTCGTTCCGCTACGAACGTGGCATTGATCCCAACAGCATTATCTATTGTCTAAAACGTGCTGCCCTCTTGGTGAAAGAACTTGCCGGCGGTACGATTTCGATGGACATACAAGACTGTTATCCGCATCCGGTAGAGGACTTTACTGTGTCAATCGACTATCAGTACGTGCACACCTTGATAGGTAAGACCATCCCAGTCGACCTGATTAAACGCATCGTAACAAGTCTGGAGATGAAAATTGTTTCTGAAACAGCTGAGGGAATTATCCTTAAAGTGCCGCCTTACCGCGTGGATGTACAACGTCCGTGCGATGTGGTTGAAGACATTTTGCGAATATATGGATACAACAACGTTGAGATTCCTACGACATTTTGTTCGAGTCTGACTACAAAGGGTGAATGCGACAAGTCACAAAAGCTTCAAAATCTGGTGAGTGAACAGCTTGTAGGTTGCGGGTTTAACGAGATACTTAACAATTCGCTGACAAAATCAGCATACTACGATGGCTTGGAGACTTATCCGTTGCAACAGACCGTGATGCTGCTCAATCCGCTGAGCAGTGACTTGAATTGCATGCGTCAGACCCTGCTGTTTGGTGGTTTGGAAAGCATTCTTCGCAATGCTAACCGAAAGCATGCGGACTTGAAATTCTTTGAATTCGGAAACTGCTATTACTTCCATGCCGAGAAGTACAATCCGGAAAAAGCTTTGTCTCCTTATAGCGAGACATATCATCTGGGACTTTGGGTAACCGGAAAACGTGTGAGTAACTCGTGGGCACATCCGGATGAAGAAAGTAGTGTATATGAGCTGAAAGCCTATGTACTCAATATCTTTACTCGCTTAGGGGTGAATTTAGGCGCAGTGGTGTTCGATAATTTCAGCAACGATTTGTATACATCGGGCATCAGTATACATACCCGCGGCGGTAAGCAATTGGCAACGTATGGCATTGTGAATCATAAAATTCAGAAAGCTTTTGATTTGGACAATACGATTTATTATGCCGAGATTAATTGGAAAGAGCTGATGAAAGCGATCAAAGAGGTTAAGATTAGTTATAAGGAACTGGGCAAGTTTCCAGTTGTTAAACGTGATTTGGCCTTGTTGCTGGATAAGTCCGTGCCGTTTGTCGAGATTGAAAAGATTGCTTATGAAACAGAGAAGAAACTGCTGAAATCAGTAGAGTTGTTCGACGTTTACGAAGGTAAGAATCTGGAGTCGGGCAAGAAGAGCTATGCCGTAAGTTTCTTGCTGCAGGATGAGAATGCTACGCTTACAGACCGCACGATAGACAAGATTATGCAAAAACTGATCGCAAATCTTGAGCATAAATTGGGAGCTAAACTGAGATAATTTTACAACTAATAATCAAAAAAACACATAAACCAAAATGGGAAGAGCATTTGAATATAGAAAAGCTGCAAAATTGAAAAGATGGGGTCATATGGCTAAGACCTTTACTAGACTAGGCAAACAGATTGCAATTGCCGTTAAGAGTGGTGGCCCTGAACCGGAAAACAATCCGGCATTGCGTTCGGTGATTGCTACATGCAAACGCGAAAATATGCCGAAAGACAATATTGAGCGTGCTATTAAGAATGCAATGGGTAAAGATCAAAGCGACTACAAAAGCATGACTTACGAGGGATATGGTCCTCATGGTATTGCGATTTTTGTGGATACACTGACTGACAATCCAACCCGTACGGTAGCTGATGTACGTTCTGTCTTCAATAAATTTGCCGGCAACTTAGGCACAATGGGGTCACTTGCTTTCTTGTTCGATCATAAATGTATGTTTACTTTTAAGAAAAAAGACAAGATAGACATGGAAGAACTTATCCTCGATCTGATTGACTACAATGTAGATGATGAATACGAAGAAGACGAGGAAGAAGGTACGATTACGATCTATGGTGATCCGAAGAGCTATGCTGCTATACAAAAACACCTGGAGGAATGTGGTTTTGAAGACGTAGGTGGAGATTTTACTTATATCCCAAACGACATGAAAGAGGTTACTCCCGAACAACGCGAAACAATTGATAAGATGGTTGAACGCTTAGAGGAGTTTGACGACGTACAGAACGTGTATACGAATATGAAACCGGCAGAAGAATAAATCCGTTCGTAAAAGCTTACAGAATATAGGGAATTTGTCTACATCTATCGAACTTGAGTGAGATAGAATCCAATCGGCTCAAACTTTAATTTAAATAATATAGAAAAGCTGTTCGCAACAAATGCGAACAGCTTTTCTATTATAAAGATAATATGACATCTAAAATGTGAAGATGAATAGAAAAAAGTAAATA
>CAZEPM010000172.1:0-3489 GCA_964514145.1 uncultured Bacteroides sp.
TGCGAGAAGCCTGATAACAGAGTAAGCATAAATACAGTCCTCACGCTTTTCGCATATAAACATTTAAAGTTCCAATGGGGGATGAGGGACACAGATTCTGATATGAACGAGAAAAATTATTTGATTCAGTTCGATTATGGAGGAGAAACTTACAGCATCCATAATCTTTCACATTGCGATTTCTCCAAAGGATATGTAGGAGACCAATTGTGGGCAGCCGAAACGATAGAAGATTACATCAAGTCGGAAGGGCTGCACAAAGAGAATGCTATCGTAACCAACATCAGACTATTCGGAAAGAATGGCGAATTAATTTTCCACCGTCCTGACTTCAAAGAGTAGTTTGCAAGATTGTTTTGACTTGTTTGGGTATGTTGTGCCCAACAAGCCAGACTTGCAGTCTATGAAGATGGCACGGACTATGGAAGCGAAGTCTAAAAAAAAATAACAATAAAAACATGAGAATATTTAGATTTATCGGCATGGCTTTATTAGCCATAGCATTGAGTGTGAATTTCGTAGCTTGTTCAGATGATGATAAAAACGAACTTATCGAGAATGAAAATGAGAACGAGGATGTAAACGAAGAGGAGAATGGGTTCATTATGACAATTAATGTTGAACAAGCGGGAACTTTAAAGGATTTGATGACAGAAGAAGAACAATCACAAGTTACAGACTTAACTTTATCCGGATACTTAAATTCGACAGATTTTAAATTCATTAGAGGAATGACTAATTTGGCGAAAGCAGATTTTACAGAAGCACATATTATTGGGGGTGGAGATTCTTTTTATATTTCTGGATTTCAAGTTAGTACTTCTGACAATATTTTCCTTTCCTATAGTTTCTGCAATTTCGCTTTTTTGCAAGAAATCAAGTTGCCTAACAGCGTTACAGAAATTGGAGGCTATGCCTTTAGGGGTTGCACAAGCTTGACAACTATTGAAATACCCAACAGCGTCACAACGATTGGAAATTCTGCCTTTAGGGATTGCACAAGCTTGACAACTATTGAAATACCCAACAGCGTCACAACGATTGGAATGTATGCCTTTAGGGGTTGCACAAGCTTGACAACTATTGAAATACCCAACAGCGTCACAACGATTGGAAATTCTGCCTTTAGGGATTGCACAAGCTTGACAACTATTGAAATACCCAACAGCGTCACAACGATTGGAGGTTCTGCCTTTAGGGATTGCACAAGTCTGGCGACTATTGAAATACCCAACAGCGTCACAACGATTGAAGGCTATGCTTTTGATGGATGTACCTTGAAAGAAATACATGTAAAAAGAGCAACCCCTCCCAGTGTCGGTAATTCAGTTTTCTCTACATATGCTTATACTACACTATACGTTCCTATAGGTAGCAAAGATGCTTACATGGCAAGTAATACATGGGGAAAGTTTGGCAATATTATTGAAGAGTAATTAACATCTTAAAAACAAGAAATCATGAACAATAAAGAAAATATGTCTATAGAACGACAAATAAGCAAATTATTGAAATCCTCCAAATGTACTTATAAGTCACGTGGTGATATATTGAATGTTGTTGATATCAACATTTGCATCTTGAATTATAATAAAGGTGATTTTGGAGAATGGAATACGAAATACAGTGGCTGTGCTCAATTAACAGTTGGTTCTGAAATCTCTAACTTTACCAAACAAAGTAAGTACGATATTGAAGGTTATGCCCAAATAGAGGGCGATACAGTCGTTGATATAGATAAAATGATTTTTGTCTACCCGCGATAACAACACTTCAATGTAGCTAACTTCATTAATCCAAGAAAAACAGAAAACGAACTTTTGTTTTCTATTACTGGATTTCAAAACGGCATTTGTGCATTGCAGGCATAAGTGCCGCTTCTTTATTTGCTTGCAATAACTTGTTGATTATAAAACTTTTCACTTTTCAACCTGTTTTCTTTTAAGATTTTGTTACCTTTGTACAAAATTGCAAGATTATGATACTGAATCCGAGCAAAGGAAATATGTACGAGTTTATCACTCATACATGGAATCCGATTAAAGGCAAGTGCTACCATGATTGTAGCTATTGCTACATGAAGAATATAGTAGCCTATGAACGTCCGATAAATCTTGTAGAGGGTGAATTGCAGGGTGATTTTGGACTGAATAAGTTTATATTCTTGGGCAGTTCCACAGATGAATTTGCACAAGACGTACCCAATGAATGGATAACAAGAGTGCTTGATTGCTGCTATAATAAGACAAAGTACCAACAGCCACAGAATAGGACACGATTCTTGATTCAGACAAAGAACCCGAAACGGCTTTTGGACTTTATCAATCATCCATTGTTTGATGTGGAAAGGAAGCAAGTTGTTGTTTGCACCACATTGGAAACAAATCGCCATTATCCTGATATTATGAACAATGCCCCTTTACCACAGGAAAGGGCTGAAGCTATGGAGATTATTTCAAAGAAAGGGATTGATACATACATTACGATTGAGCCTATAATGGATTTTGACGTGGACGAATTTGTGTCACTTGTCAAGCAATGCAATCCAAAGCAAGTGAACATAGGGAAGAACACAAATCAGAATATCAAACTGCCTGCTCCCACAATCGGCAAAGCGGTTGAACTTATTAGCAAGCTGAATGATTTTACAAAAGTGCATATCAAGGCAAATGCTGAAATCTTGAACAGGGCATTATTACAAGCGAAAATAGTTCTGAAATAGACTTTTTATGCCATTGTTTTTTATCCGTCCATTTTTCTTCCCTGCACTCTTAATAAAGACAAGTGAGACCGTCTGAAAAACAGACATGAATCATTCAAAATAAGGTTGGTTTGCAATGCCTTTTATCCAATATTCCTCTTGATATGCCAGCATATCCATAACATCTTTTGCAGTGTAGGGAATGTCCTTTATTGTAGGAAATGCAAATTTGTTGTCTGGAACACGATGGGGAATCGGCACCAAAATTGACCGATTTTGCTCGTCAAATTTAAATGAATGAGGCAGTTCAACCTCTTCTGCCGATTTTGCCTTGATATGGATGCAGACTATTTTTCTTGTGCCATTCTTGAAATCGACAACAAATGTGCCCCGTCTTTGCGTTTCCGAATAATACACGACACGGTTAAGGTACTTTTTGAACAGACGTGCCTTGTCCTCAATGGAAAAGTTGTCAAGCGTTTCAATGGCAACATCGTTGGCTAATTCTGCCTTTGCGACCTCTTTTTGATGCCGTTCTGCTTTCAACTGTTCTATTTCATCCTCTGCATCTGAAATGAACTTCTCCTTGTTCTCATATTGCTGTTGCTGATGAAGAAGCAAAGCCGGATTGGTCAATATCTTGATACTCTCCAAAATGGATGCCTGCTCTGATTTTACAGTGGAGATGTCAGCATTGAGCGATTGGATTTTACTCGTGAGATTGTCTATTTCCCTGATTATCTTGGCAATTTTCTCATTGCTCATTTCCCTGAACTCATCTTTGGCAA
>CAZEPM010000173.1:0-3454 GCA_964514145.1 uncultured Bacteroides sp.
TAATGAAAATGTAAGAGTTTGGTTATTTGTTAATATTTATTTTGTAAAATAATACTAACTTTATGTCGAAAGATAAAAAAATTATATGTTCTTTGTATATAAAGAGAAAAGTATGCATATATTTTTCATAAGCCATTACAAAGTTATGATGAAAATACCAAAAGATGGGGAAGTAGTGGAAAAGAGACGCCCTTACAATATCAAAGAGAAAAAAGAAAAGGATGCTGCTTATCGTTCTTTGATCCGCGCAGAATTAGCGGATGAGTTGTATGATAAAATTCTGAATATCATTGTTGCTCAAAAGAAGTATAAGGATCCTGAATATTCAGCCAAACAGTTGGCGGCAGATTTAAAAACAAATACACGTTATTTGTCTGCTGTCATCAATTCGCGTTTTGGCATGAATTATTCGTCTCTGATTAATGAGAATCGAATTCGTGAGGCAGCTCATTTATTGGTGGACAAGCGTTATCAAGATTGTACGGTGGAAGAAATCAGTGCAATGGTCGGTTTTGCAAACCGTCAATCGTTTTATGCTTCTTTTTATAAGATTAAAGGTGAGACGCCGAGAAATTACCGGGCCAGATATTTGGAGAAAAAGCCATAATCGAAACAAGTAGAAATACTGCCAGCGAAGAGGATGTGTCGGAAGAATAAAATCCGGAACACCCTCTTGTGTTTATATTTATAGCCCAATCAATAATTTTAAATGATATGAAAAAACAAGCGATGCAATTAGCTATGGCCACAATGATGTTTAGCGCGTGTGGCACTTCACAGAAAGATGCCTCCACAGCAGATGATTTTAAGTATACCGTAGAACAGTTTGCCGACCTGCAAATACTGCGCTATCAGGTAAAAGATTTTGATAAGCTTACTCTCAAGCAAAAAGAACTCATATATTATCTATCACAAGCAGCTATACAGGGACGTGATATCCTGTTCGACCAAAACGGGAAATACAATCTGATTATTCGTAAAATGCTCGAGACTGTCTATACGGACTATCAGGGAGATCGGACGGATACCAATTTTGTCAACATGGAGACCTATTTGAAACGTGTCTGGTTTTCTAATGGCATTCATCATCATTATGCTACCGATAAATTCATTCCCTCGTTTACGCCGGAATTCTTTAAAGCGGCCCTTCAGAGTGTCGACGCAGAGAAACTCCCGTTATCGGAAGGAGAAACCTTAGACCAGCTTTGCGAAGAAGTCTTTCCAATCATATTCAATCCGGAGATTATGAAAAAGCGGGTTAATCAGACCGATGGCGAAGATTTGATTTTGACTTCTGCTTCGAACTATTATGAAGGAGTAACGTTGGCTGAGGCCGAGAAGTTCTACAACAACCTAAAAAATCCGACAGACACAATGCCGGTTATGTATGGCATGAATAGTCGCTTGGTCAAAGAAAACGGTAAAATCTATGAGAAAGTCTGGAAAATTGATGGACTCTACGGACCTGCAATCGAAAAAATCGTTTATTGGCTGAAAAAGGCAGAAACAGTGGCAGAAGACGAACAGCAGGTGGCTGTGATTCAGAAACTGATAGACTTTTATACGACCGGAGACCTGAGAACTTTTGACGAATACTCCATTCTGTGGGTAAACGAGCAAAATGCCAAAGTGGATTTTGTTAACGGATTTATCGAAAGCTATGGCGACCCGATCGGGCTGAAAGCCAGTTGGGAGTCGATTGTGAACTTTAAAGACGAAGAGGCTACAAAACGCACGGAAATATTGAGTGCTAACGCCAAATGGTTTGAAGAACACTCACCCGTAGACAATCGTTTTAAGAAAGATTCCGTGACGGGCATTACGGCCAAAGTCATTACCGCCGCCATGTTGGGTGGAGACTTGTATCCGTCGACAGCAATTGGTATTAATTTGCCAAACTCAAACTGGATTCGCAGAGTCCATGGTTCTAAATCCGTAACTATTTCCAACCTGACTGATGCTTACAATAAAGCCGCACATGGCAATGGCTTCAACGAAGAATTTGTCTATAGCGATGCCGAGCGAGAAATGATTGACCAATATGGTGACCTGACGGGCGATTTGCATACGGATTTGCACGAGTGTCTGGGACATGGCTCCGGTCAGTTGCTCCCGAAAGTTGACCAAGATGCCTTGAAAGCGTATGGTTCTACGATCGAAGAAGCACGGGCTGACCTCTTCGGGTTATATTATGTTGCTGATGACAAACTGATTGAACTCGGCCTGACACCGAATGCCGAAGCCTATAAAGCTCAATACTACACCTACATGATGAATGGACTCATGACGCAGCTGGTACGCATAGAGCCGGGTAACGACATAGAAGAAGCACACATGAGAAACCGCCAGCTGATAGCCCGTTGGGCCTATGAAAACGGCAAGGTAGACAATGTCGTAGAGCTTGTGAAGCAAGGCGGAAAGACGTATGTGAAGATTAACGATTACGAAAAACTGCGTGACCTCTTTGGCCATTTGTTGGCAGAGATTCAACGTATCAAGTCGGAAGGCGATTTTCAGGCAGCTCGCGAACTGGTAGAGACTTATGCCGTAAAGGTCGATCCGGTTTTGCATCAAGAGGTGCTCGACCGTTATAGAAAACTTCATTTGGCTCCTTATAAAGGCTTTGTCAATCCGGTTTATACAGCCGTGACAGATGCTGACGGTAAGATAATAGACGTTACTGTGTCTTACACCGAAGGCTATGCCGAACAAATGCTTCGCTACAGCCGCGACTATGCCAACTTGCCTTATCGCAACGAATGATGTTGCCGACCATGGAACAAACCGCAGAACTACAATCTCTGTTGAGTGACATCAAAACGCAGTTTCGCCTCAATATGAACGGGATGGCTTCGAAACTGATGCGTGATCGCGGGCTAGACTACAAGTTGAATTTTGGCATTGAGTTGCCCCGTCTGCGCGAAATAGCTTCTCACTATGCGAAAAATCATGAGTTGGCCCAGACTTTGTGGAAAGAAAACATCCGCGAGTCGAAAATCATGGCCATGCTGTTGCAGCCCGTTGGGACGTTTTATCCGGAGATTGCCGAAATCTGGATAGAGGACATGCATTATCCGGAACAAGCGGAACTCGCCTGTCAGTATCTTTTTCAGCATTTGCCTTATGCTTCGGAAAAAGCTTTTGAGTGGATGGCCGACGAACGAGAATATTTTCAGGCATGCGGTTTTTTGATTCTGGCTCGGCTGCTGATGCGCGGAGTGAAGCTGAATGAACGTGCTGAATTGGAATATCTGGATCAGGCGATGGTCGCCCTGCAAGACGTTTCGCCTTTTGTACAACGCTGCGCCTATGCGTCACTGGTCAAGTATGTGCAGCAAGGTATCCGAGAATCCCGCCAGGCTTTGAAAATCTTGTCTCCTCTGCGTCAGTCGTCCGACGAAACAGTCCGTCAGCTATACGAACAGCTCAGTCTGGTAGCCGAAGATTAAGTAGT
>CAZEPM010000174.1:0-3439 GCA_964514145.1 uncultured Bacteroides sp.
CGCGACCCCAACCTTGGCAAGGTTGTGCTCTACCAACTGAGCTATTTCCGCAGTAAAGTCTGTGTTATGAGGCAATCTTTGCGAAATGCGCGTACAAAGTTAAGGTGTTTTCTGTTATTACCAAAGATTCGGACTGCTTTTTGTTTGGAGAATCAAAAAAACCTGCTGCACAAGTCGTTTGATTTGCCGGTTATTCTAGTAGCGCTTGTTCGGATTCTTCCACACGTTGGAAGTTAAATCCATCCATGATCTGCTGCATTTCGTCGGCTATGGCTTGGTTGCACAGATTACCTATACTGCCTTCATGGGTGTGGTTCACGTGTTTGTCTGGTGTGAATGTGCCTGATTCGATTTCAAGCCCTACCTGCTTGTAGGCGTCACGGAAGGGGACGCCGGATACAGCCAGTTGGTTGACACGTTCCACGCTAAAAATCGAGTTATACTTGTCGTCGTCCAGAATATGGCGATTGACTTGGATGCGGTCGATTATGTAAATCGCCATGTTGATGCATTCCGACAATTCGTCGAAGGCCGGTAAGAAGATTTCTTTGATGATCTGTAAATCACGGAAGTAGCCCGATGGCAAGTTGTTGGCAATCATCATGATCTGTTGTGGCAGTGTCTGTATTTTGTTGCATTTGGCACGGATCAGTTCAAACACGTCGGGATTTTTCTTGTGAGGCATGATGCTTGAGCCGGTGGTGCACTCGTTGGGCAGTTTGATGAAACCGAAGTTCTGACTGTTGAAAAGGCAAGCGTCGAACGCCAGTTTCGAGAGGGTTCCGGCAATAGTTGCCAGTGCAAAAGAGACGTTGCGTTCCATCTTGCCGCGTCCCATTTGGGCGTAGACAACGTTGTAGTTCAAGCTGTCGAATCCCAACAAGCGAGTTGTCATCGTGCGGTTAAGCGGGAATGAAGATCCATAGCCTGCCGCCGACCCTAGCGGATTACGGTTGCAGATTCGGTAGGCTGCCTGCAGGAATCGCATGTCGTCAACCAGACTCTCTGCATACGCGCCGAACCATAAGCCAAACGACGAGGGCATGGCAATTTGCAGGTGCGTGTATCCCGGCATCAGGACATCTTTATACGTCTCACTCTGGGCTTGCAAGCTATGGAACAGTTGTTCGCATTGGTACGCCAGCTGTTTGATTCGGTCGCGAGTGAAGAGCTTCAGGTCTAGCAACACTTGGTCGTTGCGCGAGCGTCCGCTATGTATTTTCTTGCCAACATCGCCCAGACGACGGGTCAACATGAGTTCCACTTGCGAATGAACATCTTCCACACCGTCTTCAATCACAAACTCGCCGCGCTCGGCCATGTGGTAAATCTCTTTGAGTTCTTCAAGCAAAACCTTTCGTTCGTCGACTTTCAGCAATCCGATGCTTTCCAGCATCGTGATGTGAGCTATCGAACCCATGACATCGTATTTAGCCAGATAAAGATCCATTTCTCGGTCGCGTCCTACGGTGAAGCGTTCGATTTCTTGAGTCATTTCGAAGTTCTTCTCCCAAAGTTTCTGTGCCATGTCTGCTTTATGTAAAGGATAAATGTTTTTGTCGGTATGAAATCAATAGGGGATAGCTGCCAGTGTGTCGGCCAGCTTTTCTATCCCGTTTTGCAACGGTTTCGACACCATGCTTTTGATAAATACGTTGAGTTCGGCGCGGATAGTCAGTTTCATTTTGGCTTCGTTTTCGCTCATCGGGAGTATCTGTATCCATAGGTCGAAAGGGATGGGTGAGTTGGTCGTACTGAACTTGATGCATTTATGCGGTTCCCGTTCTACGATTTGCAGTGAGAGCTGACCTACCGGCGATATGCTGAAACTGAGTGTGTCGGAGTCGAACGTCAGGTTTTGTATTTGATCAGTGGGAATTTTGTCTTTGACTGTCTCCAGATTGTTCAGGTCAGACAACTTGTTATACACTTTCTCCTGACTGTATGGAATTTGCTTGATTCCGCTTTCAAATTGAGTCATAAATGTTGAATAAACGCGTTTAGTGAATATATAGAGGTGTTCTTGCGCACGGACACGGATTACCGTCAGACGACCGTACTCACGCGGGCATCTCGGGACGGCTCATCCTCCTCGTGTTGCCCTTCCGTGATGTTTAAAGGTTATTTGACGTTCCAATGTGCCGGATCTTTTCTCCACTCCTTCAGAATCTCAACGTCGTCTTCCGTGATATAGTTGGTTTTTAATGCCGTTTCGAGCACCGCCTCATAGTTCGTCAGGGTGATGAGGTTGACTTGGGCTTTCTTAAAGGCCTCGACAGCAACGTCGAATCCGTAGGTAAACGAAGCGGCCATACCCTCCACTTCGCAACCGTCTTTGCGGATGGCTTCTACGGCTTTCAGGCTGCTTCCGCCGGTCGATACGAGATCTTCGATAACGACCACCTTCATGCCCGGACGAAGCTCGCCTTCGATTAGGTTTTCAAGGCCATGATCTTTGGGGGTTGAACGCACGTAAACGAACGGCAGGTTTAAGGCATCTGCCACGAGCGCGCCTTGTGGAATCGCACCTGTAGCAACCCCGGCAATGGCGTCGACCTGACCGAACTTTTCCAGTATCAGACGGGTAAGTTCAATCTTGATGAAGTTTCGGAGCGAAGGATAGGACAGCGTCTTGCGGTTGTCACAATAGAACGGTGATTTCCAGCCGGACGCCCAAGTAAACGGGTTAGAAGGTTGAAGCTTGATGGCTTTCACTTTCAGTAATTTCTCTGCGAATAGTTTTTCCAATGTTTTCATGATTATTGTATAGTCCTGTTATAAGTCTGTGCAAAAGTAGTGAATGTTGGGGAATAGTCTGTTACGCATGGACTGTTTTGTTTGAAAATTCGACATGATTAGGCATTCACCTCCTCCGGAGTATTGCTTTCCACGTATTTGGGCGACTCTCCGTATTTGTTATCGCCTTTCTCGCTGTCCATGCATAGGAAAATAAAGAGGATGATTCTATAAATGAATAGGATTAAGAGCCATACGGCATATTTGGCTATAAAAAAGAGCATCAGCGACAAGAGGTCATCCTCTATCATCTCTGTACTTATCATGACCACATCGTAAAAAAGCGTGAGGCTGAAAGCCAGTTGCAGAAGGGCGCTGACTCCCCACCACCATCCACTCCTCCCCGTGTCGTGCAACCGTCGGAAAGTCAGCGGTATGGTGGCGATGCCTAGCAATATGCCGAGAAACGGAATGAAGAGATATACCAGATATACAATCAGCATGGTCCACCAGTACTCGGAGCGGCGCGAGCGTCCTCGAAACTGAAGAACCTTGTTCGTGGAATTGTTCAGTGCTTCCGTGAAGCTCAGTGAGGGGGTTGCTGTTGTTGCCATTTGTCTTGATTATTATTTGGTTAGCATGAATCTCGTTTGCCTGTTTCAGGCATGTCTTGAGGCGGGTTGCCTCAGTCCGGGCAAAGCTA
>CAZEPM010000175.1:0-1594 GCA_964514145.1 uncultured Bacteroides sp.
TTTTTTAAATGATTGTCGAATAATAATCTGTTGAAAATTTGTACTATTGATATTTATTTGATTCTTTTGCACGCAATTAATCAAATCAAAATATTTATGACAGCTTTAATTGTAGGAATATTCATTATCGGCTATGCTTGTATCGCCCTTGAAAGTTTTACCAAGGTGAATAAGGCGGCTATAGCCTTGTTGATGCTCGTAGCATGTTGGACTCTTTACATGTTCGATCCGGCTAATTTTCCGGCAGATATCACTGCTGACGGCATCACCGGTTATGCGGCATCAATAATCGAGGGTCACCTCGGAAGTACTGCTACCACTCTGTTCTTTCTCTTGGGAGCAATGACCATTGTTGAAACTGTAGATCAGAACGGCGGTTTCAATTTTGTGCGTGATGTACTTAAAACAAAGAGTAAGAAGGGTTTGTTGTGGCGTATCACCATCATGACGTTTATCCTTTCGGCCATACTCGACAACATGACAACGTCTATCGTAATGGTAATGATCTTGCGTAAGCTGATTGACGAACGAAAAGATCGTCTCATCTACGCTTCGCTGATCATCATCGCAGCCAATTCGGGAGGTGCTTTCTCTCCTATAGGTGATGTTACCACCATTATGCTTTGGAACAAGGGCCTTATTTCGGCCGCAGGCGTAATCAAGGAATTGTTCCTCCCCTCGATTGTTTCAATCGTTCTGCCGGCTTACATTTTGTCGTTCTGGCTCAAGGGTAATGTCAACGCAGGGATTGATCTCGGCGCAACTACGGTTGCCAATGATTTTACGGATGGTCAGCGTAAGGCTATCTTCTGGATTGGTGTAGGCGGCTTGGTCTTTGTTCCCATTTTCAAATCAATTACCCATCTGCCTCCATTCGTAGGTATTCTGCTCATTCTCGGACTACTTTGGTCGGTAACCGAAATATTCTACCGCAATGCACCCGAACATAGCGAGAATGCCGGATTGCAGAAGAGAATTACCAACATCATATCACGCATTGATATGAGTACGATTCTTTTCTTCCTTGGAATATTGATGGCCGTATCGTGCTTGCAACAAATCGGCGTACTTTCTGCTCTCGGCGAAGGTCTTGATGACGTGTTTGACGGTAATCATTATCTCGTCACCGGTATCATCGGAGTACTCTCGAGCATTGTCGACAATGTTCCTCTCGTGGCCGGATGTATGGGAATGTATCCGCTGGCTGAGGTTGGCGATATGGCTCAAGACGGTATATTCTGGCAGTTGCTTGCATACTGTGCCGGTGTCGGAGGCAGTATGTTGATTATCGGAAGTGCAGCCGGTGTAGTTGTAATGGGATTGGAGAAGATTTCATTTGTTTGGTATCTGCGTAACATTTCGTGGATAGCCCTGGTCGGTTATTTGGCCGGTATCGTTGTCTATTGGATTGAGAAATCTTTCCTTTGGTAGGTCTTAACCTGATATTTATATAGCAAAAGGCGTCTTGTCATTCAAGCAGGCGCCTTTTTTTATTCGCATTTGTTACCGTCTATGCCGTTGAGGGAACGGTTGGTTGTTGTCCCAACGAACGCTTTGGCTGTCCATAATGCTTACGCCCGTCTTGGCGTTTTGA
>CAZEPM010000175.1:1694-3432 GCA_964514145.1 uncultured Bacteroides sp.
TATGAAAATGCTACTTTTGTGTATAAACTTTTAATATTTACAGAATAGACTATGAAAAGAAGATTATTTTTTTTCCCCTTATTCCTTGTTTGTTTGCTGGGATATGCTCAGGAAATAAATTGGAAAGAGGTGTTGCCGGCCGATACAAATGTATTGGTTGGCAAGTTGCCTAATGGCATAACGTATTACCTTCGTCATAATGAAGAACCGAAGGAACGTGCAAGTTTTTATATTATTCGCAATGCGGGTGCTTTGTTGGAAAATGATGATCAGGATGGATTGGCGCATTTCCTGGAGCATATGGCATTTAATGGAAGTAAGAATTTTCCGGGGAACTCGATGATTTCTTCATTGGAACGTCATGGAGTTTCTTTCGGTAGAAACTTGAATGCCTACACCACACAGAATGAAACAGTCTATAATATTAGCGATGTACCGGTAACTGATGAAGCTTTGATCGATACTTGTTTATTGATTTTACACGATTGGTCGTATTATTTGAGTTTAAATCCTTCGGATATTGATGATGAACGTGGTGTAATTTTGGAAGAATGGCGTACTCGAAATAACAGTAGAACTCGCTTGCGTCGGCAACAGATAAGTGTATATCTGAAAGACTCTAAGTATGCAATCCGCGATGTGATAGGCGATACGATGGTGATAAAGAACTTTAAACCGGAAGCAATAAAAGAATTCTATCATAAGTGGTATCGTACAGACTTGGAAGCTATTGCAATTGTTGGTGATTTCGATGTAGACGCGATGGAGAAAAAGATAAAGGAGGTATTTTCTTCTATTCCTGCTGTTGAGAATCCGGAACCACTACCGTTTTTTGAGATTCCTTCTCACGAAGAAACCTATTTTTCTTTAGCTACAGACAAGGAGGCGACGAATTCGAATGTTCAGATTATTCGTATCTTCCGCGATGAGGATGCTAATGGAACGGTTAGCTATCAAGATATCAAAGAGGGTCTGATGCATGATTTCTACAACACAATGTTGAGCAATCGTATTCGTGAGATGATTCAACGTGGTGATGTGCCTTTTGTGAATGCATATATAGGTTATGGCGGTATGGCACGCGGCTATGCAGCTTATGCATTGAGTGCGACAGCCAAACCTAATCAGGAGAAAGAAGCTTTAGAAGCTGTAATCCGTGAAAATGAGCGTATCATTCAGCATGGGTTTACAGACTCTGAGTTGGAACGAGCAAAGGCGAATATGTTGAGAAACTTAGAGTCGATGCTGAAAGATGTGAATAAGACAACTAATGAACAACATATTGCAAACATACAGTCTAACTTTCTTGAGAAATCTGCAATAATCACTACGGAAGATTATGTAGCCGCTGCCCGTAAGATAATTCCGACCATTACGGCCTCTGAAGTTTCTGCTCAAGTGGAAGATTGGTGGAAGGCCGATAATCGTACGATTCTGATATCAGGCCCTGATGAGGGAGTAACGCATTTGACCGAACAAGAGGCACGAGACATCTTGGCGACAACAGAAGGAGAAGCAGTCGAAGCATATCAAGACAATGAAGTCAGTGGTAGCTTGATGGGTGAAGATGTAGAATTAAAAGGATCGAAAGTGATCGAAACAAAAAAACTTTCGGAGTTTCAGGCAGTGGAATGGACATTGGCTAACGGCGCTAAAGTTATATTCAGAAAGGCAGATTATGAGAAAGATGATGTTTCGTTGAAAGGTTATAGTGCGGGAGGTTCATCTTTATATGATG
>CAZEPM010000176.1:0-3396 GCA_964514145.1 uncultured Bacteroides sp.
TCACAACCAAAAGCGGCTCTGCCGGGAAAACACAGGTTACTTACGATTTCCAATACACGATTCAGAGTTTAGGAAAGTCTGCCGAACTCATGAATGCCGAGCAATACATCGGTTACATGACAGAATCGGGGGCTTTGTCCGGTTTGACATACAGTGGAATAGATACCGATTGGCTTGAGGAGTCTTTTGAATCTGCGCCTATGCAGAAACACAATGTCTCAATATCAGGCGGGACTGATAAAACAACATACTATGCATCTTTGTCGTTCTTGACGCAAGATGGAATAGTGACAGGAGACTATGACAAATATAAACGATATTCCGGTATGTTTAATGGAAGCCACCAAGTGAACAAATGGCTGAAGGTTGGCAGTAGCGTACAGTTGAACCGCTCGAGTAGGAAGTCGTTCAATGAGAATGATGAGTTCAGAGGTGTTATCGCGAATGCGGTTTTGCTTGACCCGCTCACTCCGGTTGTGTATGAAGGCAATAGCAACATACCCTCGAGTGTGCAATCCATGATTGACGCAGGGCAAAACCTTATTACCGACGAAAACGGTAACTATTATGGAGTGTCGCAATATATCAGCGGAGAGACAATCAATCCTTTTGTGCAAATGTACCAGTCCCAAGTAACTACAACCAACACATCTTTCATGGGAAATGTCTATGCCGACATTACTCCGTTGGACGGATTGAAGTTCACAACCAAGTTGGGCGTTAATTACTACTCGGAAAATGTCCATACATACAAGCCGGAATATTATTACAACACGGAAATGTACAATAACTTCGCTTCCGTGAGCGAAGAGGACGAGACCATGACCTATTGGCAATGGGAAAATTATGCGTCATATACAAAAGAAATCAATAGGCACAACTTCACTGTAATGTTCGGGACAGCGGTGTCTCGGAAAGATACCAAGACGGTAACAGCCTCCGGTTACCCGTTGATCAAAGACCAAGAGTCGTATGCCGACTTGGATTTCATTTCCACGCAGACCAACTCTAATGTGGGCGGAACTACTATCACAGACACGAAGTTGTCTTACTTTGCCCGTGTGAATTACGATTACGACAACAGGTACTTGTTCGAAGCCACTGTACGTCGCGATGCGGCAGGTTTGTCCATATTGCCGAAAGAAAACCGTTGGGGTACGTTCCCCGCAGTATCTGCCGGATGGATTGCAAGCAATGAGGAATTTTTCCCGCAGGAGACTCCAATATCATATTTGAAAGTGCGTGCAAGCTGGGGACAGAACGGAAGTTTGTCGAACCTTGGGGAATTCAGTTATGCATCGACTGTGGCTTCTTCGGGTAGCGGATACAATTATCTGACGTGGTCTACCATAAATACTACTTTCCTTTATCCGTTGTCGGACGGTACTTACGCGACTGCATCCAGTCCTGCCGTTTTAGGAAACTACAATTTGACGTGGGAAACCAGCGAGCAGTTCGACGTAGGTGTTGATTTGCGCCTTTTCCGTGACCGCTTTGGCTTCACGGTGGATTATTACAGGAAGATGACCAAAAATTTGATTACGACGAATACACCTCCGCTTGAAGCCGGCAACGATGCTTCGCCCATCAACGGCGGTAACGTGCTGAACAGGGGCTTTGACTTTGAAGTGAGCTGGAGGGACCATATAGGAGACTTCCGTTATGGGATTTCGGCAAACTTGTCCACGCTGCATAACGAGGTGACATACCTTGACCCTACAATCAGCCGTATTGAAGGTGCAACTGTAAATACATGGTCTTCCGCCACAGCTTTTGAAACTGGCTATCCCGTATGGTATTTCCGTGGGTACAAAACTAATGGCATAGACCCTGAAACAGGAGACATCAATATCGTGGATGTGAATGGCGACGGCGTCATAAATACCAATGATTTCACTTATATAGGTAGCGCAATCCCCGATATAACATACGGTGCGACGATTGATCTGGCATATAAGAACTTCGATTTTACTTTGTTCTTGCAAGGGCAGGCAGGAAATGACATCTTGATGGGTATGATTCGAACCGACCGCCCGACTGCAAACAAGTTGGCTATCTTCTACACCGACCGTTGGACACCGACAAACACCAATGCTTCCCGCCCGGCAGCTACGGTAAGCTCGGAATATTGGAATAGCGACCAGATGATATTTGACGGGTCGTACATGAAGATAAAGCAAATCCAGCTGGGCTATACGTTGCCTACATCTGTGTCAAACCTGTTGCATATCGGACCGACCAGGGCTTATGTGTCCCTTGAAGACTTCTTTACGTTCACTTCCTATCCCGGAATGGATCCGGAAGCATCTTCTACGGATAATAATAGTATCGGTATAGACCGTGGATATTTCCCGATTTCGAAGAAAATAGTGTTTGGCTTATCGTTAAACTTTTAATTATAATGGATAGTTATGAAAACAAATATTGGATATAAGGACAAAATGAAATACGGCTTATGGCTGGGATTTAGCGCACTGTTCCTTGCCATTAATGCTTGTTCCGACTTTCTGGACACAGAGCAATTAGGCGTTACGACTGTGGATGACTTTTACCAGACGGACACTGAGGTTACGGAAGCATTGTATGCAATCTATGACAAGGTTCAAAGCAACAGTTTGAGTTTCTTCCAGATGAGGAATTTGTTATCTGACGACGCAATGGCAGGCGGCGGTTCCCGTGGAGACAATACTTACGGCGAGGAATTGGATGAATTTGTATTCGGTTCAAGCAACTCAATTATAGAAAGCTGCTTCTCGCAATACTATGAAATCATTTATGCAGCCAATATATTATTGGACAGGGTGGATGAATCATCGGATGTGAAGATTGAAGCAAGGGCTGAAGCTAAGGCTTTAAGGGCGTATGCTTATTTTGACCTTGTTACTTTGTGGGGAGGCGTTCCGTTGGTAACCACTCCCTTGGAAGCAGACGAGTATGCGCAGCCCAATGCTGCGTTAGAGGATATCTGGAGCCAGATAGAGCAGGATTTGACAGAGGCTATTGAAGACTTGCCGTTAAAAAGCGAACAAGATGCCTCGCGCAAAGGCAATGTGTCTAAGGGAACAGCACAGTCGTGGTTAGGCAAAGCATATTTGTATCAGGAAAAGTATGATGAGGCTGCCGAAATGTTCGACAGAGTAATCGAAAGCGGGGAATACAGTCTGGAGAGTGATTTCTCTTTAATAACAAGGGAAGCTACGGAATTCGGGGTAGAGTCTATTTTTGAAATATCCTATTCCAGCGATATCTCGACCCTCACTGAAGGCAATACTGTGGTGGCTTATTGCGGTCCGAGGACATCTTATTTCCAAGCAGGTACTACAGGCATTTCCGAGACAGCTTGGGGATGGTGTGAACCGACACAAGATTTGTATGATGCCTTTGTTGAAGCAGGCG
>CAZEPM010000177.1:0-3337 GCA_964514145.1 uncultured Bacteroides sp.
TCAATTCTGCTCCCATCAACTTTGCCGATGGAAAAGTGCATTCCATCATGCAAGACCAAGAGGAAAATCTCTGGTTGGGGCTGTTTCAAAAAGGTGCGTTGCTCATAGCGGCCGAACAGAAAGAGTTTGAATATTACGGCGACAAGTCAACCTACTACAACCCCATCGGTCGGGGCTGCGTCATGGCCCTCTATGCCGACACCGACCGAAGACTGTGGGTGGGCACCGACAATGAGGGCCTGTATGTGCTCGACGACGAAGGCCGACGCATCCGCCATTATGCACCGGGGCAGTCGGGCATTCCCGCCATAGTAACCTGTATCTTCCGCGATTCGCGGCGGAACCTCTGGTTAGGCTCTTATAAAGACGGCATCATGAAGCTGGACGAGCGCACGGGGCAATGCCACAATATGTTTCCGCAGATTGAAAACAAAACCATATATACCATTACCGAGGATAAGCACGAAAATCTGTACATCGGCACCTTTGGCTCGGGGTTCTACATCTACAACCTGCGTACGGAGCAATTGGTGCACTATGAATCGCGTAAAGACGAGAGCGGCGATCTGAAACGCAACGAGCTGGTGAACGACTGGCTGAACTACATCTTTTGCGACAGCGACGGGCTGATATGGCTGGCCCACCACCAGGGCGTGAGCTGTTTTGACCCACGCAGCGGAAACTTCCTGACGTATGGCGGGCGCAACCTGCTGATAAGCGACTGTACCGGATATGTTCTTGCCGAAGATGCATCGGGCCGAATCTGGATGGGCACGACCGACGGATTGTATTGCTTCGACAAACGGTCGGAAAGCATCCAGAAGTTTACGATGACCGAAGGCCTGCCCAACAACATCATCTGCGGCATCTGCGAAGACAGTCAGCACAACATGTGGATAAGCACCTATCGGGGCATCAGTAAATATGATGCTGCCAACGGCGTGTTTGTCAACTACTATGTGGGCGACGGCCTGCAAGGTAATGAGTTTACTCACGGCGCATTCTATAAAGATTATCGGGGCAAGTGCTATTTTGGCGGGGTAAATGGCATTACGGCCTTTCAGCCCGAAGCCATCAGTGAGGTAGAGAAGGTCATGCAGGTGTGGATTACCGGCTTTCTGGTGTCGGGCAAACCGGCCAATAAAAATACGCTTTCGGGCGGAGAACCAATCATGACGGATGCCGTGCAAGATACCCGCGAGTTCAGGTTGTCGTACGAAGACAATACCTTCAGTCTGAACTTCTCTACATTGCGTTTCCACAATCCGGAACAGATTGCATATCAATACCGCATCAAAGAGCTGGACGAGGAATGGATATCGTTGGAGCCGGGTATCACCCAAGTGACCTACAGCAAGTTGCCGGCTGGCAACTATACCTTTAACGTACGGGCACTGAATCGTGGTCTGTACTCTGACGTGCGTGAAGTGTCGATACGCATTGCGCTGCCTTGGTATCGCACCTGGTGGGCCTATGGCATTTATGTATTGTTGGGCGGATTGTTCATATTGGGTGTTGCCAATTACATACTGGCCCGCATGAGGCACCGGCGTGAGATAATGAAACGCGAATACATCGAGCAACTGAGTGAGGCCAAGTTGCAATTCTTTATCAACATCTCGCACGAAATCCGTACGCCGATGACTCTCATCATCAATCCGCTGGAAAAGCTGTTGGCAGAAAGCAAGGCCGGCCCTCTGCATCATACCTACCTGATGATTTACCGGAATGCCCAACGCATTCTCCGACTGATAAACCAGCTGATGGATGTCCGTAAGCTGGACAAAGGGCAAATCACCTTAAAATTCAGAGAGACGGATATGGTAGGCTTTATTGATGTGTTGGTGCAGGCTTTCGACTATACGGCGCGGAAGAAGAACATCCGTTTCACCTTTCAGCACGCAATGGATGAGCTGAAAGTATGGATTGATTTGAACAACTTCGACAAGGTGCTGATGAATATACTGTCCAACGCCTTTAAGTATACACCGGAAGGAGGCGAGGTGCAAATTACGCTTACCACCGGCCACGACGATTCGCGGAAAGATGCGCTGAACAATTATGCCCAGATAGTGATAACCGATAGCGGCATCGGGATAGACCACGACAAGATAGACAGGATTTTCGACAGGTTCTATCAGATAGACAACGAAGTAACCCTTTCGAACTCCGGCACGGGCATCGGGCTGCATTTGGCACGTTCGCTGGTATTGCTGCATCAGGGTGTTATTTTTGCCGAGAATCGTACAGATGGCCGTTCGGGTGCCCGCCTTGTGGTGCGGCTTCCGTTGGGAGCTGCGCATCTGACGCCCGAAGAATTGGAGACAACTACAGATAACCATGCTGCGCAGGCACTATTGGAACCGTCTATGCGGAAGTTTCTTGACGTATTGGCAGAGGTTGGCGATGACGGCGAGAATTGGGCGGCGGAGGTACAGACCGCAAAAAAAATACGCCCGAAGGTTCTGATTGTAGAGGATGAAGACGAAATCAGGCAATACCTTCAGCAGGAACTTTCCGGTGAATACAAAGTAGAAACATGCAAGGATGGAAAAGAAGCCTATGAGAAAGTGTTGCGGCAGATACCCGATTTAGTCATTTCGGATATAGTGATGCCGGGCATGGACGGTCTGTCGTTGTGCCGGAAAATCAAACAGCATACGAATGTCAATCATGTGCCGGTCATCCTGCTAAGCGCGAAGGCAAGGCCTGAAGATACTCTGCAAGGAATGGACATCGGTGCGGATGCTTATCTGACAAAGCCGTTTAACATCGGTTTGTTGAAGAGTACGGCTGCCAATCTGATAGCCAACCGACGCTTGTTGCGCAATAAGTTCAGCGGATCGCAGCAGCAGGAACAACGAATGGAGAAACTGGCGGTAAAGTCGGGCGACGAACAATTGATGGAACGTATCATGAAGGTGGTGAACAAGTATTTGGACAATCCGGAATTTAGCGTGGAGATGTTGGCACAGGAGGTAGGTCTAAGCCGCGTACATTTACACCGGAAGCTGAAAGAACTGACGAATCTGTCTGCCCGCGATTTTATAAAGAATATCCGTCTGCAGCAAGCGGCCAAGTTATTGTCCGACGACAAAAAACTGACCGTTTCGGAGGTGGCATACGCTACGGGGTTCACCAACCTGTCACATTTCTCCAGTTCTTTCCGAGAAAAGTTTGGCATGACTCCCAGCGAATACATGACCATTCATGGATAACAGCCGTTGAACATGTTTCTTTATGTGATGGATAGGTATAGAAAAGAAAGTGTCAAAATAGAAAAAACCGATTACCTTGCCTTATTTTCATTTCGGCGCACTCCCCTGCTTGTTGGTAA
>CAZEPM010000178.1:0-3311 GCA_964514145.1 uncultured Bacteroides sp.
GTTCGTTTCCTTTATTGCACGATTTCACCATCTCTATCTCTATACTTTTCAACCACAATCCCCGACTCCGGATCACATTATTTATCATCTTACTTCCATAGATTATTTATGCATGCAAAAATCTGCTTCATTTTGCCGTGTGCACTGGTATTATGCATTTGTAACCTAAAAGCCCAAGGCATTGAAGAAATTTATAGCGAGTTCGCATCTTCTCCGGACTCAACCCGAACGAAAGTCTGGTGGTTTCATGGTGAAACAGCAACCACACGCGAAGGGATTACTGCCGATCTTGAGGCATTTAAGGCAGCAGGCGTGGGAGGAGTTGTTTACTACGACCAAGTACATGGAGACGCCAAAGGAGCTTTCCCCGTATTTTCACCCGCATGGTGGGATGCACTCAAGTTTTCTGCATCTGAAGCAAAACGTTTGAATCTGACTTTTGAAATCAATCTTTCCAACGGATACGTTGCCGGCGGCCCTTGGATTAGCAAAGAGATGAGCATGAAGAGGCTCTGCCATAGCCAGGTTCTCGTAAACGGCGGAGAATATTACAACGACACACTGCCCGACCCCTCCACTGACGAATTTTGGGATGTGAGAATCATCGCGTTCCCTGTCCCCCAAAACGTGGAGTGGAAGAATTATGTCTTGGTCGACCAAAAATTCAGATCGGAAAAAGATACTGTCCTGACCTACGATTTTGGCAAACCCATCACGGTGCGCGCGTTAACCTACAGTGAATATAGTTCGGCCAAAGCCCAAACCGTCTCAATGAATATTCCGGGACATCCAGGTGATAACTTCTATGGAGACGGTTTTGTTGAGTTGCCATGTATCGGGCAGTTAGAAGCGTCGAATGACGGCCTTCACTTTTGGACTGTGCGGGACATTCCGCCCCTTTACAACATACACCATAAGATCAAAACAATCGCATTCGAACCTGTTACGGCCCGCTATTTCAGACTGAACCTCCACGATTGGAATCGAGAAGACGGACAAAAAGAACATGTTTTGGAGATACGCCATGCCATGCTATCCTCTCAGGCAATGACTGACGAATGGGAAAGCCGTGCTGCCATCAATAGCGATTACATCGGTGCGAACCTTACTCCGGACTATCATCCAACGACTGAGGTCATTGATTCGAAGAAAATCATAGACCTGACCGACCACATCCATAACGGCAATGTATTATCGTGGTTGGCTCCTGACAACGAAAAGCAATGGGTCGTTATGCGTATTGCCCAAACATCTACCCGCGGACGCACCAAACATGGCCGCCCCGGACAAATGGGACTGGAATGCGACAAGTTATCGAAAGAAGCAGCCAAACTCCATTGGGACAATTTTGCCAAAGTCATTATCGACACGCTTTCGCAGTACAATCTGAAACCATCAGGTGTTGTAATGGATAGCCATGAAATGGGTAGTCAGAACTGGACATTCGATTACGACAAAGAGTTTGAAAATCTACAAGGTTATGATATCATGTCCTACCTGCCCGCAATGCTGGGTTATGTGGTCGACTCCAAAGAAAAATCGGACAGTGTTCTCTTTCATCACAGACAAACGATTGCCTATCTGGTAAACCATCGTTATTATGCAGCCATCGACACTTTGGCAATGAACGAACAAGTCTTACTCACCGCACAGGCAACAGGAAACGGGCAAAGTCTGACGTCTGACAACATCTCGGCTAAAGGCAGCATACGTCGCCCGCAAGGTGAATTCTGGGGTAAACATATCCACGGAAGTTATGACATTAAAGAGGTATCGTCGGCTGCTCACATTTACGACAGGCCCATAGCATCTGCCGAAGCATACACCGATGCAAAATATAGCCAGAGCTTAGCGTATCTGAAAAATCTGGCAGACTTTGCCTATGCGAACCAACTCAATGAGTTTGTTGTTTGTGCCAGTGCATACCAACCGTGGCTAGACAAGTATCCCGGAAATACCGCTAACGGACGCGAATATTGCTTGAACCGCAATAATACCATGTGGCCCCTAAGCCAAGGATTCTGGGATTACCAGTCACGATGCGCTTACCTGATGCGACAAGGGAAACCTGTGGTAGACCTTTGCATTTACTTGGGTAGCGAAATATCCAACAAGATTCTATCCTACCGATTGCCGGATATTCCTGAAGGATATAATTGGGATGTGTGTACAGATGACGCATTACTGAATTTACTGTCTGCCAACAACGGTAAACTTCAAACTCAAGCCGGAATGACCTATCAGGTTTTAGTGATAGAACGCTTAGCGCGACTGACGCCTCAGGCTGAAGCAAAAATTGAAAGTCTGCGAAAGCTCGGAGTCAAAATCTACGATGCACGTACGGAAGGCGACTATAATCTGGGACGATTCTTATCCGAGATAAAGCTAAATCCGGATGCCGCATTTGTTAGTGCCAATCAGCCGGACGACCGATTACTGTTTGCTCACCGAACAAAGGGAAACATAGATGTCTATTTCTTTAACAATCACAGTGAACAGGTTTTCAATCAACACATCACATTAAGGACTACGGCAAATAAGATTGCTGAATACTGGAACCCGGACAATGGACAACGTTATACCATAAAGGTCATAAGCGGCGAAGATCATCAGCTTACCATCCCTTTGACGCTCGATGCGCATGAATCCGGATTCATCATATTGCATTCGGACAACCGTATGCCTCAGCCTTCACTTACCCGAACCTTTGGCGATAAAGAGACGTGCATCGACTTATCTCATCACTGGACTGTTGACTTCTTACTGTCCAACAACCGGCAGAAGACCATCAAGATGCCAACGCTTACAGATTGGACGTTACTTGACGATACGGACTTAACATACCATTCCGGAACGGCCATTTATCATAAGACGTTTGATTCCGATCTGATCACAGACATGTCAAAACGCGTATATCTACGTCTCAATGGGCTTGAAGCTGCCGCGAGAATTTGGGTCAACAATCAATGTGTCGGTTACATCTGGTGTTCACCTTGGGAGATTGATATAACAAGCTATCTCAAAGACGGAGAAAACGCTCTGAAAATAGAAGTAGCCAATCAATTAACTAACCGCATGATTGGAGACTTAACATTACCGGAACAACAACGCTTTACTTATGCAACAACTCCAATCGTAACTCCTGACGACCCTTTACTCCCCGCAGGCATAACGAAAGGTGCAGACCTCGTCATAAGATAAGACACAAGACTGTTACCTGCAAACCCTGCACACGGTTCAGCGTCCGGTGGCCTGCAGGTATTCGCGTTTCTTCACTTCATATTGCGCCCATGCTTCCACAAACTTGTCGC
>CAZEPM010000179.1:0-3310 GCA_964514145.1 uncultured Bacteroides sp.
AGCTCTGGCTTTTTGCTCTGATAGCCACACGTCTTATTTTTCCGCTGATGGTCTTAGGCAGTTCGTCAACAAATTCGATGACGCGTGGGTATTTATAGGGTGCGGTTACTTGCTTGACATGGTTTTGCAACTCTTTGATAAGAGTTTCGTCTGCGCGGTCTTTATAGTCTTTTGCCAGTATGATGGTGGCTTTCACTACTTGTCCACGTATCTCGTCGGGGACTCCGGTAATAGCACATTCCACTACGGCAGGATGAGTCATCAGGGCACTCTCAACTTCGAACGGGCCGATGCGATAGCCTGAACTCTTAATGACATCGTCCGCACGACCTACAAACCAATAGTAACCGTCTTCGTCGCGCCAAGCCACATCGCCCGTATAGTAAATGCCATCGTGCCATACTTCGTGGGTCAGCTCCGGATTGCGGTAATACTCTTTAAACAGTCCCAGTGGCTTTTCTTTGTCCGTATAGATGACGATTTCTCCTTGTTCGCCTTCTTCAGCCGAGCGGTTGTCTGCCGTGAGCAGTCCGATATGGTATTGCGGATTTGGCACACCCATGCTGCCGGGTTTGGACTTCATCCACGGGAAAGTGGCCAATGTCAGTGTTGTCTCTGTTTGCCCGAATCCTTCCATCAGACGGATGCCGGTCAGTTTCTTAAACGTGTCGTAAACTGCCGAGTTAAGAGCTTCGCCGGCAGTAGTGCAATATTCCAGTGACGAGAGGTCGTATTTGGTCAGGTCTTCCCGAATGAGGAACCGGTAGATAGTCGGTGGTGCGCAAAGTGATGTGATGTGATATTCGTGTATTTTCTCCAAGATATTGGCCGGAGTAAACTTTTCGTGGTCATAAACAAAGATATTGGCTCCGGCAATCATCTGTCCGTAAAGTTTTCCCCACACAGCCTTGGCCCATCCCGTATCGGCGATAGTGAGATGCAGACTATCTTCGTGCAGGTTGTGCCAGAAGTTTCCTGTGACAGTGTGTCCCAGCGGATAGGTAAAGTCGTGTGCCACCATTTTGGGTTTGCCGGTAGTTCCCGAGGTGAAATACATCAGCGAAATATCTTCGTTACTGTTCACATGTACCGGTCTGACAAAAGGTGCAGCCGTTTCCAGTCCCTTGTGAAAATCTTCGAATCCGTCAGGGATGTTGGGGCCGATGCTGACTAGTTTTTCCACTGTTGGCGATTCGGGCATGGCATCGGTAATGTGTTTGAGAATCATATCATCGCCTGTGGACACAATCATTTTGATGCCGGCCGCATTGCAGCGATAGACGATGTCTTTTTTAGTCAACAGGTGTGTAGCCGGAATGGCAATGGCGCCGATTTTATGAAGGGCAATGATGGAGTACCAGAACTCGTATCGACGTTTCAGTATCAGCATAACCATATCGCCATGTTTGATGCCTAGGCTCTGGAAATACGAAGCCGTCTGGTCGGTATATCGCTTTAGCTCGGCATACGTGTATTGATGGTGTTTGCCTTGGTCGTTTGTCCAAAGTATCGCTTTCTTGTCAGGCTGTTCTGCCGCCCATGCGTCTACAACATCGTAGCCAAAGTTAAAGTTTTCCGGCACACGTATCCGGAAGTTCTTGTAAAAGTCTTCCTGCGACGTGAATTGCGTTTGCGAAATAAATCTTTCTATCATTTTCTGTGTATTACATTATAATTGCAAGGAATTGTACTCGTTTGCCATCTAGCGCCAGCATGCCGTGAGGCAGGGCGGAATTGAAGTAGAGACTGTCCCCCTCGTTAAGGATTAGTTCTTTACCGTTGATATTGATTAGCATACGTCCTTCGATGACGAGATTGAATTCTTGGCCTTGGTGAGTGTTGTATTGCACTTTCGTTCCTTCGGGTTTCGGTTCAACGGTAACGATAAATGGGTCTGCGATGCGGCCACGGAAGCCGGAAGCCAACGCTTGGTATTTGTAGGCGGCGCGGCGTTCTACGGAGACTCCTGTTCCGGCACGGGTAAGGAAATAGGCGCTCATTTTGGGTTCTTCACCAAACATCAGCACATCGAGTGAGATGCCGTATTTGCGCGATATTTTTTGCAGGGTGGTCACCGAAATGTCGGTCAGGCCTGCTTCCAGTTTTTGGTAGTCTTCGAGAGAGAGCTGACAAGCGTCGGCTACTTCTTGTTCGCTTAGTTCCAGAACTTCTCTTAAGCCATGTAAACGTGCTGCGATTTGTTTGATTTGTTCGTTCATACTGATAAGATTTAAGTCAGGATGTTATGTTGCTGTTTTTACGTAATGAGTTTTCATCTGCTGGCTTTGATTGCGCGGATGATTGCCGAGGCGAAGCCGGCATGCTCTAGTTCATTGAGTCCTTTGATGGTGATGCCGCCCGGGGTGGTCACTTTTTCTATTTCCGTGGACGGATGGGTCTCTCCGTTGAGCAGCAGTTGCGCAGCGCCTTCGAGGGTCTGTGCCATCATGAGTCGGGCTGATTTGGGTGGTAACCCAAGCTCGGTACCGGCCTGAACAGCCGCACTCACGAACTTGAACACGTATGCTATACCGCACGACGAAATGGCGGTTGCGGCTTCGATTTGCTTTTCTTCGATAATCATGGCCATACCCATCTCGTTGAAAATGTTAAGCAGTAAGGTTTGCTGCTCGTCTGTCGCGTTTCGTCCGCAGATAAGTGTCATGCTGGCACGTTGGGCGATGGCGGTGTTGGGAATGACGCGAAATATCGGCATCTCCGGATCGACGTAGCGGGCCAACTCTTCTATCGTGACGCCGGCCAACAAGGAAACTAAAATTTGCGAGCGTTTCAGTTGGATGGGGTCGAGCACTTCTTGGACTTTCCATGGCTTCACGGCTAAGATGATGAGGTCGGCTCCGTTGGCTGCTTCTTTGTTGTTGTTTGTGGTCTGAATTTCCGGATAGCGTGCTTTCAGTTGGTCGAGCTTATCGTTATGGGGATTGGCGACTACGATTTCCTGCTTGCCTGCACTGCTGCTTTGCACCAGTCCGCAGGCTATGGCACTGCCCATATTGCCTGCACCGATAATTGCTATTCTCATAAAGCGTATGGTTTTGTTACATCTGAAGCAAAGTTAAGCAGAATCTCAAGAAAAAAGTAGTATTTGGCGTAAGGAATTAGTAGAGATTGGCACTTGATATGCCAATATTGCACAGATTTACTACATTTTGTGCTAACTGTGATGATGTTTGGGTGAAAAAAACGACATCCGTTGACTTTGAGATCAAAGGATGTCGTTTTGAAGTGAGGTTGATTTATTGATATTGTTCTATCAGCCGTTTGATGACATCTGCTGTCAGTTCATGTC
>CAZEPM010000180.1:0-3248 GCA_964514145.1 uncultured Bacteroides sp.
AAGCCAAAGCGAGTAATAAGTTTGCTGTTTTCATCGTTACAAGTTTAAATAGAAAGGGCATCAAACTATAAGAAGTATATCTTTTGGTGCTCCTTTCTGGTTCTGATTAAA
Organism: uncultured Bacteroides sp.; assembly: GCA_964514145.1. Lineage (GTDB taxonomy): Bacteria > Bacteroidota > Bacteroidia > Bacteroidales > Bacteroidaceae > Phocaeicola_A. Next base: position 112 of record CAZEPM010000180.1, read on the forward strand.
ATGTTACCATTCGCAGCATAAACTGCCACTGCCTGAACAGTGTAGTGTATGACTATAACTGTCTTTAACAACAGTTCCAAAGTTACAATTTTTATTTTCTCCGCTAGCCAAAGCTTCCACATTTTTCAGTGCCACTCCGCTCAGTTATGTTTCGGTTTGCGATGAATAAGTGATGTAACCTGCAGCTACTGCGACTGCCAATACTAAACTTAATTTTAAGATGTTTGTTTTCATAATTATTGATGTTTTAATTTTACCGATTCAGTCGTGTATGTTCTGCGCATCCATCCTCTCAGTACAAGGATGAACGGCCGCCGGAAGAACGATGCTATAAGGCGAAACAAACGATATGAGGTTCCACATCAAATCCGCATGTTACGGCATACAACATATTTTGGGCTTCGTTTACCGCAATCGATCGCACGGTTTTGTCTAACAGATATTTCTTTATTAAGTTCCCGTCCCAGTCAAGTACCAGAATCTCATTGGCGTATGGCTCGTCTTTGGCAAATTTACCGTTTAAAAGCAGATAGATGGCTTGATTTGTGACATATAAATCTTCAAATCCCATCTGCGTTTCAGGCTCCCATGTTATCCATATCGGATTGGCTCCCTCAGCTATTTTGTAGATGGGAGGGAAAAAGAGTTTGAGCCATCGTGCCTTGATCAGCCTGTTTTCTATGTCGTAGCATTGTATGATACCGCCTATTGAAGTGGCCCGAACAGCATGCTTTCCATCGGGTGAGGCCTCCAAGTGTCCTCCGTTCATTATGGCCCGGCAGATATCAACAGACGGAATCCCCGGCAAGGATGGGGCATCAAGGAAGTTATTCGCCCGATAAATACCAATATGTTGTTCCGTGTTTTGATTATACAGATAGTCATCCTTTATCGCTATGGCATCCAATATATTGGCAACCTGCATTTGTTCGTTCCTCAAAGACTGTTCAAGGAAGTATCGTGCAGAGTCGTTCAGAAAGGCTTCCATGTCATAACGGATAAGTTTCTGCTTATGGATGTCCCAATATGACAGCATGCTGTCACAATCTATATGCACTTTCTCTGGAGAAAGCACCTCTCCAGGCGCGTTTCCTCGCTTTCCTCCTCCTCTCAGAAACGTTCCGTCTGAAGCCTTGAACACATAAAACAGATTGTCGCCGCAACGGGAGTCTGCGACAATCAATAATGAGTCGTACAAGAACAAGCCTGTGGGTTTGGCAAACAGGAACGTATCGTTCAGGATTTCAGAACTCAGGCTGTCTGTCGGACACGATAGCGTATCGTTGTATCCGCTGTCTTGATTATTGCATGAAACACAACCGAGCATTGTAAAGCCGATTGATAAAAGGAATAAAGTTTTTCTCATATTATATTCTAAAGTTTATTGGTTTAGTCATACATGGTCTACGCGTCTGTCATTACAGCACAATGGCAGACGGTATTTGCGCTTCTCCGGAATCCTCTTTCTTATTGTGGATGGTAGGAGATGGGCATAACGAATCGAGTGTGCCGGCAGTCGGCATGCTCGATTTGCACATGATGCGGTTTGTCAACTCGTATGTCCCTGCGGCTTTTTCTGCTATGATGCTACGGAGGTATCACAGTCCGTTGACGGCCTTTCGCATCGTTTTTCGGAGTATCATAATTATTTACATTTACCCCTTTCCGCACCTCATTGTCCGCCCTTCGGCTAACAATCTGACTTGCAAGGCCTTACGCTTTTGTCCCCGACGGGCATCTCGTTTGTCCCCCACGACACCCTCGTTAGTCCCCCACGAGGTCCTCGTTTGTCCCCGACGAGGCGGTCGTGTGTCCCCGACTGGCATCCGCGCACATTCCGGCGGCTTTCTGATTTGACTAATTCTTTACAAAAGGGTGGGTTCGTGCGATGGCTGGTTGCCGTGTTTGCGCCGTCTGTCTTGCGTCTGACGGTCTGTTCGTCGGCCGGAGATAATCCCTATTCGGCGGTCTCTTCGGATGCGCTATCCGAAGCGACGGGCAGCGCGTATCTGACGATGGCCACCTCCGGTTCATGCGTTGCGGCATACAGGATGTTGTTGTCTTCATCCACACAAATGCAGAAGGCGGACCGCGAGAGTCCGTATGAGGCTACAAGATTCCCGTCGTAGTCGTACACGTGAACCTCTTTCCCGTACGTCGCAGAGGCATTCAGGTCTTCCGCTTCTCCGCTATACAGCGCATAGATGAGTCTGTCTCCCGCGCAGATGTCCAGATAGCCCATCACTTTGTTATTGACAAAGGCCTCTCCCTTCAGTTCGTAGTCGAAGTCGGATGTCTTGTTCTCCCATTTCAGCGAAATCGTATGGGTGGCGTCATCCAGAGTGTAGCACGTGATGATTCCGGCAATATAGATGATGTTGACAATATGTTTCCTGTCTTTTGACAGGGCAAACTTGCCGTTGTTGGCTATGACGTTCAGCATGTCCGGGATGTTTTCCGACGGTTTTGCCGCATAATGGCCCCCGCTTCCGCACTCTTGAAGCGAGTCGTTGAGTAATGTGAACTTCTTGTCTTCCATGATGCCGGATGCGATGTATCCGTTTCTTGTCCTTAACACTTCCGTGTAGTGGGAACCGGAAGGCATTTTCTGTTCCGTTACGGGGGTGGGATAGGTCGGGGTTGAGAATATGGAGTCGATGGCATATATCTTCATTCGCTGCGTCATCGGATCAAACAGATACAACGAATCTCCATTCCCGGACGTTGTGTAATCGAGACTGCCAATGGCCAACACTTCATTCGGGCCCTCGCCTTTGCGGGCAAAGCTGTGTGTGATTTGACTTGTATGCAGGTCTAATACGTTGACCAAGCCGTCTTCACCGTAGAAATCGGAGACGAACATGTATTGTTCATACAGCGACATGGAAACCGGCAGACCGAAGTCTGTGGAGATGGTGGCCGTGTCGGTCAGTTCGATAAGACTTTCTTGTTTTTGTCCGTTGCCGCTGCATGATGCCGTCAGCAACAGAGCCGTTGAATAAACCAGCGTATGTACTTTCTTTTTCATAAATAGTTGGGATTAGTCGATTCAGTCGTGTTTTTTTCTTGTATTGGCTGTCAGCAGCCAATGCAAGGCTGAACTTTAAGATTTTCTTCTTGCGGTAATTTTCCATGCT
>CAZEPM010000181.1:0-3203 GCA_964514145.1 uncultured Bacteroides sp.
TCTTGCATGATGGAATGCACTTTTCCATCGGCAAAGTTGATGGGAGCAGAATTGATGACAACGTCTTCCACACAGCGCGAACGCGGATTGTACCACTTCAGCCCCTGCCCATCGGTTCCTATCAACAGCCGTCTGTTAACCTGCTTCATGCAGAATACCGAGAATGTGCCCCCATGCTGATAGGGGACAGACTCGAACGTGTTGGTCGACCGCTCGTAGCGCATGACGCCGTGACGCGAGGTTCCGACAAACAGCCGTCCGGCCGCGTCTTCACACAATGCCGTTATCCAGTTCTCCGCCACATCGGGCTGCCGGTATATCTGCACGCTCCCGCAGGACGGACGGTAGCACACCAGTCCGTAGTGTTCGGTGCCGAACCATACGTCGCCATACACATCTTCGTAGATGGAGCTGAAATACAGATTGTTCACCTTCTGCATCAGCGGTTCGAGCGGGGTGGCGCGGCTCAGGTCGCTCTCTAACCGGAACACGCCTTGTCCGGAGGTGGTAAACCAGATTTCGCCGTCGCTCCGTTCGAGTATTTGGGTGACATGAGGATGCACTCGCTTGTCGTTGCGGTAAATGGGGATGTCGAACAGGCAATCGGCTGCGCGGTCGTATCGTTGCAGACCGGCGATGCATCCCACGAGCAACCGGTGGCGGCTGTCTTCGAAGATGGTGTGCACGTAGTTGTCTTTCAGCGAGGTGGAGTCGTTCGCCGCGTGCCAATAGGTCACGAAGTGCAGGCCGTCGAAGCGGTTCAAGCCATATTCGGTAGCTATCCACACAAATCCGCGACTGTCTTGAAACAATTGATTGATCAGACTGCTGGAAAGATTTGTGTCGGCCGAGTAGAATTTCCCCATCTGGGCCGCAGCAGGCTGCAACGCACCTGCCAGATGCCACACAGCAGCCAGCAGGAGCAGGTATCTGGTCAATGTATTCATGGCAAGGTGAAATAAAGAAAATGCATCACGTTTTGCAATATCGAATACAAAAATAAGTAAAAAACGAACATTCAGTCTGTCGGGCCACGAAAATTTGCTGCATCAGCCCGATTTCCCCTATGAGCCGGCTCATGCGTCGGAATCCTCTGCCGATGCATCCGGACGGCCCCGTCTCGGCACGGCAAACAGTGTACTTTCCGATTTTAGATAAGGCTTTTTTATCACCACAATCCGGCAGAAAGACGAGCTCAGGTCAGTAGAATGATAAACGCAAAGTAGTAGAAAGACAGGCAAAAGCCGCCTGCCAGACGCTTGCTGCCGCATGCAAAATAAGAATGTCCTGCAGAGTGCGTTACGAGGCAAGCAGTAACATGGGGTACAAAATATGTTACTCACAAAACATTGGTGTTACATTGGCGGCTGCATCGGAAACACCGTTGAAAAGCCAATTGATAAGTTAGCTGTAATTTTACAACAAAAGTTAAAGAAGTATTAACCTGTATTGAACACCTGTAAAAACCATGAAAGTGCAAACCCCTCCCCGCCCGCCCACACCTTACTTTAAATAAAAAGGGCAAAAAAGAAAAAGTTTTTATTTGTTATTCACCAAATCAAATTTATCATGAAATGCATAAACTATTCATTTATTAAGTTCTTAGGGCTGATTGTATTGCTGTGCATTCTCCCTCTGAGTGGAGCAAGGGCACAGAACAACTCCGTTACCGTGCAAGGTCAGGTAACGGGTAATTCTGGTGCTATCATCGGTGCCAGCGTAGTAGAAAAGGGCACAAACAATGGCATGATAACCGACATGAACGGAAATTTCTCACTGAAGGTGGCTCCCGATGCTGTGATTGTCATTTCGTTTGTGGGATACAAAACACAGGAAATAACCGTGAACGGCCGTACGCAAATCAACGTCACTCTGCACGAAGATATCGAAACCCTCGAGGAAGTAGTGGTAGTGGGCTACGGCCAGATGAAGCGGTCGGACTTGACGGGTTCGGTTGTATCTGTGACCGATGCCGCCATCCAGAAGTCGGTACCTACCTCTATCGACCAGGTGCTGCAAGGCCGTGCTGCCGGTGTGCAGATTCAGACAAACTCGGGTACGCCGGGCGGTAGCACGTCAATCCGCATTCGTGGTATCAACTCACTCAACGCCTCCAACCAACCAATCTTCGTGATAGACGGTGTAGTGGTAGACTCGAGCACCGACGATGAAACCAGCAACCCGCTGTCGAGCATCAACCCGTCAGACATCGTGTCGTTGGACATTCTGAAAGATGCCTCAGCCACTGCCATTTATGGATCACGCGCCTCAAACGGTGTCATCATGATTACCACCCGACGCGGTCAGTCCGGCGAATCGTCCATCGTCTACGACGGCTATGTGGGCTGGCAAAGCATGCCGAAAAAACTCGAAGTAATGAACCTGCAAGAGTATGCACGCCATCATAATGCCCGTGCGGAAGCCAACATTGTAACGGCAAGCGACTACTATGTCAATCCCGATATACTGGGCGAAGGAACTGACTGGCAAGACGAACTGTTCAAGAATGCTCTGATGACCAACCACAACTTGTCGATTACGGGCGGAAGCGATAAAATGACCTATGCTTTCAGCGCCGGATATCTTTACCAAAACGGTATTGCCTTAGGCTCGAGCTTCAAACGTCTGTCACTACGCGGCAATATGGATGCTGAGATAAAATCGTGGCTGAAAGGCGGAGTCACCTTTTCGTTTGCAGACAGCAAGCAGAATGTAGGGACGGACAACGATATCATCATGACCGCCCTGCGCTCGCAACCCAGCGTGGCAGTCTCTTCGGGCGACGGCTCGTACGACGGCCCCGACGACCAGTGGATGCCCGACAATCCTGTGGCTCTGGCCCAAATTCGCGACAACTATAACAAGAAAGAAAACTTCCGCGTCAATACCTATCTCGAGGCTCTGCTGTATCAGGGACTGACCTTTAAGACGGAAGTTTCGGCCGACTACAACCTGAACAAATACTATTACTATGAACCCGACTACGAATTCGGATTGAAAGTAAACGAAACCCGTACAGGACGCTGGACGAAAATCGACACCAAATATTGGAGCTGGAGAAACATCCTGACCTACAACAATACGTTCGGCCTGCACACTATCAATGTTATGTTGGGACAGGAAATGAGTTACAATCACTACGAAACCCAAGTGAGCAATGCCACAGGCTATTTGTCGAATTCGGCTACCGACCCTAGTGCCGG
>CAZEPM010000182.1:0-3171 GCA_964514145.1 uncultured Bacteroides sp.
ATCGGACAATCAAAACAACTGACTTTGTGGTAAGCTTAAACCGAACTCACGTTAATTATGCTGACAAGTCTTTCGGATTCTGTTCCGGATTCGCATTTTTCCGTTCTCACATCAAATTGGTTTGGGGCGCGCAACCGCCGTCTGTGCGGCGCTGGCCGGCAGACTGACCGGGGCTGCTGACCCCCGTTGCGGTGTGTCGCCGCATGAGCAGGGCACACCGAAAGGGCAACGGTGTTGTCTGTCCGCACTCGGACAGGGTTTTTCGTCAGAACAAGGTGTAAGGATTACACGGCGGGACTGACGGTAAGCGAGTCGCTCACCGCCGTCAGGATGTTGTAATAGTCGGCCGGCGTTTGCAGCAAGGTTTTGGCGCGGTCGAGTTCCTCGTCATCTTTCAGCTGCTGGATGATGGCACCACGCTGGTAGTAGTAGCGTTGCACAATCTCTTCGGCTATCAGGAGCTTGATTTCTTTGGCAAAGTGTTCGAAATCGTGGTCGAGACTGCGTTTGAGTTTCTTTTCGAGAGCCTCGAACTCGCTTTTCGCCGCTTCGTCCGACCCCTCAATGTTGGCAATGGCCTTGAGACGGTTCAGGGCTTGCTCGCTCTCGCGGTCGTACTTGAATCCGGCTTGCTTGGCACGCTCTTTGAATTCGTTGAATTCTTCGTCGGTTATCTCAAAGTCTTCGGGTGCGGCAATGGAGTCGTGTGCCAGACAATAGTCGGTGGCATAGTCGAAGAGCACGTCGTCGTTGGCCAGATAGAAAAGCATGCTGGGGAGTTTTTCGAGTTCGACGGTCACATCGGGTGTCACGCCTCCGCCATCGCGCACCAGTCGGCCGCCGACCGTATGGAACACGTTGGTCAGGCTATCGGGGATGCGCTCGGGGGTGCCGTCGATGGCGCGTTTTTCGTAGTTGATGGCCTGCACACAGCGTCCGCTGGGGATGTAGTATTTCGAGGTGGTGACCTTCAGACTGCCTCCGTAGGGCAGGTCGCGAATGACTTGCACAAGGCCTTTCCCGTAGGTGCGCGAACCAACAATTACGGCACGATCAAGGTCTTGCAGCGCTCCGGCCACAATTTCGGATGCCGATGCCGAGCTGCCGTTGACGAGCACAACGAGGGGCATTTCCAAGTCGATGGGTTCGCGGTTGGTTTTGTTCACCGAGGTGGCCTGCTTGAGCTTACCTTTGGTGGACACCACTTCCGTGCCTTTGGGGAGAAACAGGCTGAGAATGTCGACGGCTTCGTTCATCAGTCCGCCGGGATTGTTGCGCAGGTCGAGCACGAGCGAGGTGGCGCCCTGCCCTCTCAGGTCGATGAAGGCATGACGGACGTCGCGCGAGCAGCCGTCGAAGAAACTGGTCAGCGAGATGTATCCGATGCTGTCGGTGAGCATGCCGTAATAGGGCACGGCGGGAGTCTGCACGTTTTCGCGTTTGATTTTCACCGAGAGGGTGTCTGACGTGTTCGGACGCATGTATTTGAGCACAAAGGTGCTGCCGGCCTCTCCGCGCAAGAGTTCGCTCACGGCTTGGGTGGACTTGCCCATGAGGTCTTCGTCGTCGACCGCAATCAGGATGTCGCCTCCCTTGAGTCCGGCCTTGTCAGCGGGCATGCCGGCATAAGGTACGCCAATCACCACGTGGTTGAGCCGTTTGTGGAACCGGATGATTGCGCCGATTCCGGCAAACTTACCTGTGGTCATCATTTTCAGCTCCTCGTCTTTGTCTTCGGGATAATAGAACGTGTAGGGGTCGAGCTGCGAGAGCATGTATTCAATACCATTGCCAATGACTTTTTCGGGGTCGATGGTGTCGACGTAACAGAGGTCGAGCTCACGGAACACAGCGTTGAAGAGGTCGAGATTCTTGGAGATTTCGAAGTTGCGCGTGTCACGCTTGAAGCTGAAGAATGCGCACACGAGTGCCACACAGCAGATGATCAGGTATTTTCGGTTGGAGATTTTCATTGTCGTGCCTTAGCTGAGAGTTGGTTGTCAGTCTTTATCAAGAGCAAAAATAGGTCACATGCGACGTATTCGTCTCATATTGTCTGAATATTTAACTTTATTTCGTGCCATACGGGTTCGGGGATGGCCGAACCGGTGACTTGAATGACGTGTCCGGCCAGCAATGTGCCGGATTGGGCGCAGGCGGTCAGCGAGGCACCACGCACATAGTTGTAGAGGAATCCGGCAGCAAAGAAATCGCCGGCTGTGTTGGTGTCGACCACGCGCGGCACATCCATCGCCGGCACTTGCACCACTTCGTTACCCCTTCTGACCCATGCTCCCCGTGCTCCGACCTTGACCACGGCCACACGGGTGAGGGTTGCCAGATAGTCCAGTGCGACACGTTCGTCGGCGGTACGGGCGAGGGTGCGAGATTCGTCTTCGTTGGCAAACACGATTTCCGTCTGCGGCAGGATTTCGAGGAAGAGTTCGCGGTTGGCGTCGACCACGTTGTAGCTGGCCATGTCGATACAGACTTTCAGTCCCAACTCGCGGGCGAGCGAGACGGCACGGCGCAGGAGTGCGGGGTTTTGCACCATGTATCCCTCGATGTAGAGGTAGGCGTAGGGACGCAACACGTCGGGCGACACGTTGTCGGGACCGATGGTTGCCGAGGCTCCCAGATAGGTGCCGAACGTGCGCTGACCGTCGGGCGAAATCAGGGTGTAGGCCGTGCCGGTGTGGTTGGCAGGACAAATGTTCAGACAGGCATCACTCACACCATACCGGCGGAAAGTGTCGCGATAGAAACGTCCGTCATCGTCAGCACCGAGGCATCCGATGAGTGCAGGTTGTTCGCCCAGATGTCCCAACGCCAGCATGGTGTTTCCGGCCGAGCCTCCGGTGGTGAGACGGGTCGGCATGTCACGAAACTTGTTTCTGATTTGTGTAGCTTTTTCCGTATCAATCAGTTGCATACTGCCCTTCGGCAATGCCAGCCGGCGGAGCAAGTCATCGTTCTTCAGCGTTACAGAGATGTCAACCAAGACGTTTCCTAAACCTATTATTTTATCCATGACTTTATTTTTTTCAACAAAGATATTGCATAATCCAAGAAAAGCCATTACTTTTGCATCACAATTCTCGATTGAGTGTTGCTTTCTGCTTCAGTAGCTCAGTTGGTTAGAGCACCTGACTGTTAATCAGGGGGTCGTTG
>CAZEPM010000183.1:0-3043 GCA_964514145.1 uncultured Bacteroides sp.
TGATGCCTAAGCAGAGTAGCAGGTGTGTTGAGATTTTCATAAGGTTGTGTCTGGTTGGTTTTTTCGTCCGGGTATGGGTTGGATGATGCGTGTGCCGCTGATTATCGCTGCCAGTAGCGCGCATGCGATGGCCAGCAAGAGCGAGGCTCTCGATCCGGTTTCGTCGACAAACAGTTTGAAGAGCAAGGCCACGAGCGTGGTGCCCAGCGTCTGCCCCAACAGGCGTGCCATGCTTTGCATGCCGCTGGCTGCACCGCTTCGGTGGCGCGGAGCCGAAGAAACAATCGTATAGTTGTTGGGAGTTTGAAACAAGCCGAATCCGATGCCGCATACGGCCATGCGCCAGGCAATATCCGGCCGGTCGGGCTGTTCGGGCAAGAAATAGAGCAGACAGGCTCCCAGCGCGTAGATCAGCATACCTGTCATGCCGAGCAGTCCCGGATGGATGCGTTCGAGTAACCGGCCTGCGACGGGGGCGGTCAGGATGGTTGCCAACGGCCAGGGAGTAAACAGCATGCCGACTTCCGCCGCGCTATATCCCCAAATGTTTTGCATGAAGAAAGGCAGAGAGACCGTGGCCAGCATCTGTGCGGTGAAAGAGGAGACCGAACTGCCTATGGAAAGCGCGAAGATTGGAATCTTGAGCAAATCGACCGGAAGCAAAGGAAACTTGAGTTTCAGTTCGCGGCGGATGAAAAAGAAGCCGACGACCGAAACAATGGCGAGTTGTGTGAGAATCAGCGTGCGGTTTTCGTCGTGTGCAAAACCTTCGAGTGAATAGATGAGCAAACCGAATACCAGCGCGTTGGCGATGGCGCCGGCTTTGTCGAAATGATGGTCGGACTTGTGCGAATGGTTTTTAGGCAAAAGCCGGTAGCCTATCCACCATGTCAATATGCCGAAAGGAACATTAATCAAAAACAGCCACGACCATGGAGCAATGCTTAGCAGCCCTCCTGCGAGAGAAGGACCGGCTGCTGCCGATACGGCCACCAGCATGGCATTGAGACTCAGTCCGCGTCCCAGAAATTCGGGCGGATAGATTTGCCGGAGTAACGCCGTGTTGACGCTCATGATGCCGGCCGCACCAATGCCTTGAATCACGCGCGAACCAACCAACATCCGGAGTGACGATGCACAGGCACAGGCCACGGATGCCGCAACGAAGACGGAGATGCCTGCCATGAACACTTTGCGATAACCATACAGATCGCCTATCGAGGCAAACGACAGCAGTGACATCGTGATAACGAGCTGATAGGCATTGACGACCCAAATGGTTTCCGACGGAGTTGTGCCGAATGCTGCCGCCAGCGTCGGCAATGCAACGTTGATCATGGTGCCGTCCATAACGGACATCACAATGGCCAGCATCACGGCCAATGCAGCCCAAAAGCGTCGGGGTATCGGGATTAATCTTTCCGGCAGATTCTTTTTTTCCATGCACACAAAGGTAAGCCGATTTCGGGAATTTTTGCGGTTTTTCCATCGATTTACTATTCGGAATGGATGGGTTATGTTAATAAATAACCAAAAATAAGAAAAAGAAATAAAGAGAGGGGGGGTGATAAATTATTCTATAAAAGAATGCTATATATTTACAATCGTTAATATCGTTGTAAAAACAAAATAGGTTTGATTATGCGAGGAAAGACTATCTCATATTTTATGGTTTTGCTGCTGTCGGCGCTGGGTTTCTGGGGGTGTACGAGTGAAGATTTATATATGGAATCTGTCACACAACCGGGTCTGACGTTACGTCTCGAAGTGCCGGCCGGAGTCAGGTCGGCCGTTGCCGCCACCACCCGTGCTACGGAAGCAGGTAGCGCTGCGGAGAATACGATCGAATCCCTCCACATCATGTTCTACACCCGGAGCTCGACTAATAATAATGGGGAATGGGCAAAACTGGATGAGACCATATCCGTTTCGGGGAACGACCTTCCTGATTTTACCGGATCAGGCCCACAGAACATCTTCTTGGGCGAGTTGCCTGTCAGCGAGGATGCGCTTGAAGAGAGCGACGTGACGCTGCTGGCTGTAGTCTATGCAAACTATAATTCTGTCCCCGACCCTGTCACTGCCGAGACGGAATTTTGGAGCGAAGGTTCGCTGAAGCCGCTGTTCTTCGCAGGTTCGGCCGTAGTGCAGAAGAGCGGCACGGATTCATGGCTGGCGAGTGTCTCCCTCAGCCGCCAGGTGGCGAAACTGCGTGTCAAGTTGGGCATACATTCCGATGCCGTGCCTGAAAACCTTGTGATTGACCCGAACAGCATATCGGTGTCGGTGTCTGGCATGCCGGACCGCTCCCCGACGGTCGCGGACACGGATGAGGATCCGGGCGACACTTTCGATGAATCGGACGTAAGCAGGATGATCTCCCGCACCGCAAGCGCAAGTGCGAGCAGCCTGCGCTCCGCTGTCGGGAGCAATGGGACATGGGAGCACGACCTCGTGGTCGACTCGCTCTACATGCACCCCAACCTCTCCGCTGATAATGCTGTCAGTGTCACTGTCTCGATGACGGTCAGCGACCCCGTGGCCGGCACCTCGCAGGAGATTACGGAAACATACAGCCTGACCAATTCGGACAACGGCTATACCACCACGCGCAATACCATCTACACCCTTTCGGTATTGGCGCGTTCCATCGAAGGCGAAGACAAAACGGATTGCGAGGTGTCTGTCGTCGAATGGGACAACGACTCCATAAACGTGGACGCGGCGTGGGGCGAACTGACCGTGAGTCGTACCAAGACCGTCGGCGTATTGGGCAGCCTTGCAACAACACCATCTTATGACAAGATACTGACCCTCACCACTGGGGAGGGCAGCGGCTCCTATACGATAACTTTGGTGAGCGATAAGAACACTACCGCCAATCCGGTTTCCACAACCAGTGCGCAGTTGTATGTCGATGGTGCGGTATGCTCTGGAAACACCTTTACCCTTGCCCCCTCTTCGAGCAAAGATATCTATATAGCCCTCGCGTCAACCTTCAGGGGCGCGTACCTCAGGATAGCACAGCAGGACGGCGACGGGA
>CAZEPM010000184.1:0-3039 GCA_964514145.1 uncultured Bacteroides sp.
AAGAAGAAGACATAACGCCTCTTATTTTCAACATGTCTTTGGAGAGAGTTGCCTCAATCCGACTACAAAATTAGTTAAATCCATGACAAACTTTCAATTTATGACGTGTTTTTTCAACATCAACATCAACAACTTCCTCATAACAACAATTTTGCGATTGTTCATCCATATCCGCACAGCTTACGCTCTGCATTCGTCACAACACAAGGCTTGAAATCTGCCCGAATCGTTATGGAATCAATCGCGAGACAATTTCCACCCTTACCTGTTTTCACACAACGAACCGCACACGCAGGGCATCGCAGAGAAGGCGCCAGTCGTGCATTAAAGCAAGCCCTGCCACGACGGTAAGCACCGCCGGTCAGCGCCTTGTCCGCCCTTGCTCAGCAAACGTTCGCGACCGATCTGTAAACGCTGCAAAATCCGACAAACATAGCGTCTACGGATAAAAGAAATGCAATCTGAATGTAGCAAGATTATTGTTATACAAGTCTAAATATTTACCAATTAAGGAAATCTTTCTTTAATATGTTTTCTGTTACCGAAATTTATCTTACTTTTGCACGCGGAAAACAAGGCAGATGAAGAAACGCCTTCTGAAACAGGCGAAAATCGCTCGAATACAGTTTTCTTTGCAACTACGGAAACAAACAACAATTCAATAAATTTACAACTAAAATTTTTACAATCATGGCAAATTTGGATTTAAGCAAGTACGGCATTACCGATGTAAAAGAGATCGTGCATAATCCGTCATACGACGTTCTGTTCGCAGAAGAGACCAAGACTTCTTTGGAAGGTTATGAAAAAGGTCAGCTGACGGAGTTGGGCGCTATAAACGTTATGACTGGTATTTACACCGGCCGTTCTCCTAAGGATAAATTTTTCGTAATGAACGAGGCCAGCAAGGACACTGTGTGGTGGACTTCCGACGAATATAAGAACGACAACAAGCCTTGCTCCGAAGAGGCATGGGCAGACCTGAAAGCTAAAGCCGTGAAGGAACTCAGCGGCAAGCGTCTGTTTGTTGTCGACACGTTCTGCGGTGCCAACGAGGCTACCCGCCTGAAAGTGCGCTTCATCATGGAGGTGGCTTGGCAGGCTCACTTCGTAACCAACATGTTCATTCGTCCGACGGCTGAAGAATTGGAAAACTATGGTGAACCAGACTTTGTTTCGTTCAATGCGGCTAAGGCAAAGGTGGATAACTATAAAGAACTGGGTCTGAACTCTGAAACGGCTACGGTGTTCAACCTCAAGACCAACGAGCAAGTGATATTGAACACGTGGTATGGCGGCGAGATGAAGAAGGGTATCTTCTCTATCATGAACTACCTGAACCCGTTGCGTGGCATCGCTTCCATGCACTGCTCTGCCAACACCAACATGGAAGGCACCGATACGGCCATCTTCTTCGGCCTGTCCGGTACGGGCAAAACCACGTTGTCTACCGACCCGAAACGTCTGCTGATCGGCGACGACGAACACGGATGGGACGATGAGGGCGTGTTCAACTACGAAGGCGGTTGCTATGCCAAGGTGATCAACCTCGACAAAGAGTCTGAACCCGATATCTACAACGCTATCAAACGCGATGCTCTCTTGGAGAACGTAACGGTTGATGCAAACGGCAAGATTGACTTTGCAGACAAGAGCGTAACGGAGAATACTCGTGTATCTTACCCGATCTATCACATCAACAACATTGTGAAACCAGTTTCTAAAGGGCCTCACGCTCACCAAGTCATCTTCCTTTCGGCCGATGCTTTCGGCGTATTGCCTCCGGTATCTATCCTGAACCCCGAGCAGACTCAGTATTACTTCCTCTCCGGCTTCACGGCTAAACTGGCCGGTACGGAACGCGGTATCACTGAGCCGACCCCGACTTTCTCGGCTTGCTTCGGCGCTGCTTTCTTGAGCTTGCACCCAACTAAATATGCAGAAGAGCTGGTTAAAAAGATGAACAAGGTAGGCGCAAAGGCTTACTTGGTGAACACTGGCTGGAACGGTACGGGCAAACGTATCTCGATCCGCGACACCCGCGGTATCATCGACGCTATCCTCGACGGTTCCATTGACAAGGCTCCAACGAAGACTATTCCGTATTTCAGCTTTGTGGTTCCGACCGAACTGCCGGGTGTTGACCCGAAGATTCTCGACCCGCGCGACACATACGACTGCGCTTGCAAGTGGGAAGAGAAAGCCAAAGACTTGGCCGGACGCTTCATCAAGAACTTCGCTAAGTTCACGGGCAACGAAGCCGGCAAAGCATTGGTAGCTGCCGGTCCGAAATTGTAAAGACCAAATACTTTATAAAAAGAATGGGATTCATTGCTTGCACGATGAATCCCATTCTTTTTTATAGTTATTGCTGCCGCACTTCCGGCGTCCATCCGTTGAGCACGAAATCCGGACTGCGATAATTGTCTATCAATTTGCGATCTCTCGTGGCATCGAGCTGGCGGGAATAAGGATGACGCTTTGAAGTATCTACAAGCTCTCCGGTAACCAGATCGCGCGTGTTGAATTCATACATGCGGGCTGTCGGTTCGCCGATAGCCGACCATCCTTCGGGGATAATGTTACTCACACGACAATCGATGAAAACAAGTTCGGCATCGGGATAGGTGATGCCATGATTGGAGTTGGTGCGTCCGTAGTCGGCCGTCTTTCCGTTGTTGGTCGAGAACGTACACTCAACGAAAATGTCGCCATGATGTCCTTTCGTGTTACGCACCCAAGTAAACGGTCCGCCATTGTTGCGGAAATTACTCCGGAAAGCAAACAGACTGCCACGTCCCAAAATGGTGTCACCCCCGCCATCCAGTTCGCAAGCTTCCATATAGATGGTTCCGTTAGCCTGTAGCGCATCGCCCGAACCGATGATGTGTACCTTGTAGAGGGCAATGCGTTCACCGTTGAGCAAGAGTCCTTCGGCCTGTCCCACCAAATCGGTAGCAATGGTGATTTCAATAAAAGTACAATCATAAAACAAGCCATTCGCTCAGCAACTTATCTGTTGCATATACCTATTACAAA
>CAZEPM010000185.1:0-2992 GCA_964514145.1 uncultured Bacteroides sp.
CAGGGGAAAACCTGGGGAGGCAGGGCGGGGATTGACAAAACGACGGAACCAAGGGAAAGAAACCGGAATTTATTCCGTAAATCTGTATAGGAAATAAACCTCCCCGAAATCAAGAGGGTTAAAAGAATTACCTTGTTTCAGGTAATGCCTCGGCAACCGTTCCGATTGCCGTGGTCTGCATCGCCTTGTTTTGTTGGGATAACTCCTAATTTGCTGTAAATATACTGTTTATCTGAATATCCCTAAAGTAGAGTGAATTCCTGAAATATTTTGTGTTTTTGCCATATCTTGGTTTGGGGATTTCCTCCGTTCTGGCAGCTAAACCTTATTTGCGGGGGAATGCCTAAGGATACAAAAAACCAACTAATCCGCAATACTTTGGGTGTGAATTAGTTGGCTGATTTTATACTGTTTATTGAATGTCCCTAAATATGTAGTCTTTGAAACACATGCTTTTGCGGTTGATTACCCACTGAATCATATCGGATAGCAGTTGAGACTTAGGAAAAATTACCCTGTTAATTCAAAATTAAACATCAAACCTTTTTCTGTCTCATTGAATTTATGTTAAAATGACCATAGTTGTTAATACAGACGTAATGCAAATAATAGCTAATACCATACATCCGCTTTTGCTACTTTTTTTACTGTTTATAGTAGAAGATTCTTTAGTATTAGCTTGGACTTCTTTCTTCAAAAAATTAGAAGTATTAGGTCTAAATACAGACTTTAATTGTGCAAGAGTTTCTGTGTCATCAAGTGGATCTATAAACACTCCATGGTATTTCATCCTTATGTCTGTAGGGATGAAGTCTAATAAAGAAGAAAAGTTGACATATTCAAAATCGATTATTTTCTGGCGAGTACTTTGATCGGGAATCTTAGAAGTAGCTGGTGATACTGCACTTGTCAGTCTTTGCTCTATTCTTGGGGAAAACAGAATATTCCGATTGGATAATTTGTATTTCCAATAGAACACACTTTGCATCCCTACAAATTGATAAACTGCCGCTTCTGTATTGCTCCTCAGTTTGGCCATCATGTACTCTCCAACTATAAAATCTTTGTTTTCTGAAAACAAGATATATAGTAATACCGATGCGTGTGCAGTACATTCTTCCTTATCATATTTATCATTAATGATTGTCTTCAATAGGCAATATACGGCACACAGTACAACCCGTTTATAGAGTAAGGGTGGATTCTTATACATATCATCAAGGATTAAGACTAATGCTTTACCTACAATGAAATAACTTTTTATGTCCTCAAGACTAAAAAAGTCTTGATTGGCAACTCTTATGATTAACTCGTCTCTGTAATGTTTATACGACCCAATGTCGTTCTTTTCCAAACTTTCAACAATATTAGTTGATAATTTTTCAACGATGTTCATAGCTTATTACAACCAATTAGTGAATACATTTTTTATTATATGCCACGGAAACAAAACAAATGCAAGCATACACCCTGAGTTATTTGGATTTATCGACATTCGTTGTCCTCCTTTTCTGCACGACGAGCAGATATGAAAATTTAAATTCGGATTCATGCCATCCGTGAATCTGCTCGGTGTGCCTTTTATAACAGCACCACACATTGGGCAACGTCCGTTATTTACAAGACCAATAGATTTTAGGTAATCCATTGCATTGGCATCATCAATAGCTCCCATGAAAAAAGTACTAACATCGTGAACTTCATACGGAGCTACGTTTTTCATAAACCGTCCAGCAGCTGCGTTGTACCCCTCTCCTTTAAACCCAGCCGCATTCAGTTCCTTAGCAATTGTCTCCATCCATTCCTGATAGGACATGCCATTGATTTCTTTTGCTGAATATTTCATATTATCCGTTTTTTAGAAAAAGACATAGTCATCCTCATCCTCGTAGCGAAAACCATATTCCAAGTTTTTTGAAATAGCCTTAATTACAGAAGCACAATCGTCCTTGTATATTTGGAGTTCTTCACCAATGGGAATGTTCTCATAGACTTCTTGTAACAAAGAGTTGAAAAGTGTGGAAATGTCAGCATCAAGAAAATGGTGATAACCTTTTTCATGGGCTTCCTTTACAATTCCACCAAAAAGAAGCATTTGGTCAACCACATGCTTCTGCGCTATGTCAGGCAGATAATCCAATGCTCCCGAAAGTATTCGGTACATGAGAAACTCTTCGTTTTTGCATATAACGATAAAGGCAAGTTCACATCCACCAATCAAATCCGCATATTTTGCATCTGTGGATAAGACATCACTGTTTTCTGAATAATTTCGCAGCAGACAGTAGTAAATCAGTCTAACGATTGCTCCACTATCATCATTGGACAGCCTGTCATTTACTCTCAAAAGATAGTACATCGCTTTCGCCATTGCATACGTATGTTCTACTTTCCTAAACTGCCATTCATCTCTCTTGACTGCTCTCGCAAAGAGATTTGCTCTACGTGAAGTTTCTTCTTCATTCCCCGAATTGTAAGCGGTCATGAATTCGTTAGCAATTTGTTCTATTGATTTCATTTATGTAGTTAAATGCCTTCCCAGTCCCCAGAAGACCTCTTGTTATTACACACCGAAGCGTGGAACTGTATGCCACGTCTCTGTGATTAGGTGCTAGGAAAACCTTGAATGAAGATGTGGGAATAACAGCCCCACGCTTATGCGTGGAGACCATTACGCCATCTCTTGCATTCGTGATGTTCAGTTTCCTAGGCTTTAATCACACAAGAAGAAGACATAACGCCTCTTTTTTCTAACATGTCTTGGCAAGAGTTGCCTCTGCCGAATACAAAAGTAATGAATTTCTGTGATAAGTATCTTCATTTTGGCAAAAAAACAGCGATTTGACCCCTGTTTTTACTTGTTTGTATTTTTAATTGGTTCTCAATCCACTTATTCCACGTGAGTTCACGTTAAATGACAGCTGGATGAACGGGGGGCATATCCACTGCCGGAACAAAAGAAAGCTGTCCTGCGGATTACTCTTTTGAAAGT
>CAZEPM010000186.1:0-2964 GCA_964514145.1 uncultured Bacteroides sp.
AGCGGATGTTGCTCATCATGCGCGAGCGGACGGAAGGAGAAACGACGTCCATCGCTTTGGACAAAAAAGTTGAGTCATGTCGTCAATCACAATCACGCAGAACGCTGCCGCATTTCCACAACTGGATTGCCAGCCAGGCAGTCATCCATGCATACAAAGTCCGTTCAACATGATTTCAGACTGTATTCAGGATTCAATACCTCATCTACCAATGCCAGAAACTTGCATGCGCCCTTGTATTTTTCATAGATATCCTTGGCCGAGTCATTGACAATACTGAGCGCGAAGTTGTCATGAACAAGCTTGTTCCTTTTCGCTCCTATCTCGATAAAACACCTTTCTCCATCTGCCAAATCAAGGTTGTTGTCTATTCTCTTCCTGACATGATCTTTGGTTTCCTTGCCGAACAATGACCAAAAGATATTCGTATTTTTGCTGTCCCAGTCAAAGAGTGTATGATATTGTCTTTTTACGACCTTCTTTTCAACAAGTCCTACAATTCTGTTGTCCTTCCCGCAACAACGGCGCGCATAATTTGTTATTGATTCCGAAATCCTGCTCTCAAAATAACTGGCTGCAGACAACACAAGGTACTTTTTACATATTTCATTGATATATGTCGCATATCCTGTCTGTTTGTTGTCAATCAGGTAATTGTACAAATCATTGGCGTCTTCATAGTATTTGTTGATATGCTCATTTTCCATAGCGCATGACCACCTTATATGCCGTTATTATACACCATTATTGTACAAATATTTGTCCGCCAATGCTGCTCTGGTTTTTATTTTGTCCATTTGCGAAACACTGTGAGTTGTCGCGTCCTTGAAATTGGAATCATTTTTAAGTTGATTGAGAGAATCCAGTCCGACTGATGCACTCTCTATACCATTGTCCAATATTCTTTTTGCTATTGCAACAAAAACCGCATCAAAGAGAGGCACGTTAAAGGCTTTATTTTTTGTCATGAAATATTTTTTGTCAACACCATCACAAATATCGAGGAAGTTGTAAAAAATATTCTTGCTTGTCTCTATTTTGTCATGATCAAATTTCTGTGCTTCTTTTGAAAAACGGTTGAGAAATGTTATCATTGAACCGGAATATTTGTCACCATTGTACAGCATGGCGTAAGCTCGTAACAGTACCTCGACATCACGGCACTTGTCATCCTCCTTCACCCTGCCGACAATTTTTCTCCATCGTGGTTCCGCATTCAGCGAATAGATCATGTCGTAGAATTCTGAATGATACAAACAAGCTCTGATCTCTTGTGCTGACAGATCCAGCCCTCCTGTATTGAGGCGATTATATATTTCATAAATCGAACTGTCATCATCAGTATTTATTTGACGTATCGTCATGCACCGAATTGGCATATAACACAAATTTTCTTTCTGTTTTTCACTCAGTGTGTTGTATTGTTTGTTGTTTAGCGGATGTTGTTTGCCATTTTCAAATCTGCAAAACTTCAATTTGAAATCTTGAAAAAGTGAGTTGTCTGACAAAATATTATCTGGAATTACGCCATATGTATTGATTGTGTTGCGCAAGTCAGCTCGAATACCACTCTTTGGAAACCTTCCTTTCATAAAGAAATAAATGGACATAAGTCTCTGTTGTCCATCAATTACTGTGAATTTATTTTTTTCTTCATGATATAAAAATACTTGGGGTATTGAAAGCCCCAAAATCAATGACTCGATGAATTTGGACGCACGCTTTCTGTCCCATACAAAGTTTCGTTGAAATCTTGGTATTGAGATTGCTCCAGATTCAATCAGGGTATTGATTGTCATGACATTGAAGTCATTTGCATTTATTATTATATCATACTCTGAAACAAAAATGTCATTTTCTTGTGTCGGATAGAAACTTGCCACTTTTTCTCTCCTGTTACAGATTCCTGAACAGTATCAGGGATATCAAAATTTACTCTGACAAGAACTGGAGTCTTTCACCTGCTTTTGAACCGTCTCCTTGCACGCTGAGGCGATTCAAATTCTTTCCTGAAACAGACAATTGATCATGCGTTTCGCCACGCGCTCAATCAACGGAACGGCCACGGCATTTCCAAACTGTTTGTAGGCCTGCGTGTCTGAAACCACGGTCTTTTCAAAGCGCTCCGGAAACCCCTGCAGGCGGGCACATTCTGCCGGCGTCAGTCTGCGCGGGTTCTTCCCCTTCTGCTCGATCAGAATTTCCGAACCGTCCTTGTAGTAGCGCGCGGACAGGGTTCTCGTAACGCCATCGAGGGGGGCTATCCCATATCCGAAGCCGTTTCCCCTGTTTTTGTGCTTTTCCGCGTATTGTTGCAGGTACCCCCACAAATGATCCGTGAGGGTATATCGGTCATCCACCTTCTCCTCGAGGATGTCCCTCACTTTGGGATGCCTGTTCTCGATTTCCGGGAAGGAAAAGCAGACGTCCAGCTCCTTGCGGAAGCCCACGATGAAAATCCTTTCGCGGTGCTGGGGGACGAGCAGCTGGGCATCGTAGATATACGAATAGACGTCGTAGCCAAGATCCTCCAGGGTTTTCCTGATGACGTTCCAGGTATTTCCGCGGTCGTGGCCCTTCAGGTTCTTCACGTTCTCGAGGAAGAATGCCTTCGGCCGATGGTGATGCAGAATCCTCGCTATGTCGAAAAACAGCGTTCCCTTGGTCGCATGATTGAAGCCGTGGCCTATGCCCAGGGCATTGTACTTGCTCACCCCGGCTATGGAGAAGGGCTGGCAGGGGAATCCGGCAAGGAGGACGTCATGCTCCGGGATGTCGCGCACGTCCACCTGCGTTATGTCTTCCGCGAAGCGATGTTCGGGGTCTTCCGGAAACATTGCCCTGTAGGTTTTCGACGCGTATTTGTCTATTTCCGACGTGAAGACGCACCTGCCGCCCGCCGCCTCGAAGCCCAGACGGATGCCGCCTATGCCGGCAAACAGGTCGATGAATCGAAAGTCGTGC
>CAZEPM010000187.1:0-2955 GCA_964514145.1 uncultured Bacteroides sp.
CACGCGTGGGGGTGACACGTATTGGCGGGGCCGGATATGTGACCTGATTCAGCCCGATTATTTCATTCGTCTGACAAACACCCCGTTTCGCCATTCATAGACCAGAGGCGTCCGGCGAATGTATTTGCCGAATCGCTCACGTTCTTCTTCGGTTAAATATTCCAGTGTGTTGTAGGTAAAAGACAAGGTCGCATCCGTAGCCGACAAAACCGCTTGTATGAATGTGATATCAGCCTTTGTGCATAACTCTTGCAGGCTATCACGATGAGCTTCGTCCGGCAACACGAAGAAATCGTCAGCCTCCGGATAATCGGGGATATAACGAGAGGTCTCCTGTTCGTTCCACGAGGTATCATAAAAACGCACCCGACTGTCTTTAATCGGTCCTTCGACCGTAGTTACCCAACAGATAACGGCCACCGAATCTTCTAGGGGGAGAAGACGCATTTCCCACGCAGACCGTGAGGTTACCTGTGCCTGCATATAGTCGTCTGTAAGCTGATTGACCACGGAGGTGCGACCAAAACGGTTGGTCACCCGGGCCTGCATTCCACTTTGAATAAAATCCACACAATCGGCTCTGTTTACACCCGTCATTACAAACGAGAGTGAATCGGGCATTGAAACAAACAAGTTTTCAAGTGTCTGCGCATACAACAGCTCAGCATAGGTGAAACACAGCGCCATACATACTAAAAGTATCTTTTTCATGTAGCTTCTCTTTAACGCGAACCAATATACAAAAATATCATACCTAACAATACCAAAAGCAAATCGACCGCTTTGCTTTTTAAATTCTTTTCACGGAAGAACAGTGCTCCGCACAGAAACGAAACAATGACACTTCCGCGACGCACCATAGAGACAATAGAAATCATCGCTCCTTCGAGACTTAACGAATAAAAGTAAACAAAATCTGCAGCAGAAAGGAAAATGGAAATCAGAATGATGCACCAATCCCAATGGAAACGCGAAGTCGTTTTCCGTATAGGCCACCAAAGCACCATCATCACCACAGACATCATGCCTAGCTGATAAATGTTATACCATGACTGCACGACCATTCTATCAAGTCCTATACCTCCCTCGCTTATTGGTGCCATCAAATACTTATCATACAAACCGCTGATGGCACCCAACAGTGAGGCGAGTACCACAAAATAAATATATTGGTCATGCTTGAAATCAATTCCCTCTTTCTTTCCCGAACGGCTGAGCATGAAAAAGGAGACGATGGCTAACAACACGCCGACCCATTGATACCCATTCAATCGCTCGCCAAAGACTAGCAGTGCACCTATCAGAACCATCACCGGTCGGGTTGCATTAATAGGCCCGACAATCGTAAGCGGAAGATGCTTCATCCCGAAATATCCAAATGTCCACGAAGACAAAACAATCACTGACTTCAGCAAAACATATTTATGAACTTCCCAACCAACCTGAGGCACATAAAAAATCGTTCCGCGAAGACTGTCTCCCCACGAAGAACACAGAATAAAAGGCAGGAAAATCAGGCTCGAAAACAAAGTATTCAGAAAAAGTACCGGAAGAACGGCATTATCTTGTAACGACTTCTTTTTAAAAGCATCATAGCACCCTAACAAAGCTGCGGATAAAAAAGCCAGTAATAACCACATCATAATTTGGTTTGATTAATCGGTATGAAAAACTTCTTCCATCGGAGCCCACCATTCACCGGGGGCGCAAGTATCGAGCGGCATCTGGCATGGATTGGTATGTTCCCACCAACGTTGTGTCTCAGGGTCTGCAGCCATTTTTGCCATATCTGCTTCGTAATCTGTTCCGACATATTCGTAGTAACTAAACAGATATCCGTCCCGATAGTAGATACTGTAGTTACGCAGATTGCACTCCTTAATCATTTTCAGTACTGATGGCCATGCTGCTGCATGTAATCGTTTGTATTCCTCAAGCATGTTGGGAGCTACTTTTATTACACTTCCATATCGTTTCATGGGTTTATCCGGTTTATAGTTATCGCAATCTCAGATAGTCGCCGACTTTGGGAGCTGTGTTTTCGTATTGCTTATTCAGTTTGTATAAGTTTTTCAGTCGGATACCATAGCGCTGTGAGATGGTATACATTGATTCTCCTGTTTCCACCCGGTGTATGATGTAGGGCTTACGTGCTTTTCGATGTTTCTTTTCCAGATAGACAATGTCACCATCTTTGAACACGTATTTTTTATACAGGTCGTTGTATTTTCTGAGCTTTCGTTTAGAGATTTCAAATTCGTTTGAAAGCGATTCGAATGTGTCGCCATCATTTGCGGTTATGTAGAGCAAGTCGTTGGCCCGATATACGGTGTGTACGAATTCGATAAGCTGATCATATTTACTACGGCCTTTCTTTGTGTCGAACTTGTCCAGATTATACAATTCGATGATGGAGATGAGTTTGGCAGCATAGTTGGGATTGGTGGCATATCCTGCCTTCTTGAGGCCTCTCGCCCATCCTTTATAATCTGTTTTTTTAAGTTTGAAAAGAGACGAATACCTTCCTCGTTTGGAAAGAAACCGTGAATGGTCTTCATACGATTCGCGTGCATTCTTATATACTCTGAAACATTCGTTGGGGGCATCATCCGTATGGTAAGTTTTTCGTCCGCGCCAGTTATCGCCGCATTTGATGCCAAAGTGATTGTTCGATTCTCTGGTTAGCTTACTTTGTCCGGCACCGCTTTCCAACAGACCTTGTGCGAGTGTGATGCTTGCAGGGATTTGGTAACGATTCATTTGCTCGATGGCCAGTTTTTTATATTTGCGTATGTATTCTTCGTAAGCTTTATTTCGGCTTTGGGCCATGATGGAGGTGCTACAAAGGACACAAAGAACAACCATCAGAGACCGTTGAAACGCGGCTGCTGTTGGATGAATAGAAAGATATTTTTTGAATCCGGAGTTCATCGTGATAAAGATACGTAAGAGTTC
>CAZEPM010000188.1:0-2926 GCA_964514145.1 uncultured Bacteroides sp.
ATCAAAAGAAGAAGTTGAGTTCTATAATCTTGATGCCATCATATCTGTAGGCTATCGTGTCAATTCCGTTCGTGCTACTTTAAGTGCTTTAACTTACAAAGAAAGCATCAGGTCTGCTAATAGGACAGCCGTTTCCGCTTCATCTTTGGGCGCATCTTTAGGTTTCCATGCCACAACGAACCGTACAGATACAGATTTCACCTTATAGCCTCTTTGTTCCCATTCAGCTAATGTCCTCTGCATTTTTGATGATAATTTTGCGATTGGCTTATCGCTCAATGAACTATACAAAAAGAAATTATTGTAATTTAATGAATCTCCTCCTCTCAGAGCTAAAACCTCTTGTTTCCGATTTTTGAAAAATCCCAAATTAACATCTTTGTGAGAGAGCTGTAGCATAATCTCTTCGGGCATATCATATTGTTGTTGGTCAATGAGATATTGGTTTACACTTAAATGATTGAAGCAATCACCGTTTGTGTGTATGAATAGTCTGTTTTTTGCACGGGTTATGCCTACGTAATATCGACGCATCAGATGGTCGTCCTTTACATAGCCGTCCGATATGAGCATATATACATCGTCAAACTCCCTGCCTTTAGCCTTGTGAATGGTTGATACCACAACATCGGTTCCTGATGTGTCACAGAAGTCTTCCACTGATGACTCAAATGCAAATTCTCTGAAGTCACTGAAATATTTTGTTCTGTTAGTTTGCTCAAACTGTTCCACACACCGCTTTACATAGATCAAACTTAGACTTCTGTCATAAATAGAAAAGGTTGCATGTTTGGCCTCTTCCCACAGCTCTTCTGTGATTAGTGGTGTTTTTATCCGTTTGTCTATATACCTCAGGAAGTATCTCATCTCCGCTATGTTCCAAAAACGCAAGCTGTCCATTGATTGTATCAGTTTGCTGTTTATGCCATGCTTTCGCAGGAGGGCTGTTAAGATTACGGTCTCTTCGTTTGTTTGGGTGAGTACACACGAAGTGCCTTTGCCCTTGTGCTGAAGTAAGTTTTCGACAAGCGGTTGGTACATATATGCTGAGTGATGGTGTATCACTTCCACCCATCCTTTCTCTTTTCTTATAGAGATGATAGGTGTGCTTTTTATCCTTTTATGGATGGTTTTCAAGAATCCGTTGGCAAAATCCACCGGCTGGCATGCACTGCGGTAATTCTCGGTCATTTCGACAAATGTACTTCCGGTTTCTTGCGATAGCCGATACATATAATCGGAATCAGAACCTCGGAATTCATAGATGTTTTGGTCATCGTCTCCCACTGCTATCACACGCATTTCTTCGTTATGGGTCATCAGAGCCATTACAAGTGCGTATTCTTCTGCTCCCATGTCCTGGGCTTCATCTATAACCAATACCGTCTTACCAATTTTGTTCGGTTCAACTTCACCTTGACGTATTATTTCGGCTGCCTTTGAGATGACATTCTTTGAATCTTCAAGATTTCCTATTCGCCCCAAGAGGTCGAAACAATAGGAGTGGAATGTTTTTATTTCAATAAAATGAGCTGCATTGCCTATCAACTCCATAAGCCGTTGTTTGAATTCTGTAGCGGCTGCCCTTGAAAATGTCAGCATCAGTAACTGTTCGTGTTTTACGTCTTCAAGCAACAGAAGTGAGGCCAGCTTGTGAACCAGTACTCGTGTTTTTCCGCTACCGGGACCTGCCGCAACCACAATGCAACGTGAATCTTTATCGGAAATAATTTCCATTTGCCGTTTGGATAATTGTCCAAACAATTGATTGTATTTCTGTGGTGTCAAGTTGCGTTGTATCTCGCTTGTTCTCTCTCCCTTAAAATATTTTGTGACAAACTTCTTGTAGTCCATCTGGAAATAATCCTGGACATATTGCAAGGCTGCATGATAATTCCTTACCATTAGATTGGCATATTCCCCCACAATATGTACTTGCTGGATTTTCAGTTTGTAGAATTCGTTCAGCATTCGGTAGTCATCTTGCTTGTATCTTGACTTATTGCCTTTTATTCTTTGGATATTCATGGCGTTGTATAGTACCAGAAAACCACCTTCAAGTTTTAGCGCGCCGATTTTCGATAAATACAAAAGTGCTTCTTCCACATCTTCCAACTGAATATCATCAAGTCTGCCAAAAAGAGATTGGGAACTAGATTTTATCCGGTTCAGAAGCTCTACTACGGAGAACTGTATGGCTTTGCCGGGTACATTCTCCTTTTCTGCATTTAGCGCCAATTTGTATAGCCATTCCACGGTAAAGCGACTTATTTCCAATCGTTTTTCAAATCGCCTGATGGTAGACTCCAGATCTGCCTGACGAGTTATCTCCATATTATGGACCGCATCCTCTTTTTTACGCGTATATCCCTTGATGGTGAGGAAATAGAGTAACGTCCGAATGTCTTTCTCTTTGGATGTGCTGATTCCATCGTTTACGGCATTCTCATTCAGTTGCTTGTATGATATTCGTAAAGACTCATCGGGAATATGATTGAGAATGTATTGTTCAAGTTTTGCAAAGCGTTCGAGGAGCATTTGCGACTTTCGTTCCGAATCACCTGCGTCCTGCAAATAGGCAGATATGTCTTTGCTGTCTGCCAATATGCCTTCCTGTCGCATGCGCTCCACTACTGATATAACGTCTTTTTTGCTTAATCCCAAAATGTCTGCCAGATAGTCGATTCGTGATTCGGCTTCCGAATCTTGGGCCTTGGCGATATGTTTTTGAGAAATCAATGACTTGATGATACGGATAGCCTTTTCGATTTCATCGCTGCCAAAAAGTAGTGATGCTGATATGCGCTCTCTCGCTTCGTCCATATTCCTTACCGTTATTCCCGTGGCATATACATGAGGAACATTGCTACCTCTTACCAAGTATCCGCTTTGCTCTAAAGCCGCTAATGCAGTTCGTACACGTGTC
>CAZEPM010000189.1:0-2877 GCA_964514145.1 uncultured Bacteroides sp.
TGTCCAACCACTCCTGCGTCGTGACCGGAGCAAAGTCTGAAAAGAGTTTCTCTTTACTATCTGCCATAGCCATAGTTTATATGATTAAAGTTATAGATATATGTCTAAATGCTGCAAATATAGCGAATCTATCCATTTGCTAAACTTTTTTACCTTGTTTTTCCACCATAATGGTTTCTTTTTTTCTTACAAAATGATTAAACCATCAAAAAAAAAGTGTGGAGAAAACTCTTTGTTCATGACTTTAATACTTAAATTTGCCGCTCAAAATAATAATAGTAACGTGTATGAATTGGATAGAGACCTTGCTGTTTGATCAACATTCAGTAGCCCATATAGTACTGTTGTATGCATTCGTTATCGCTGCAGGTGTGCTATTGGGGAAGATCAAATTTTTTGGTGTTTCTTTGGGTGTGACATTTGTGTTGTTTGTTGGTATCTTGGCCGGGCATTTTGGTTTTACCGGAAATTCTGAAATTCTTTCATTCTTGCAAGATTTTGGTCTTATTCTATTTGTTTTCTGTATCGGACTTCAGGTAGGACCATCTTTCTTTTCTTCGTTTAAGAAAGGCGGGATTGCCATGAATGTGGTGGCAGTCGGTGTGGTTATGTTGAATATAGCTGTGGCTATTTTAATTTATTATTTTTTAGATGGACGAATAGACATGGCTATGATGGTTGGTATTTTATGTGGGGCCGTAACCAATACGCCCGGATTGGGAGCTGCTAATGAAGCATTGGGGCAGTTGCATTATCAGGGGCCTGAGATTGCAATGGGATATGCTTGTGCTTATCCATTGGGTGTCATTGGTATTATTGGTGCGATTATTGCCGTGCGTTATATTTGTCGAATCAATTTGCAGAAAGAAACCGATCAGTTGGTTAAGGCAGAGGAAGAAAACCCCCACATGAAACCTCATATCATGCAGCTGGTGGTGCGTAACGAGGCGTTGGATGGTAAGACTTTAAAACAAATAAGTGCATTTTTAGGACGCGACTTTATATGTTCGCGTATTTTGCAACATGGACATGTACATATTCCGACGTCTGACACTGTGTTTGAAGTGGGCGATCAGGTATATATCGTTTGTGCTGAAGACGATGCCGATGCCATTATTGCTTTTATTGGTCCGAAAGTTGAAGTCGATTGGGAAAAACAGGATATGCCGATGGTTTCCCGTCGTATATTAGTAACCCAGTCGAAGATCAATGGCAAGACACTCGGGGAATTCCATTTTAGCAGTATGTATGGCGTAAATGTAACTCGTGTGAATCGTTCGGGTATGGATTTGTTTGCAGCCCGTACTTTGAAGTTACAAGTCGGTGACCGTGTGATGGTTGTAGGACCGCAAGATGCCGTAGAGCGTGTAGCCGGATTATTGGGTAACCAGTTGAAACGGTTAGATTATCCAAACATTGTAACAATATTTGTCGGAATCTTTTTCGGAATCCTTGTGGGAAGTTTGCCTCTTGCTATCCCCGGTATGCCTACAGCGGTGAAATTAGGTTTGGCCGGAGGTCCGCTGATTGTATCTATCCTAGTCGGACGTTTCGGTTATAAATTCCATTTGGTTACCTACACAACGATGAGTGCCAATCTGATGTTGCGGGAAATAGGAATTGTGCTTTTCCTTGCCAGTGTAGGAATTAAGGCAGGCGGCGGTTTCGTTCAGACTGTTGTAGAAGGCGACGGGTTACTATATGTCGGTTGTGGATTCCTGATAACAGTTATTCCATTGCTTATTATGGGAGTTGTCGCCCGTCTCCATTATAAGATTAACTATTTCGTTCTGATGGGACTGATTGCGGGTAGTAATACCGATCCTCCCGCATTGGCCTATTCTGCTCAAAGTGCAGGAAACGATGCCCCGGCGGTGGGTTATTCTACAGTCTATCCGTTGGCTATGTTCTTACGAATACTGACGGCACAATTGTTGATTCTGCTGATGGTAGGTTAGTAAGGAGTCTGAATAAACATGAGCTGACAATCGAAACGCGGAGGATACATAAGTCTGATTGTTTCGTTGTCAACTCGTTTTGTATAGATAAACCGATTGTTGAGCCATGCAAAGATATACCTGTTTGTTGTTCGACCTTGATGGGACTATTTCTGATTCTGCCTCCGGCATCGTGCATTCGGTCCGATATGCATTGGCACATTTTGGCATTCAGGTTCTGGACTGCAATGATTTATTGCCCTTTGTCGGACCTCCTTTGGAAGATTCTTTTAAAGAATTCTATCATTTTTCAGACGAGCAAGCCCAAGAAGCTGTGGCTAAATATCACGAACACTATAAGGATATCGGCATCTATGAAAATAGTCTTTATCCGGGAATCACTGCCTTCTTGGAATCTGCCAGGCAAGCCGGATATGGTTTGTGTGTGGCAACCTCAAAGCCTCAAGCTATGGCCGATAGCGTGCTCCGTTATTTTAAAATCCACGACTGCTTCGATTGGGTTGCAGGGCGAGGGGACGACCGCGTGTCTCGGCGTACGAAAGCGGATGTGATAAGATATGTGCTTGAGCAAATGCAAATGGTTGACCTTTGTAAGGCGTTAATGATTGGTGACCGCAAGTTTGACGTTATCGGAGCCAAAACCGTAGGGATAGATTCAGTAGGTGTGCTGTACGGTTATGGAAATCGGAA
Source organism: uncultured Bacteroides sp. (assembly GCA_964514145.1). Lineage (GTDB taxonomy): Bacteria > Bacteroidota > Bacteroidia > Bacteroidales > Bacteroidaceae > Phocaeicola_A. The sequence goes on from CAZEPM010000189.1 coordinate 2,649, forward strand.
GGAATTTGAAGAAGCCGGAGCAACCTACATTGTTCGCAATCTCAGTGAACTGGCTGCGTTGTTAGGGCTCGAAGTAAAGAAGTAGGAAGATTCAGGCGACGCAACTAAGTACGCCATTACACCAACGTTTTTTTCTATAATCAGGCTTTGCCTTTTCGGTGGTAAAAGACCTGCTGTTCCGCTGCGAAACGGAACACCGCCTTTGGCGCGACGGACTTTCGGCGGACGG
>CAZEPM010000190.1:0-1114 GCA_964514145.1 uncultured Bacteroides sp.
ATTTTTTATGCAAACTCCTCGACCATATACATGTGATCTGTTGATATGTGTGTGGTAATCTCAAGCTCTACAGCACAACGGATGATGTAAGGAGCGCATTCCACCCAATGGTGAAATTCCCTGTTCGGTTGGTATTTGCCGGCAAACTCCAGTAGCTTGTCCATCTGAAAGTCGTTAGCAACGATGCCAGCATTATGGTTCACGGCATCATAGGCATTGCAGTCTTGTTCTATGTGTGCCGGAACCATCAAGATAGGTTTACCTAGATACATGGCCTCGCATATCGATTCGAATCCGGCCGTACTGGCATAAGCATAACAACCGCTCATGTAGCGCAAAAATTCCTTATCGTCAAGTTTATGAAAGCTAAGCGTCTCGTCCACCTGTTTAACGGCGTACTCTTGTTTCTTATCCCAGAAGAAATGTAACGAGACAGAGGGATGTTTGCGATGCCAGTCAATCACATTTTCTGCAAATCCTGCGTTGACCATATAGCCATGTATGTAGTCACCCTGCGTAACCTCTTGTGTAAACACTTCCTTACGCAGTAGGGGAGGTATCACTTGTATCTGTTGCATCACATCCGTCTCCATGGGTTTGAACGACAAAGCCAACTTTTTGATAGCTCCCAGACAGGTTAAACGAGTGAAAAGTTTTAGTAGCATCAAGCCCGACCTATTGTTTTTTTGAAAATGGAAGTGACGATGCAAAAACAAGTACTGATGTCCGATGCAGATCTGAGGCACATGGATGTGGTAAATCCCATAAGTCAACCCAGTGAGTAATTCGTAGAAGTTTATCACCACGTCAGCACCACTATGATCTATGCGCGCTTTGATGTAACGAATGCTTTGCAGATAAGTCGGAAGTTTTAGCAAATTGTAGGCGATGCTACGCGTCAGGTTACACCGCTTGTTGGCCGGAGTAGGTAAGAAATTTGGGCTGTCGAAACGTTGGATGGGTGCATGGATGTTTTTCACAAAGAAAGTCGGAAGGTTGCGCACATTGCTTTTCCCGACCAACACTTCAACCACCTCGTGGCTGCTACGCAAGATCGTTTCCAGTGCGATGGCCTGCGTCAGATGACCTCTGCCTTCACCTTGAACAATAAACA
>CAZEPM010000190.1:1214-2832 GCA_964514145.1 uncultured Bacteroides sp.
CGTAAAAGCATCTTAATCTCTTTTTTCGATGCCAAAGATAGTGATGCAATGTTACAATACCGTGTAGGCGCTGTGTCAATGCATTTACAAGGAAAAAAATGTCTGGGTCGACAAAAAAGCCACTGCTTAGTCGAGTAAACAGTGGCAGGAGAATAGTATCCGATAAGATCGGAGGCCTGAGCTTAGTCTGCTACCCATGCATTCACAATTTCTACTACGTACATCTGGTGCAAGTTGCCCTGCGTGTCGCCATACCATTTCTGTAGCAATGACTGATCGACAAAGTGGCTGGCCTGCAGGCGGTCGACGTATAACTTTCGGCATTCCAGCGTGAGGCGTGACTGGGCAAAGGTCACTTGACCCATCTCTGTGGTTACCGGTGTAAGTCCGCATGCTTTGGCTTTATCTTCGTGTCGACCGGAGTGACTGCCGCAATAAGCGTAGATATCACGATGGCTATCCGTGCCCAAGAAAGAAAGAGTCATCATTTCTTCTTTTTCAGTAAACTCGAATGTGTAGCGTTCCGGGCGCACAAACACGAAGGCTACCGGCTTGTTCCACAACCATCCGATGCCGCCCCAACTGGCCGTCATCGTGTTGAAGTGTTCGGGTGTGCCGGCAGAGATTAACATCCATTCTTTGCCAATCAGATTGAAAACGTTCTCGTTAAGCGTATGTACATCTATTTTTTTCATAAGCGATCGGTTGACTAAAAGTTGATTATTCGTAGAGCAAAGTTAGGTGTTTCATTGAGAAGATGTGTCGTTTGGCGCCGGCTTTTTTGTGCTTGCTTGTTACTCATGCGAGAAAACTGCTTGGTCGGAACAACAAAAAAGCCCAAGAGGACAATTCGGAATAAACCTATTTTGCCGACAAACCAAGTCTGGTCAGCATACTGACGAAGCCTGATTCATGGCTTGAGTAGGCCTGACTGACAGCAAGAAAAAGAATATCTCGTAAAATAACCGTTTTGAATGATATCGAACTTTCGTAAAAATAGTAAGGCGGGAATCATAAATATACACAATATTTCTTGTAATTTTACGTTTCATAAATTGTAAAGACTTAAGAGCTATTTTATGGAAGTGTTGAAAGAACGGATTCTCCGCGATGGGAAGTGTTTGGCTGGCGGCATTCTGAAGGTAGATAGCTTTATCAATCATCAGATGGATCCTGTTTTGATGAAGTCAATTGGTGTAGAATTTGTACGTCGGTTTGCTTCTGAGCATATTGATAAGGTGGTCACTATTGAGGCGAGTGGTATTGCTCCAGCTATCATGGTGGGTTATTTGTTGGAGTTGCCGGTGGTTTTTGCGAAGAAGAAACGACCTGGTACGATGGAGAATATGCTGACGACATCGGTGTTTTCGTTTACGAAGAACCGTTCGTATGAGGTGTGTGTAAGCCGCGATTTTTTGTGTCAGGGCGACCGTGTGCTGTTTGTCGACGATTTTCTGGCTAATGGTAATGCTGCGATGGGCATTGTTGATTTGGTGCGTCAGGCAGGTGCTGAGTTGGTTGGTATGGGTTTCGTCATTGAAAAGTCGTTTCAGAATGGAGGTGAGATGTTGCGTGACATGGGCTTCAGGGTGGAGTCGCTGGCTATAGTAGATAGTCT
>CAZEPM010000191.1:0-2762 GCA_964514145.1 uncultured Bacteroides sp.
CACGTCCTTGCCGCCAAAGGCGCGTGACCACACAAGGGGCATGGAGGTGAAGGGCAGGGGCCTTGCGAGATCGAGACCGTTGTCTTCCCGGTCGCCTGCCACAAGGAAGCGACGTTCCTGTGTGTCGACGCGCATGGCGCACTCGACAGCACCAGCCGGTTCCCTGGACTGGACCGCGCCGGCCAGCAGCCACTCGGGTCTCGCCTTGGGAACCCCAAGATCGATGGGCGCGCCTTCCTCGACGGCTTCAGCCGCTGCCTGCCAGCCCTTTTCTTCGGAAAGCACGTTCTCTCCACCAGGCGCGAGAAGGGAAAAGCTCAGGGAGATGGTGAAGAACCTGCGCAATGTCCCGTCAACTGGGAGGCAGAACGAAGTCAGGGTGAGATGGGGAGAGAGAATGGTCTTCATGACTTGGCATTTGTCTTCGAGTGGGAACGAGATTGCGAGGCTTTCACGCAATATTGCAAAGAACAGCCAATGACAGAATGAAAGAGGCCAGGTGTGGTGTGTGTGATCGTGTGACTGTGTGATTGTATGATCGTGTGATTGTGTGATTGTATGATCGTGTGATTGTGTGACTGTGTGGATATGCGGATGCGCGGATGTTGGTGTACGGATTGGCACGAGGACATGGAGGACAGCGGCAGATGTCCTCGTCCTGGTTGATCATGCCTTGTGCGGGCGCCGACTGGAAGCGATGGGAGATGTTCTCATAAATTGCCTGCAGAGCAACGTCAGCAAGCTTGCTTGATCAAGTTGAAGCATGGTTTGGTAGTTTTGCTCACAAGGCAATACGTGGCACCTTGTTCTATACTATAATTCAATACTATTGATTCAATTGAACAACAAACAAATGCCATATTATACGATATCTCTTCGTATGATGAAAACAACGCACATCCCTTCACCTGGCGCAAGTGCATGTTTGGGAGATGAATCGAAAACAGCGCTTCCACTGGAGCAAGTTGCTGATTTTTCCTGATACTGGCTGGACTTTCCGTACCATCTCAAACAGGGCCAAAATCAGCGATACTGTCCTCAATGTACGATTGGAGGCTATTGTAATTTTATGAGAAATGCTTCGGTGGCTGCCTTAGTTGGGGTAAGGGTAAAAGTGGTATCTCCGAGCTTGAGGTTTATTTGATCGGAGCCTGTCAATGTTATTGTGTTAGCCTTTTGATTGATTGAGTCTGTCGATTCAAAAGACAGACCTTTAGATTTTGACGTGAATGATTCCTTTATTTGGAAATCTATATTTTCATATTTTTCTGTTTTTGTAGCTTTGTCGCCCGAAAGTTCCACTTTTGTTGTAGATTTGTTTTTTATAAATCCATATTCAATTGAATTGCCTGACATGGTTATTCCACTCACGGCTTCGTTGTTATCTTTTTGTATATCTTCTTTGTTAAGAATGGAAATTTTGTCGTCTTTCTCACCGATAACGTTAACAATTTCTACCGATCCTTTTATATTCTTGATATTTATATTACTTTTGTTGCTTCTTTCTAATTCAATTTCGCTGTATTCATCATAATCGAGAGCATTGTATGAATTGTATGCTGTTTCAACATGTAAATTCGTATTTGTCTCCGTCGAATCAATCTTTTTATATAAGTCTTTTATCTTTTGAAGTTTATCTAGTTTTGTTTTTTTTGTTGACAAAGAAATGACTGGCGCAGAACTTGTCAAGCTCAAACAGCTAATATTTGTCAATGTTTCCATCGCATAATTTTCAATATTTGAAGCTTGCAATTTTATTGTATTGTCTTCAACATTGAATTCATCTTTTATTTTTGATGGAGATACTGACGATGAATAATCAGCATAGACAGTGTCAGTGACAGTTGTGGCCTCCGGATCAATTGGTCGAGGAACGGCGGAGAACAACATTCCCTCTTTCGCAAGCATGACAATATTTTCATCGGTTTTTGTCACCAGTGGGCCGTTTATGGAATTGACAAGAATTCCTTTGGGTTGATCGCTTCCCATCAATTTTTTCTTAAACCACAACGTCGAAAACAAGGCACTTATTTCAGCTGAAAGTGTTGCCGCAGTTTCGGAAGTCCAATCTCTTCCAAGTTGACGCTTGTCATATTGGTTATCTGCATCGGCCTCGTTCATTGAAAATGCAACTGTATCTGAAGCAAGTTTGCCAAGATTTTTAAGTAACCAGAAAATAATATATTTCCCGAATTCAGAACTATCCATTGTTGTTTTCAATGTTAGTCCTGAGGTGTCGTCATCTGCAACCAGTGCAGAAGAGTATTTTCCCTCAGATTGTTCACTGACTCTTCTAAAATTTGCTCGAACTTGCATGATCGCCTTTAGGGCAGTTGCGACATAACTCAGTGAATCAACTTTATCTTTATCTTTTTTTGTTGCTGCTTCCTTTTCTTCATCCGAGGCATCTTCAGGGAGTTCATAATACTTTGCGGCCCATTCGCATCCGTTTGCTGCATTGTTTATTGCTTCCCATATCAAGTTTTCAATATCGCTGTAAACTCCGTGATCGGCCTTGAGGACCTGTTCGAACCCTGCCTGAGTGTCATTTATAAGGCCAGCTTCTTGGGAACCTATGGAGGAATATGATTCGAAACTGTTGTCTGAATAGGACACCATTGCGTCCGCACTGCCGGCACTCATCATGATGCCGGATCTGGCACCTGTTTTCAGCACCATTCCCTGCTTCGTTCCGGAGTCGTTGAATGAGAGGCTGTTTCCACCCGGGGAGTTCAGTCCCATGGCCTGGGTTGTACCCGAGT
>CAZEPM010000192.1:0-2736 GCA_964514145.1 uncultured Bacteroides sp.
AGGCTTCTGTAGACAGTACAGCAGGACATGTAAGATGTGTTAAATATTTTGACTTTTTAGCTATTTTCATTAAATACATTTAAAAACCCATACAAACGGATGATTTTTCATGGATTTATTAAGTAAATACTGAAAAATATACGAAAATAAAAGTAGAGGTATAAATGTATGAAGATTAATGGCGGTGTAAGATTTGTAGAAAACGGTATCACAGCATCCATAAGAGCGATGCATGTGGATAGCGAACTTATATCAATTGCCAATGAAAATGTTATGGGTTTTGATAAAATCGGCTATCAGCGCAAAGATGCCATAGTATCTTCAATTACTGAATTTTTAGGAGTTCATGGTTTATCTACTACACTGGATGATAAAATAGGACGTATAGGATTGTCTGAAAATCCTTTAGATGTTGCGCTTGCAGCAAAAGGATATTTCCAAACGGAAAGCGAAGATGGTATAAAGTTAACCCGTGACGGAAGGTTTAAACTTGATAAAGAGGGTAATCTTTTAACGCTTGATGACAGTCGTGTTCTATCAAATACCGGTATGCCTATAAAATTACATATTGTGCCCGACGATTTGAATCAAATAAAGATTGACGATAAAGGCTTGCTGAGTGTTTTTAATCCGCAGTCTCATAAACTTGAGGGGGTAGCATACCTGGGCATTGTTGATGCAAACGGGGCACTTGTTATGGAACCTAAAGTAAAACAGGGTTATAATGAATTTTCAAATGTTGCATTGCAGGAAGAATTTATAAATATGATGCCTATCATCAGGAATTTTGATGCAAACAGGCAGTTATTTATGATACAAAATCAGAATTTGCAAAAAGTTATAAGTCAGCTTGGAACAACATCATAGGGAGGAATAGCGCATGTATACAATTCAGGGAATGATCAGAAAAAGTATTAATAACACATTCAACCAGTGGGAAAGACTTGGTTATGTAGCTAATAATCTTGTGAATTTAAATACCAATGCGTATAAGACAGTGCGTTTTGAGCAGATGCTGGGTGAGGATGGTTATCTCAAAGGAGCCATAAGGACAGATTATAGCCAGGGCTCAATAAGAATTACAACAAACCCGTATGATGTCGCGATTGACGGTCAGGGATTTATACCCGTTGTATCACCTACAGGAGAAGTTCAATACACACGTGATGGGGGATTCAAACAAGGCAAAGACGGTTATTTGGTAACAAATGACGATTGGATTGTGGGCGAAGGTATAAAAATTCCTACGAATTGCTATAAGTTTGAAATAAAACCTAACGGAGATGTTGTTTCATTTGATTCATCCCAGGCAACAGAAAAATATTTAGGAAACATACCTTTAGTGCGGTTTGCCAACCCGGAAGGATTGGAGCAGGCAGATATGAATAGACTTGCCGCTACGGAAGATGCCGGAGAGCCTGTACTTGTAAAAGATCATAGCTGTTTTAAGCAGCATAATATTGAAGTTTCAAATACAAATGTATACACATCAACGAGTGAAATGTTGAGATTAAACGCGTCAATGCTTGCAAGCACCCAGATGTTAAAAGTTATTGATGATATGTATAACAAGGCAATAAATATTCGTGAAAGCTAATGAGGGAGGTTTTTTATGTACACATCTTTAGACAGTATGGGGAAAGTTTCTCTTATGATGGATTTAATATCCCAAAGGCAGCGAGCAATCGGATCAAACATTGCGAACATGGACACACCGGGTTATGTAAGGCGTGACATTGATTTTGGCACATATTTAGGTACTATGAATAGTCCTTTAGAAACCAAGCTTTCGCAGAAACTAGGGCCGTCAGGTGTTATAGAAGAACGTCAGTATGAAGAAATAAACCCTGCACAGGAACTTATTGCATTGCAGGAAAATTCAATGTTGTATTCAATGGCAACAAGAAGAATGTCAAATATAATTACAGAGATGAAGACAGTAATCAATGTAGGCAAATAACGGGAGAATAAAAAATGAGTATACTAGAATCATTTAATATAGGGTCAAATGCATTAAAGGCGCATGGTTTGCGTCTTGATATTCACGCTAAAAACGTTGCAAACATAGACACACCAAATTATGTAAGAAAAATTCCTGTATTAAATGCGACGGAGGATATATCTTTTCATGGGTTAATGAATACTATGAAGAACGATGTATTTGGTGTAGGGACGCTGCAATATTTACAGGGAGGGGTAACCTTTAGCGGCGTGGTTGAGGATCCAACATTAGGTGACAAAATTTATAGACCAGGTCATCCTGATGCTGATGAAAACGGGTATATAAGGTCTTCAAATGTAAATGCAATGGTTGATATTGCAGACGCACTAATGGCGCAAAGAGCATATGAGGCAAACCTTGCACTGGTAAATATTACAAAATCCATGGCATCAAAAGCAATAGAAATCGGAAGATAGTATTTACAATTTAAAATTATTATATTAAAATGACTATGTGGCTAAACGTAGTCATTTTTTAAATATAGTGTTTAAGCAGCATACTGCGAAAACCAATTGATAATTGCATAATTTCATATCAATGATGTGGCACTGTGCCGAGCAAAACAATTGATAATTGTTTTGTGAGAGGGAGCGGAGCTCATCCGCCCCAAGTGGTTTGTCGAGATAGTGAAAATTAAATAAAAGTTTGTGTCGATGTGGCGGAATCGGTATACGCGCACGTTTGAGGGGCGTGTGGAGCAATCCTTGCGGGTTCAAGTCCCGCCATCGACATTT
>CAZEPM010000193.1:0-2717 GCA_964514145.1 uncultured Bacteroides sp.
GTAAGACGCCATGTGTTGTTGGTCGGAAGATACCAGACTGACTTTGTTGAGATCAGGTTTTATGACAAGGTCAACAAGCTGGTCGAAGACTCTGAGACCCTCTATTCTCTCGGCGTGATTCTTAGCCGTAAACTCACGGAGTTGCTTGGAGTCAACGATGGAGAGATCGAATTTGGATACGATGGCAAGAATCACTCTGTTTTCATATATGATACGGCTCTCGGTGGTGCAGGTTATTCATTGCTATTCCGAGAATACAAAGATGAAGTCCTGAAAATGGCTTTGGAGGCTCTTGAAGGATGCGACTGTGAACGGTCTTGCACGAAGTGCCTTATAGACCGCAGGTCGCAATGGTATATGAACTATCTTAATCGGCCTAAGGCTCGCGAATGGTTAAGTCAGGAAGTCAAGGCCCGTGTTACCCCACAGGAAATTAGTAGTTTAATGCCTGATTCTCACGCTGTGACATCAGACATCAAGACCGAGTTTTATCAGCTCATACGGAACAAGGACATCTCTGGTATCAAAATATTTGTCAACGATAACATTTCCCAATGGGATGCGGAAACATTTCCATTCAAGAATATGCTCGAAGAACTATCTCGGGAAGGCGTTGATGTTGCCTTTGTTCTTCCAAGCACCCCGGATGTAAAATCGCTCTCGTCAGCCGACAGTGTAACTTTAATTGAGGAGATATGTAAAAATAACTTTAAATATCTTAAAAACAAGTTGCCGGCAGGCTTGTTCCCGTTGATGGTTGTGAATATGAATGACGGAAACGTCAAAACATACTTTGGTAAAAATATCGACACATCCTATTCCAGGAATTGGGGCAGTGGAGATGTATTCATAACCACACAGTCAAATTCATTGTCCTACGCTGACATAAATAGAGAGCAGCTCTTGAACGCCTTTTCGTCGGACAATGCTTCCATTATGTTCGATTATAGAATAAAAGAACATAGTTCGTTAGGTCGTTTTTTTGATTCTCTGAAAGCTCCGGAAACCGAGAAATGGAATAAAATAATATCCAGGCTACAAGGCAAGTCTGTTTCTGTTGAATATTCTGACAGATATCTGAAAACGCCCTTGGGCTGCATGCTTTTGGCAAAAATGATTTCCGGTCTGAATAATGAAGCTGACTTGGATATAGTATCGATTAAGGTTATCGTTACAAAAATCGATTCAGTTAATGATTCAGATGTGGCTGTAACTGCCATAGAGGAGTTTGCTGACGGTAAGAAGAGAAATCATTTTCTGGAGGATGCTATATCTGCATTGACCGGAATAACACCGGAAATCCAAGACACTGGTTATGTTGAGCATGAACGCTGTCTGACGGTTAATGCAGATAACGCAGAGCTCTGCATACGTCCGGATGCAGGTATAGCAAAAGGATGGGCACCATTTGGAAGGGAGAACGCTGAATGCGCAGACCGCGATTTCAGAGGAGATTGGGATATGGATCTCAAACTGTTCAACAAACAACATATAGGGTCCGGAATACTTTATACCGTTTCATATAAACAACGCTAACAATGTCAGAAAATTATGCAATTTGATAAAAACTTATTCCGAGTGCGGGTAGATAGCTTTGAAATATCGGATGAATTGGTATTTCAATATTTTAAGTCTTTACCGGAAGCTGATCGCGATGCCGCATTGCTTCGGGCCATTCGTATAGGTGTTTTGGCAATGAAGGAAGATCGCTTCTCTGCTTTCTTGTCCAAGACAACCGATGAATTGGGAGTACAACTGGAAAACCTGAAACTCCTTTTTGACATGAAGCAGATTCTATTCCGCAAGACGACTCTTAAAGGTGTCGAAGCTGAGAAGGTTCTCGCTCAGTTTCTTGAAGAGTACATTAAGTCACAGAATCTTGGTGATGCCATCAGCTTGACAGGGGCTTCTAAAGGCGTTTTGAAAAATAATAAAACAGGAGATATTATTGCATCCATTGCAGGTGTCAATGGTGAAAGGAAGATAGCCGTTGAATGTAAATTTGATAAAAGCATAAAATTGGGGAATGTTGATACTCCTGATGTCGGTTCCAATAAATCTGATACCGCCTGGAGTCAACTATTGGAGGCTTCGGTGAATCGTGAAGCTAATGCAAGCATTATTGTATTTGACAAAACATTGGCGGATCCTTCAATTCAAAAAGCCGTAGGCGGAATCACGTACATCGATAATATAGGTTTTATCTGCATTATTGATTATGAAGCTTGTGATTTCCATAACTTGGCGATTGCCTATATGTTAGCGCGAGGATTGGCACTTCGCGAGAACGGGAAGAGGTTTGAAATAGGATTTGTCAATATGCTCATCAAACGCCTGTTAAAAGATATTCAGGACATTCGAAATATCGAAAAATTGGTTCAAGACAATATTAAGAACAATCATCAAATCCTTAAAAATATAGAGAAGAGCTTGCTTTCAATAGAGTTCAATCAACAGTATTTGGCTAAGTACATGGAAGACGGATCTTTAAGTAAAGCAGATTTATTGGATTTTTACCAACGGGATGATGTAAGGACAAAGTATAAATCGTTGGAAAAGGAAATAGAAAAATATTGATGAGATGTTGTAAAATTACCTACCAATTGCTCCTGCTCGTCTCAGACGGTGCGCTTTGTTTCTCTAACAACAATGTAATTTATATGATTACGCTTCAATAGTAAATCAAGTTAAAACTCAAGAGTTTAATGCTGAGATAA
>CAZEPM010000194.1:0-2715 GCA_964514145.1 uncultured Bacteroides sp.
TTTTAGAAAACAACGAAGCCGTAAAAAGGAAAACCTAATCGCTATATACGGCCTTCTTGCCGGCCAACAAAGTATTTTTCATCAGTGAGACAATTGTCATCGGCCCTACTCCACCAGGAACAGGCGTAATGTATGAACATTTTGGAGCTACTTCATCGAACTTAACATCACCCGTCAATTTGAAACCTGATTTTTTAGTTGCATCAGGCACTCGAGTTGTACCGACATCAATCACAACAGCTCCTTCTTTCACCATATCTGCCGTAACATAATTAGGTTGTCCAAGCGCAGCTATAATAATATCTGCTTCCTGACACTCTTTGACCAGATTTTTCGATCGACTATGACATACTGTCACCGTAGTATCACCCGGATAGGCTTTCTGCATCATGAGCATGGCCATCGGTTTACCCACGATATTACTGCGTCCTAAGACGACACATTTCTTTCCTTGTGTTTCAATCTGATAACGTTTCAACAATTCCAAAATACCGTTTGGCGTAGCCGACACATAGCAAGGAAGTCCAATGGAAAGACGTCCGACATTGATGGGATGAAAACCGTCTACATCTTTCCGATAATCAATCGTTTCGATTACTTTCTGTTCGGAAATATGCTTCGGTAAAGGAAGTTGTACAATAAAACCGTCAACATCAGCGTCAGCATTCAGCTCACGTACCTTAGTCAACAACTCTTCCTCTGTTACATCTGTTTCATAACGAATCAAGGTGGATTTAAATCCGCAGACCTCACACGCCTTTACCTTATTGGCCACATACGTTTCGCTACCACCGTCATGCCCCACAAGAATGGCAGCCAAGTGAGGACGTTTACCTCCTGCGGCCACAATCTGTACCACTTCTTCTGCAATCTCCTGCTTAATCAGTTCCGAAATAGCTTTTCCATCAATTAATGTCATGTCATTTATTGGTTTAAAATGTTTTTTACTGTTTCAATCATACGTTTCCTTCATAAATAGCGCTTCATAACCTTACCGTCTGGAGAATGTGAAACGATTGTTTTGGAAGATTGTACTGTCTAAGAGTTTATGTTATCATAGCACATAACATAAATAGTCTTGCCTTTAGCCAAAGAATCGCTCACCACGCCTTTCACTATATAAACCGATGAGTGTTTACCATTTGTTATTTCATCTTTGACATTCCGGGCATATTGGGCATACGTCCCATCATTTTGCCCATCTTGCTACCGGTCACCATCTTCATCATCTTGCGCGTCTGATCAAATTGTTTCAAAAGACGATTGACTTCCTGAATGGTTGTACCGCTACCTTTAGCAATACGTTGCCGACGCGAGTTGTTCAAAATTTCCGGATGCGTACGTTCTTTTGGAGTCATTGAATAGATAATCGCTTCGATGCTCTTGAATGCGTTGTCATCAATATCAATATCTTTAATAGCCTTACCAACTCCCGGAATCATAGATGCTAATTCTTTCAAGTTACCCATCTTTTTAATCTGTGCGATTTGAGTCAGGAAGTCATTAAAATCAAACTGATTTTTTTCTATTTTTTTCTGCAAACGTTTTGCCTCAGCCTCATCGTATTGCTCTTGTGCCCGCTCTACTAACGATACGATATCGCCCATTCCTAAAATGCGGTCTGCCATACGCGAGGGATGGAAATAATCGATAGCTTCCAGTTTCTCACCGGTTCCTATAAATTTAATGGGTTTAGACACTACGGTACGGATAGAAAGCGCAGCACCACCGCGAGTATCACCATCGAGTTTAGTCAAGACTACCCCATCAAAATCAAGTCGGTCATTAAACTCTTTTGCTGTATTAACAGCATCTTGTCCGGTCATCGAATCAACCACAAACAGAGTTTCGTCCGGATGAATGACTTTTTTGATCGTTTCAATCTCGGCCATCATGTGTTCATCAACAGCCAGACGCCCGGCTGTATCAACAATAACCGTATCATATCCTTTAGCCTTCGCTTCTTGAATGGCATGCTGTGCTATTTCTACAGGATTCTTATTGTCTGGCTCACTGTATACTGGAACATCTATTTGCTCTCCCAACACTTTTAACTGCTCAACAGCTGCGGGTCTATACACATCACATGCTACGAGCAAAGGCTTACGGTTTTTCTTGTTTTTTAACATTAAAGCCAACTTACCCGAGAATGTGGTCTTACCCGAACCTTGCAAACCAGACATTAAAACAATAGCCGGATGTCCTTGCAGTTTGACTTCCTCCGTTTCACCTCCCATCAGCTTAGCCAGCTCGTCGTGTACGATCTTAACTAACAGCTGACTGGGTCTAATTGCTGTCAATACGTTTTGCCCCAAAGCTTTTTCTTTTACCGTATCGGTAAAGGTCTTAGCCACCTTATAGTTTACGTCAGCATCGAGTAAAGCCCTACGCACATCCTTCAAAGTCTCAGCTACATTGATTTCTGTGATTTTTCCTTCACCCTTCAGAATTTTGAAAGATCGTTCTAGTCTTTCACTTAAATTATCAAACATATTATATTTTCGGAATTTATTTCAAAACAGACGACAAAAATACAAATAAAATCTATACCTCGATAACAATCCAGAACCTTCTGACAATAAAGCTAAACTATAAGGGCTTTTTAGTCGCTCTAGAAAGTCTTAAAAATTGGTTGTATGAAACGGATGAAAAGCTTCATCAGATAGCCACATCCAAGAATGCAACAATGGAAATCTATGAGATATTAAAATTAAA
>CAZEPM010000195.1:0-2681 GCA_964514145.1 uncultured Bacteroides sp.
GCCAACGGGTTACGTATATATATGAAAATGTACTATTTTTGCAAAATCTTGTGAGATTGCTGCAAAAAACATGAAAAGATTCTTTCAATCGTTTGCCTATCTGCTAGCCATTCATGTCACGGCATTGATGTTTCTCGGTGTGTTCAGGTTTTTGTTGTGGCAGACTGTGAAGGTACAGGTGCCCGAAGATTTCCGTGCAGACATGATGTCGCTGCTGACTGCTTTTGTGCGTGGGGTGTGGTTCGACAACGTAATCGCCTGCTATCTGTTCATTCTGCCGCTTACGGCGGTGTGTGTGTCGGCTTTGTTCAATTACTATGGGAAAGTGTTGTTTCGTGCGATCGGAATATGGTTTATATGCTTTTACAGTCTGGTCTTTCTGGCGTCGGCGGCCAATATCCCCTATTTTCAGTATTTCACCCGAAACATAAACTCGTCCATTTTCAACTGGTTCGACTATGGAGCGACTACGGCTTCCATGGTGTTGGGCGAGGCTTCATACTACATCTACATTGCTTGTTTCCTTGTGTCGATGGTGTTTTTCGGCTGGTTGGTCTGCCGCTATACGCGGATTCTGCTCCGAAAACTGAGGCCTGTGCCGGTAAACTGGCGTCAGCGTGGCGGCATCTTCGTCGTTTCTGCCTGTCTGATTGGCCTGTGTCTGTTTGGCATCCGTGGCCGTATGGGTTACAATCCGATTAAAGTCAGTGCGGCCTACTTCTGTCTGAACCCCGTACTCAACCAGTTGGGAATCAACCCGATGTATAACCTCATGACCAGTGTCATAGACGACAACCGTTCGGAAAACAAAACGTTGCATCTCATGGACGGGGAGCAGGCAGTGGCCAATGTGCAGACTTATCTGGGACGTCAGGGCATCGAGGGAATTTCTCCCATTGCCCGCGAAGTGAACACCGACACGCTATCGATGGACGGACAAAGCGCAAAGCCCGACAGTCGGCACGAACGCAAAAACGTAATCATGATTATCATGGAGTCGATGTCGGCCAAGTTGATGCAACGTTTCGGGCAGGAAGTTCGCATGACCCCTTTTCTCGACAGTCTGTATCATGAATCGTTGAGTTTCTGTAACTTCTATTCTGCCGGCAACCACACGAACCACGGACTTTATGCCACGCTCTATTCGTTTCCCTCCATCATGAAGCGAAATGCGATGAAAGGCACTGTCATCCCCGTTTATTCGGGCTTGCCGACCGTGTTGCGTGAGACCGGTTATGCCACGATGTTTTTCATGACCCACGAGTCGCAATACGACAACATGAACGCATTCTTCCGCACAAACGGCTACGAAGAGATTTATTCGCAAGAAAACTACCCATCAGAAAAAGTGGTCAACGGCTTTGGTGTGCAAGACGACTACCTGTTCTCCTATGCACTGCCCGTGCTCAACCGTCATGCCGCCGAGGACAAACCGTTTTTTGCCACGTTGCTCACCATCAGCAATCACCCACCCTACATTATTCCGCCCTACTTCACGCCTACCTCGGACTTGTTGGAGCATCAGATTGTGGAGTATTCCGACTGGTCTATCCGCTGTTTCATGGAGGCGGCAGGCAAAGAACCGTGGTTTGACAATACCATTTTTGTTTTCTTGGGCGACCACGGCAAGATGGTGGACGAGGCCGATAGCGAACTACCGGAGTCGTACAACCATGTCCCTCTGATAATTTACGGCACAGGCATCACGCCGGAAGAACGGACTGACTTTGCCGGACAAATAGACGTGGCTCCCCTGCTGTTGGGAATGCTCAACATCGATTACGTGCAAAATAATTTCGGAATCGATTTGAATCGAGAGCGCCGTCCGGCCATCTTCTACACGGCTGACAACACGGTGGCCGCACGCGATAGCACACATTTGTATGTCTATAATCCGGATGTTGACCATGAATTTTGTTACGATCTGTCGTCCGGAGAACCGGAACCCGTCGAGATGTCGGCTGCCCATCAGCAACTAAAAACCTATTGCTATTCGATGTTGCAGGCTACGGAATACTTGGTGCAACGCGGACTGACCGTCGACCATCCGACGGAGCAAACGTCTGAAGCCTATCCTCGTCTCAGGCGTGCCAGATAATTGCAGCGTGCGCCGTCGGCAATGTGTTCGGCCTTGAATCCGAACTGCTCCGCGTAAACAATCTATTGCCATTTGCTGCGTATCAGAGAAATGAGCCACAAAGCAACATTTCTTTGAGCCTGACAACAACTCTTCTCTTTCATTTCCACCATACTTTTGTCATCGTAAAAACAGGTATAAAATACCATTCAGACAATGAGTAAAAAGACTATCGTAGTGGTCGGTGCCGGACAAGGTCTGGGCAACCACGTGGCAAGTGCGTATCATTGTGTGCAGCAAGTGGCAGATGTGACACTTGCCGATGATGAGTATGTCGCGCTGACTGCCGCACTCAACAAACTGAAGGTGTATGGCGAGCGGACTGATGAACAGATTGCTGAATTGGGCGAATTGCGCACCAAGCTTTATGGAAGTCCGGGAGTGCACACTCAAAAGTGATGCGACATGTGGTGGCTTTTAATCATGGCTTTGCTGATGGGCATGCTCGTCCCCATTCAGACTGCGGCAAATGCACGGATGCGGACGAGTGTAGGCCCGGCTTTCGTTGTGACGCTCGTTTCGTTTGCCGTGTCTTCTCTGCTGC
>CAZEPM010000196.1:0-2651 GCA_964514145.1 uncultured Bacteroides sp.
TCGCACACTGCATGACAAGACTTAGATTTACATTAAAAGATGACAGTATCCCTAAAGATGATGATGTCAAGAAAATCGATGGGGTGCTTGGTGTCGCACGGAGCGGCGGACAGTATCAGGTCATCATTGGACAGAATGTACCAAAGGTTTATGCTGAATTAGAATCCATGGGAACTTTTAAGAGCGGTTCTAAGGGCGTTTCGGAGCAGAAGAAAATAACATTAAAATCCATAGGGAATGGCATACTGAATTATCTTTCAGGATCGCTCACACCGCTGATTCCGCTTCTGATATCCGCTTGTCTGTTCAACACCGTAAACTCAATATTTGGACCGTCAATGTTAAATCTGTACGGATCGGACAGCAACATCTATTTCTTCTTCGATTTCTTGTATGATGCCGGGTTCTATTTCTTCCCGATTTATCTCGGTTACATGGCGGCAAAGAAGCTGGGCGCTACGCCGATTCTTGGCGCGTTCATGGGTGGAATTTTAATCTCTCCTGATTTTATTGCCCTTGCCTCTGCCGAGAGTGCTTCCTTCAGTCTTTTCGGACTCGATGTTACATTGCTTGATTATTCTCAGACGGTGCTTCCGATTATCCTTTCAGTAGCACTCCTTTACTATGTTGAGAAGTATCTTAGAAAATGGATTCCGGAGGTGCTTTCCACAATTTTTGCACCCTTCCTGTCCGTTTTGATTACAAGCGTGATTGCGTTGCTCTTCCTTGCACCGCTGGGCAGTATCCTTGGCGAGTTCATCTGTAACGCCTTAATAGCTTTCGGTGACGTTGGAGGCTTCGTAGCCGTGGCAATCGTTGCTGCTATCTGGGAGTTCCTTGTACTTGGTGGAATGCACCTTGTTATCGTTATTATGATGATTGGAATCCTTGCTGAACAGGGATCAGTAGGTGGCATTTTGATAAGCGGTATGTTAGCGACATTTGCTGCTTACGGTGTTGCGCTTGGTGCATTCCTTCGTCTGAAGAATAAGAATGAAAAGGCTACATCGCTTGGTTTCTTTATCGGAAGCTTCTTCGGAGGTGTTACCGAGCCTGTTCTTTACGGTCTGTGCTTTAAATACAGACGCACTTTCCTAGGACTTGTTGTGGGAGGATTTCTAGGTGGAGCATATGCCGGAATCACAGAGACTGTAATGTATGCCTTCTCCGGCAGCAGCTTCTTAACAGTGCTGGGATTTGCAGGCGGTAGTTCCGCAAATTTTGTAAACGGCTTAATTGCCTGTGTCATCGCAATGTTGGGCGCAGCAGTTGTAACATTTTTGTTTGGATTTAAGAAAGAGGACCTCGAGCTTCCTGGAGAGTCGTCTGACGAAGAAGTTTCGCCGAAGTTGGAAAATAAGATTGACGTCACTGCATGTATTGATGGAAAGGTGATTCCGCTTTCTGAAATTAAGGATGAGGTATTCTCAACCGGTATGGCGGGTAACGGCGTTGGCATAATTCCAAGCGGGAACGTAATCACAGCCCCTTGTGCAGCAACGGTAGTTACCGTAATGGAGAACACAAAGCACGCAGTCGGATTGGCATTAGCAAACGGCGCAGAGATTCTTATTCATGAGGGAATCGACACCGTAAACCTGCAGGGTGAAGGCTTTAAGCTTTTTGTAAAGGCAGGCGATAAGGTTAAAAAAGGAGACAAACTGATAGAATTTGATAAAGCACTTCTTGAAGGCAAGAAAATCGATACGACAACGATTGTCCTTTTGACCAACAGCAACGAATATGAAAGCGCCGAATTCCATTCCGATATGGATGCTAAGGCGGGAGAAACCGTAGTTATCAGCTTTTAGGAGGTATGAAAAGACTATTAATCCGTGCAGATGATTTGGGCTTTTCTGAAGCCGTCAATTATGGCATTTACAAGACGGTAAAGGACGGAATTATCAGAACTATAGGGTTGATGACTAATATGCCTTCATCTGAGCAAGGCTATAACCTGATTAGGGATTACGATTTGTGTCTGGGGCAGCATACGAATATTTGTGTGGGAAAGCCGCTCACAGACCCAAAATACATCCCAAGCCTTGTTGGGGGCGATGGGGAATTTAAACCCTCCAGCGAGTATAGAAAGGCTAAGGACGATTTCGTCAACCTAGACGAGGTAATCATAGAAATTGAAGCACAATACCAGCGATTTGTAGAAATCACTGGGAGACAGCCGGACTATTTTGAAGGACACGCTGTAAAGAGTGATAACTTTTTTAAGGGCTTGGAAATTGTCGCAGAAAGACATGGACTTTCCTATCTACCCTTTATTGTAAGCGGCCCTATCCCTTTTAGGTCGTCTACACTTTACATGTATATGGACAGCATGAAGCCGGATTATGATCCGATGGCCTCATTAAAGAACTGTCTGGAGCATGCACATGAGGACGGGGTGGAGATGTTTGTGTGCCATCCGGGCTATCTAGATGCGTATATCCTGAACAAATCCAGCCTTACGATACCAAGAGTTCTAGAGGTAGAGATGTTGTGTGCAGAGGAGACAAGGCAGTATCTTCTTGAGCAAAAAGTACAGCTTGTTACATATAACTGTCTTTGACAGCCTTTTGAGACAAAAAGCCTCATATCCCACTATTATAGCGGGAGATTTGAGGCTTTCGCTTGTTTTATGGATGCACGTTACTTTT
>CAZEPM010000197.1:0-2609 GCA_964514145.1 uncultured Bacteroides sp.
GGTGTGGGCGTCTATTGCCTTTTTTACAGAACCATATTTTAGTAAGAGATTCCGGGCATCGTCGTACGAAAGGTTCAGCTCGTCCATGAGCATGCGGGTTCCGCGATCAATTAATTTGTGATTGCTCAGTTGCATGTTGACCATTCGGTTGCCTTTCACACGTCCCAGCTTTATCATGACTGCAGTGGAAATCATGTTGAGCACCATTTTCTGCCCCGTACCGCTTTTCATGCGCGAGCTACCTGTCACGAACTCCGGGCCGACAATCGTTTCGATGACTATGTCAGCCTCTTGCGATATCGGAGCATTGGGATTGCTAGTGATTGCGGCGGTCAGAATGCCATGCATGCGTGCTTCGTGAAGGGTAGAGACAACGTAGGGTGTAGTGCCGGAAGCTGCGATGCCAATCACCGTGTCGTTCGGGTTGACGTGATATGTTTTCAACTCTTTCCAGCCACTTTGTCGGTTGTCTTCGGCGTTTTCGACCGGATGTCGCAAGGCGCTTTCACCACCGGCTATCAGTCCGATGACTCGTGTTGGAGGCATCCCAAACGTGGGCGGAATTTCGGAAGCGTCGAGCACACCCAGTCGGCCACTGGTGCCAGCTCCCAGATAGAAGATACGTCCACCGCGTTTCATGCGTTCCACAATGGCTGTGACCAGTTGTTCTATTTGTGGAATGCATGCTTTGACGGCCTGAGCCACTTTCTGATCTTCTTCGTTGATTCCGACTAATAGTTCGTGGATAGATAGTTCGTTGAGATTGTCGTGTAGAGAAGGTTGTTCGGTAATTTTTTGAAAACTCATAATTGGGAAGGGAATTTAGTGGAGAGATGTATGATAATTGATGAGTTCGTTTAGTGGGTCTCGAAGTATGTTGCCTATGCGAAAGTCGCTGTGACGAAGAGCCTCTTCCAATTCGTTTCGGAAAATAAAACCGATGGATCCCACGATATTAACCGTGTCCGACGGATAGGCAAACAGATTGCGCGCAACAAACTGCTGGAAACCGTTGATAAGTAATCGGTGTACGTAGTCAGAGTCGCGATGAGCTGCTAAAAAGGGGGTAAGACTTGCCAAAAAGCGATTGGCCTGCGGTTGTCGATACACTTTGTCGAGTAGTGTTTCGGCAGAGAGTCGGAACTCGTGTGCGAAAGCTTTGCTTAGTGATTCGGGCATCATCCTTTTCAAATAGTCGGCAACAAGTCGTTTGCCCAAGTAAGCCCCACTGCCTTCGTCGCCCAATATGTAGCCTAGCGGAGCCGTGTGTATCGTGATGGCTGACCCGTCGTAGTAACCGGAGTTAGCACCCGTGCCCAGTATGCTGACAATACCTTGTTGGTGTTTACACAAGGCCCGGGCAGCACCAAGCAAATCGCTTGCAACGCAGACTTCGGGTTTCGCTGTCGGCCACAAAGCGTTCAGACAGTCGGAAACGATCTTGCTCCCTTCGGGAGTGCATCCGGCACCATAGAAGTGAATCTCCGTAGGAATCCGACCTTCCAGCACAGGGAGTAATTCTCTTTGCAATACGTTGCGGATAAAATCCGGCGACTGATGGAACGGGTTGATTCCTTGCGTTTGCAGGTTGAAAAGTGTTGCCGTGTCGGTCACTACACCCCAAGCCGTTTTGGTTGAACCACTATCTGCTATCAATATCATAATGAATTTGTTTTTTTATACGATGTTACTATTACTGTTCCGAAACTCTTTTGTGGCAATACCTCTCACTGGCTTTGTGTGCCTCAGCCCGCTGGCAAAGATCGAAAGTTGATTAGTACATCACTCAGAAAAGGACGATTTGAATACCAAATATGGCACTTGTCACGTCACTGTACTCCGGATGCAGTATACTGAACCGCTCGCTGATGTCCATTACGAGAATGACTTGTTGCGGTCCGGGTTGCTCCAATGTGCGATTAAGACTGATTGGCAGGTAGAACACATCCACTTGACCGTTCCATTCAAAACTGAATTCCATGCGGCTATGTTCTTCGTTATATGTGTGTATGAAGTTACCCTCGATAGGTTCTTCGTCATCTTCGGACTCGTAGACAAGGAGTCGGCCGCATGTATAGTTGTCGCAGCGTTCGTATAAGATAATCATTTCCATGTCCGTTTTGTAGCGTGCAGCCATATCGGTCAGGATGCAATTTTGAATTTCAGTATATTGTTCGCTCTCGGTGTCGACCCCTTCTATCTTCGCATAAGTCTCTACAATATGCGCGCCGTCACTCTTTTGTGTCACCGAAACCTTGAGTAGCATAAATTCCTGATGGCTGTCGGTCACAAGGATTTCCGTTTCACCTTCGTTCAGACCATCGATGCGTAGGTTGTTTCCAACCACGTAGGACTGTGCTACGGTTGTATCTCTCGACATTGCCGCATAGGGTATATTGCCTCCCTCAATAGTAAGGTTGATCGATGAAACGTTGGTGAGTGTCAGTTCGCTGACGGTTTCCTGATAGGTTGACGTACCGTCGTATTCAACGTCTTGTAACAGGCGAAGCTTATCGTTTTCGTCGTCACAGGCCTGCAAGATGAAAAAGCCTGTAAGTAGAAATAAGAGTGGAGTAATGAGTTTGCCTGCATTTTTCATAAGCGTGAGT
>CAZEPM010000198.1:0-2581 GCA_964514145.1 uncultured Bacteroides sp.
CCAGCCACGACGATAATATCCAAAGAAACTTTCGGGCGTGTACTCAATGTATTTGCTTATTGTCTCGATTGCTTCCGCTGTCCGGCCTGCATTATCTAAAATATTGGCTTTCGCATTGAGATATGAATATCTGGCAGAGTCCATTGACAAGGCTTGGTCAATATACTCTAAGGCCATATTATAATCACCCATCTCATCATAGCAATTTGCAACGTGATTAAAAGTAACAGCATACGGTTCTTTTGCCAGCGAAGTCTTATAATATTCGATAGCCTCAGCATACCACGCAACTGTCTCATATACAATGCCAAGGCAGTACGGCCAATATACATTGTTCGGATTCTTTGTTGCCTGAATCTTCAGTTTAGCGGTCATTTCAACCAATGCAGAGTCGGCCATAACACGCATATAGTAGAATGCCATATCGTCGCCATCTATTGAGAGTGCCTTAACTATGTCATCAGCAGCCTTGGCGTATTGTCGGAGACCTATATAACTTTCCGCACGGAATGAATATCCCGAGGAATACTCAGGCGCAAGTTTGATGACATAATCAAATTGTTCAATAGCCTCCGCATAGCGTTCTCGGGCATTCATATTGCGCCCAAGCCCCATATAACCGACAACATTGCCTTGGTCAAGGGCTATGATTTTTCGATAATCGGCATCTGCAAGGTCATACTGCTTCTGCTCATAGAACATTTGTGCCCTTTGCTCATAAACGTCTACATCGTCTGGGGTCTCTTTAACAGCCTGATTATAATCCTGCATGGCCTTGCTGTCCTGTCCCAGTTCCCGGTAGACTTCAGCACGTACCGACAAAACAAAAGAGCGATATTCCTTATCCTTCTTAGGAATGAATTTGAGAGCCTTGTCAGCTGCAGTAAGAGCGCGTCCGTATTCTTCATAATAACTGTAGACAAGGGCTAACCATGAATATGCATAGCCATTCTCGGGATTCTCTCTTACCTCCTTGTTAAGGTAATCCAATGACTCTTGCAGATTGTCATTCTGGATAGCCTCCACACCACGAGTATAGTTATAACTATCCGGACGCTTAAAGTTTTGTGCAGCTACACTGCTCTGAAATAGCATCAATACGACTATAATAAAGTAGCGAATCATCTGGAGACCGATAATCTTCATGGGGACAATTAGTTTGAGAGGTCAGGATCCACCATTGTTACATAGCTGAAGCCAAAACACGAAGAAGTATTCCCATACAGAATAATGCCTGCGATTGGGAAGAAGAAAGAGAAACCGAGACCAAGACATCCTGCCTTTTCCTCGTTTTCATTGACGGGGGTAGTGTTTGGATTTGACATTGCTTATTCAAAATATATGATATATGAATTGTAATATATTATTCGTGACATAATAACCTGCATATATTATCGCGAGAATAACTCCTGCGATTTTTAACGGTTTTTGCTTAATCGCGAGTGCTGGAAGTATCACGGATATGTTTCGTACTATCCATAGCAGAGTGCAAATCCCATATATCCCTTCTATGGTGTACCAATTGTCCACAAAGGTTCTTATGCAGAGTTCAATTAAGCTGGAACAGAACATGATGGAAATAAAAATCAACAGCAACACGCTAGAGTTTTCACTGCCATCGCTTGAGGGTGTGGGGCTTAGATCACGCCCACAATTTCGGCAAAAACGTGCAGATGCATCGTTTTCGTGATTACAGTTTGGACATTTCATATTGTTCAATTTATGCTTTAACGACTTGTGTATTTGCAACCTTGTCTGCCAATCTTCGACCATCATCCTTTGATAAAACCATAATTGGTTCAATGAGCCATCCGACTACCGGGATAATTTGGAGCAGGCATGTTATCAATGCTCTTAAACAGGAAGTTCCAATGGTGCATTTCTTGTTATTTTGTATGTTGACAACTTGAATTTTCAGCATCCGTTTCCCTATGCTCTGCCCATTTAGGCCATCCTTAATGAAGACATAAGTCAATGGCAGGATATAAAGGATAGCAGACATGACAAAATACAGAACGACTTTATCGTCATCACTGAAATAATTCCCCGTTTCGGCTAAGGCCATGAGACAGAAAATTATTGTTGGGACAGAAAGTATGGAAGACACAATTCCATCTATCAAGTATGCTAAAAAGCGTTCGCTTTTTGTGGCTATTGAGTTTCCTGAGCCCTTTTCTTTTTCAAAATCCGAAAGAATTAAGGTGCCGTCATTTGGACAATATTTAGTGTCATCCGAATAAACAGTCCCACATACAGAACATTTTCTTGTAAGCTTATCGGTTGTTGTTAACTTAGCACCATCATCATCACAATATCTAGCACCGTCAGGATAATGCTTTTTGCATACAGGGCAAACCGGATCTATAAGATACTCTGTAGATAGATTACATCCACAGCAGGAACAGTATTTTGTCCCTAAAACGAATTTGGTTTTGCAGATTGGGCAATGTGGCATATTATTCTTTTATCCTTATTCTCTATTTCCGATTGAACTTAATCACCGAACAAATCGTCAGGTGAAAGATCTATCCGGGCAAATTCTTCACCATTGTTATTCTTATAGATATATATCAGATGAATG
>CAZEPM010000199.1:0-2578 GCA_964514145.1 uncultured Bacteroides sp.
ATAAGACCATTCTTATTTATCTGCAACTATCCTTGCGCGAGATGAATTGTGCATTCCTTCCAAGCGGCTTCCGGGATGCCTGTATCGAGCACGCTCCGTGCCTGCAATCTGGAAATGGATTACCTGCACCGGGTACGGGCGGGAAGCTCCGACCTCGGCCAAGTGAACTGCACCCCAAAAGTTAGACACAAGACTTTTTGGATGCAGTTCATAATGACACAGCCTCAATTATTTAGAATTTTATCGTGGAATTATTATTCTACAACATAGCCTTCTTTCAAAATTCGGTTGAAATATACCGGGGGAAGAATATGTCTGGATAATGGGGTATCAGCCGTTTTTAGATACAAGACTCCGCGTAAAGATCCATAATTTAATGAAGCAAATTGGGTGAGTATGTCTGTATTAAATATGACATGATTGTTTTCATCCGTCATCGCCTTCACAGAATCCTCATGTATCAGGAAATAGCTGTTCATGACGGCTTTCATTAAAGTTTTCCCTTCCAACAAGTATGTGACGGCAATCTTGTTGCACAACACATTTTGTTCTTTTCCGAAGTTGAACACCGTGCTCGTCTGCATTTGAACATCGCCTACTTCGCTGTTTATGTTTTCATCGAATAGGGCAAATTGTTCCAACTCCATTTTAATGTATTTATATAATATTTCCATAGTCACGAACTTTTATAATGGTTATGCCGCATCTCCAATGTGTGCATATTCTGGTGTGGCATTTGAAGAATATCTGTATATTTGGCTTTTACCGGAAAAAACCAAGTTTGAGATATTCCAAGCCCGTACATTTTCCTTGTATTCATAAGGACGGCACACAGTCACCAATTCCTCGCCGAGAGCATCTTGAAGTTTGCAAATGGTTTCTACTGTAAGGTTTTCATTTCCCCTCATCAATTTGGTCACATATGCAGTCGAAACGCCAAGTTTGTCAGCGAGTTCTTTTTGCGTACTACCTGATTTACGCAGGTAGTAGTGTATGGCAAGGGCTATGTCTTGTGACATCTTAAGCCATGCACGGTTTGCTTTTCTTTTCTCAGCCCTCATTTTGGCTTCTTCCGTTCGGGCAGAAGCCATAGCGGAAAGTTTTTCCAAATTCGGTTTCATACTTGTATATATTTTGAGTTTAGCATTATAAATCTTCAGAATCAAATATCCCGTTATCTTTAAGCCATTTTCTTACGATGTCAATATGGCGAAACACATGATTTTTAATGCCTGGCGAATCTTGGATTGAACGTGCCAGTTTGATTCCTCCTCCTGTGATTACATATGTGTTTGGAGCCAATTTAATGGCATAGATCCTTAGAAAGGAGGGATTAAGGGTGCCATAAGATTTCATTGGAATATATTCTAGTTCACATTGGTATTTGCTTCCGTTTAAATATTGGAAATGAGTGTCAAAATCTGGATGTTTGCCATTTTTGGTATTTGCATTCAAGTCGTCAAACAAATCTTCAAGCATCCTGGCTTCATGCAATATCTGACTTGCTGCTTGTTCCGGTACTGGGACTTTTTTCCATGTGTCGTTTTTAAGATAGTTTGCATGAATCTCAAGAAACTGTAATATCTTTTCAGTGTCATTCCACTCCTCAAATAAGCGATCAAACTCATTTTCGTATTCTTCGTCATATTTTACACTGTATATGTATGGAGGATATATCTCTACAATTTTCATCGTAAAATCCCGATTTTTGCTGCAAAATTAGTTCTTATTTGAATATTAGGCAAGTTATCCATAGTAAAAATGAACTTATAGGTTAACTTTTAACATTGACTAATATGTTGTTTTGGAGGTAGGCGGACATTTTGCATACATGGGGAAGTTCGCTACATTGTCTTTCACATAATTCTGATCAGCAGGGAGTGTCATGTTGCTTAACAAATTTATCGGATAAAATCAGAACAGTTTCTAAGTTTGAGAGAATCTGAGTATATTTGTACACCAAAAGCAGATATATGCCTGATGTAGAAAATACAGAAACATTGGTTTTCTGAAATGCTTCACTGTTATGGACAGTTATTTGATTTCATTTCATCTTAATAATTCGGCTGATTATAATCAAGTATCAGAGCGAATCCGTAGTTACCCCAAGTGGGCACGTGTTATGGACAATGTTTGGATTGTAAGATGTGATTCAAAATTGACAGACGTGAGAGAAAGTATTTCATCTATAATAAATGAAAATGGGGTTCCGTTTTAGTTGTAAAAGTGAATAATGATGCGTGGGGGACATACGCTGTGGATAAAGAAGTTACTAATTGGATGAAAGAAAATGTCTAATAAATTAAAGACAGTATTTTTTCATTTGCATAGTTTTCCGTGTGGAGGAATTAGTCAGTGGAGAGCCGCTAATCCGTGAGGTTTGGCGGCTTTTTTCTCGCCGGTGGTGAGCCGTTAAATGAGCCATAAAATGGCACCATGCCGGGAAATGTTCTATTTTACAAAATTCATTCAGCATAGAAATTTTGTAATCCAAAATTTTATCGTATATTTGCCGCAAATATGGAAGAGATATGAGAATTGTTTCTCACAAAAGACTGAAAGAGTTCTATGAAACGAA
>CAZEPM010000200.1:0-2571 GCA_964514145.1 uncultured Bacteroides sp.
AATCTCACGATCCCCAATCTTCCTTAACCTTAAATCTAATACCATGAAAAACACGGTGCAAATTTAGAACTTTCTTCAGCCTATGTCATCATCTTATCCGCTAAAAAAACCTAATTTTGATTCTTTTTTTGCATTACAGAGGTGTTTTCCCATCCGACATGCCGGCATTTCCGTGACTTATTCGACATACAAGACCAATCCTTTCAGATATTCTCCTTCCGGATGATAGATATTTACCGGATGGTCTGCCGGTTGGGTCAGCTGATGGAGAATCCGGACACTGCGCCCGGACATGGCTGCCGCTGTAAAGACTGCTGTTCTGAAGTTTTCCTTTGTCACGACCTGTGAACATGAGAAGGTGAACAGGATGCCTCCGCGGTGGATCTTCTCAAAGGCCTTTGCATTTAGTTTTCTATATCCTTGCAGGGCATTGCGCAAAGCATCTTTGTGTTTCGCAAAAGCCGGCGGGTCGAGAACTATCAAGTCGTAGAGGTTGTCCATCCTGTCCAAGTATTTAAACGCGTCTTCGGCATAGGCTTGGTGACGGGTGTCGTCCGGGAAATTCAGGGCTACATTCTGATTGGTCAAATCGACGGCTTTGGCTGAACTGTCTACGGAATGAACCAGCTTCGCTCCTCCGCGCATGGCATAGAAAGAAAAGCCTCCCGTATAACAAAACATGTTCAACACGTTTCTTTCTTTCGCATATCGTTCCAACAACGCTCGGTTTTCACGCTGATCTATAAAGAATCCTGTCTTCTGTCCCTTCAGCCAGTCAACATGAAAAGACAAGCCGTATTCCATGGCAATGTTGTCCGAACTGCCTCCTTTGATAAAGCCATTTGCTGCATCTAAATCGGCCTTAAAGGGTAGAGTGGTATCTGATTTATAATAAATATTCTCGATTGCTTCACCCATTATGTCTGACAGGGCTTCTGCTATCTGATAGCGACAAACATGCATACCCACAGAGTGAGCCTGCATGACCACGGTGCGCGCATAGATATCAATCACCAGCCCCGGCAAGTTGTCTCCTTCTCCATGTACCAAACGATAAGTGTTGTTCCCGGGATGGGTGGCAACACCTATGCTTTTACGCAAGTCGTAAGCTATTTCCAATTTCCGTTTCCAAAAGGCAGTGTCTATCACTTCTTCCTGAAACGAAAGCACACGTATGGCAATACTCCCGACCTGAAAATGCCCTACGGCTATAAATTGTCTCTGGAAGGTATAAACCTGAACTATCTCACCCTCCTCAGGTTCTCCTTCTATGTGATGAATGGCTCCGGAAAATATCCAGGGATGAAAGCGCTTCAGGGATTCTTCCTTCCCTGTTTTCAGAAAAACTTTCTTGTAACTCATATCCGTTATTGATGTAATTCTACTTCCGAATCTGCTTCCGAGTGATCAGCAATGGTTTGTTCAAGAAAATAATCATGGTTCGCTTTGAGCTGTTCCAGATAATTATAAATCATCAGACACGCCCAAGCATCAGTCGCGGCATAGGCTTTTTGTCCTTCGTTTAAAGTTTCTGCCTCCCAATTGGACAAGCGCTGCTTTTTAGATATTTTCTGCCCAAACAAATTCGCATATATCTTTTGCAAACTCATATCTTTTATACCAAAAGTTCCAACATACGTCTGTAGTTCCATAAAGTTCCCCGGAGTAAAATTACCTCTTCGATGCAATGCGCCAAAATCGTCGTGCAAAGACAGTCCGACCTTCATCACGGTTGTATCTTCAAGAAAATTCTTCAAGGACAACGGAAAACCGATATAATTCAGACGAAACAAGAAACAAACATCCAGCGTTGCAATCTGCACCAATGCAACCTTATTCACATAACCGCTGACAAAGGAAGGCCGAGTCTCAGTATCGATTCCTACCCGTTTTTGCATCATGAGAAAGTCCACAGCTTGATTGGCCTCATTCTCTGTCTGTATGATAACAATACGTCCATCAAACAACACCTTAGGCAAATCGGACAAAGCAGCTTTGGGTAATGTGTCTTTAATAATCTTCATTATCTTCTTCTGAGCCTAATAGAGACATAAATTTAACTTCGTGTAATGCACGCAAAGTATTGACCAATGTCTGTCCCCAATACGATGCAAAATGTTCTTTACAAAGAGCAAGCGCGTCATGCATTGTCTCACGAAATCCTAACCGATAGATATGGACAAAGTTACCTACATCTTGATAGATATCCGCCAAATCTTCTGACACCGTCTTTCTAATAGGAGTATCGCTGTAACGCATCTCTTCAACAAAGACATCCAGATAATCATCACGGTCGCCCATCACATTAGCAACAGTAAAACGAATTACTTCATAACTATCTTCCGTCACAAATTCCTCAAGAGCATCCATACCCTCTTGTTCACAAGCAGGCAACAACAGTGCCTTCAAATACAACAAAGAGAGCAATTTCAAAGCAGTATCTACAAACTCACTCCGCTTTGCACCCTCCGAACGCTCTAAAAAGCCACAGAATTCTGCAGCTACAGTGACAAATTCTACCGTTTCTTTATCAAATATTACTCTATCAATTGATTCCATCATTTGCTATTT
>CAZEPM010000201.1:0-2551 GCA_964514145.1 uncultured Bacteroides sp.
GCTATGGCGTAGACGGTCTTCTCATCCTCCGAGACGGCGATGTATCCTATTTCTCTGTCGAGTTTCAGGTTGTGCACCAACTTGCCTTTGTGGTCGAATACGAGCAGGTTGTGTCCGACAAGTCCCGGATTTTCGCGTGTCATCACCTGTCCGCAATAGCTGGCAAAGATGTAGTTCTTGGTCATCTTCACGTCTACAAATCCCTGCTTCATCTTTTTCCAGTCTAGTCTGTCGTTTCTGTAAACGGGCTTTTCCAGATAGATTTCCCATTTCTTTTCTGCGGTAGTGTCTGTTTGCTCATAGCAGGCTAGGTAGCTCAGGTTTTTCATTCCGAAGACAAAGCGGTTTCCATAGGATGACACGGAGCCTTCGTAGGTACGCATGTCCGTGTTATCTTCGTCTTGTCCGACCAGCTTGCCGAAAAGATCTAAGATGTTTAAGTCCTTATCGAACAATACGACAGGGGCGTTCTGCATGAAGATGACCGAAGCGGCCATAGTCCCGTTGTCCAGAACGGTTCCTCCGGCCACCGCTATATTGTTTGGCATTTTCAGCTCTCTTATGAGGCTTATCTCCAGCGTGTCGTTGTGATTCCGGTAAGTGTATGCCTTGAATGTAGTGAATATTTCGTCGTATATATAAAGTTCTTTGTTCGTGGCATTGTGCCCCCAATAGGTCGGGAAATTAAATTCTCCCGGCCCGTTCCCATATATCCCCCATTCGGAAACCGGACTTCCGTCGCGTTCGTCGACTTGTAGCAGGACGTACTTCCTCGTGTTTGGCATCAGTATCAGTTTGCCTTCTATGACATCTATAGCTCTGACGTTAGGGATGATAAGCTCATTTTCAAATGTTTTTCCTGTGACGGGTGTTCCTTCGTCCAGTTCGAGTATGGATGAGGTGGGCAGATTGGATGAACATCCCCAATAAAGTAATAAGGAACATACTAAAGCAATTGGTTTCATAATTATCGAGTGTTTAATACCTGTAACTCTAATTTGACGTTTCCCAAAGATAATGCAAGTAATGCAATTTATAACGCGATTGCTTGATATTTTTTATATACTTTTGTGTCAGACAGAAACAAGCCCTAATGATGTTTATCGACATACAGTTGTTTTATTCAAGTCTCCATATCAATAGACGATGATAGCAAGGTATTATACAAACAATTACCATTCTCCATCGGGAAACATTACGTTAGTAGGAACAGAAAAATACTTGACAGGAGCATGGTTTATAGGACAGAAATATTTTCCTGACCTGTCATCCGTCCCTCTTATCCACACATCCACTCCCCTATTGGACGCAGCCTTTCATTGGCTGGATTTGTATTTTCAAGGTTTGCGACCAACCACATTCCTACCGGTCGCACCACAAGGTACGCCATTCCAACGCTTGGTCTGGGAACAATTATTACGCATCCCATACGGTCGTGTGACAACTTATGGTCGTCTGGCATGCCGGTTAAAGAGTCTCACAGGAAAGAAACAGATGGCAGCCCAAGCCATAGGCAATGCCGTCGGACATAATCCTATCTCCATCTTCATCCCCTGCCATCGCATCATCGGCTCAGACGGGAAACTGACAGGCTATGCAGGCGGAATAAACAAGAAAGCCTATCTGCTTTCAATAGAACAAGCTGACAAACAGCACTTCTTCGAATTTGACTGAGTATTTATCCTAATTTTAAGAACACTGACATTTCGTCAGTATTTCAACAATTCATCTGCTTACTTTTCTGATATATTGAAGTTCTCCGACATCTTTTCTTCATATAAATCAGTTTTGGCACACCCTTTGCAAGTAACTAGCCGAAACTTATGTGTTCATTCAACGAAATAATAATAATAATAAAAACATACAATTATGGGAAAGATCATTGGGATTGATTTAGGAACAACCAATTCATGTGTTGCCGTATTCGAAGGCAACGAACCTGTAGTAATCGCTAACAGCGAAGGTAAACGTACGACTCCTTCTGTCGTAGCTTTTGTTGATAATAGCGAACGTAAAATCGGTGATCCTGCTAAACGACAAGCCATCACCAATCCAGAACGTACAATCTACTCCATCAAACGGTTTATGGGTGAGACCTGGGATCAGGTACAAAAAGAAATAGCCCGTGTACCCTATCCGGTAGTAAAAGGTGATAACAACACACCACGTGTCAACATTGACGGACGTCTCTATACCCCGCAGGAAATCTCAGCTATGATTCTTCAGAAAATGAAGAAAACAGCCGAAGATTATTTAGGACAGGAAGTAACAGAGGCCGTCATCACCGTTCCGGCATATTTTTCAGACTCACAACGTCAAGCAACTAAAGAAGCCGGACAGATTGCCGGACTAGACGTGAAACGTATTGTAAACGAACCGACTGCTGCTGCTCTAGCTTATGGTGTAGACAAAGCCAACAAGGATATGAAAATTGCCGTATTCGACCTTGGCGGAGGAACATTTGATATATCCATTCTGGAATTCGGTGGCGGTGTTTTCGAAGTGTTATCGACTAACGGAGATACCCATCTTGGTGGAGATGATTTCGACC
>CAZEPM010000202.1:0-2529 GCA_964514145.1 uncultured Bacteroides sp.
CAGCAGGAAGAAGGAAGAGTGCTGCGGGTGCACGGCCTGCGCGGCGGCGTGCCCTAAACAGTGTATCTGCATGTGCGAGGACAGAGAGGGATTTCTCTACCCAAACATCAATCTCTCACTCTGCATCAACTGCGATCTATGTGAACGTGTCTGTCCTGTCATCAATCAGACCGACCCTACCCAGCCACTCACTGCACAGGTCGCCTTTCACATCGTCCCTTCTATCCGCCATAGGAGCTCATCAGGCGGCGTATTCACTGCGTTAGCCGAGAAAGTTATCCGCAGCGGAGGTGTAGTATTCGGTGCCCGTTTTGACAAGCAATGGAATGTGGTGCATGATTGGACCGATACGCTCGATGGACTCGAGGCCTTTCGGAAAGCCAAATACGTACAGAGTAACATTGGCAACAGTTTTATACAAGTCAAAGCATTTCTTAAAGCCAAGCGTATCGTACTCTTCTCCGGCACACCATGTCAAACGGCGGCCCTACGTCTGTTCCTACGAAAACCCTATGACAACCTACTTGTCATCGATGTTGTTTGCCATGGTGTACCCAGTCCGGAAGTATGGAGAAACTATTTGGCCGAAATACTGCAAAAGCACACTGGAACAACCGAAATAGAGAAGATTCACGACATATGCTTTCGTGACAAAACATACAGTTGGGAACACTACAACGTAACGTTTACCATTGCGACAGACAAGCAAGAAGAAAAAACAATCACGTCAAATTATCGGAACAATCCTTATATGCATGGTTTCCTTGACAACTTATACCTACGTCCAAGTTGCCATGCCTGCCCCTCAAAACCATTCAAAAGTGGTAGCGACCTGACTATTGGCGACTATTGGGGCGTACAATTTATTCACCCTAACCTCAACGATGACAAAGGAATGTGCTTGGTCATCACACAGACAGAAAAAGGAGCTGAATGGCTTAACCGTACAACAGACGAGCTGACACTTGTTAAATCCGATTTGGAACAGGCTGCAACTTTCAACTCCTCTCTACTTCACTCCGCTCGCCGTTCCATAAAGCGCCGCATATTCTTCGCACTAAGCAGTTTATCAGTCACACGGCGTGTTAAATTACTGTGTATGTTTAATGTGAGGCCTAAGACAAAAGGGCTGTTTCTTCGGTTATGCTCCAAAATGAAGCAGCGTTTCTTTCCAATACAAAAATCCCAGAAAAAATAATATTATGAGAATAGGTATCCTTACTTACTGGTGGTCTCAGGAGAATTACGGACAAGTGTTACAAGCCTACGCTTTGCTTCATTTTCTGCGGTCGATGGGTCACGATGCTTTCCTCATACGCTACCGTCCAGCAACTCACCGCATCTCACCTATTTACTGGCTCAAATACATTATTCTCTACTTGCTTCGTCCTGCCCACCGACAACGTCATCGCACTTGGCGGCGCATCAACCGCATCGAACGTGAGGAAGCACGACTTCATCCTCGCCACTTCAATGATTTCCGTCGAAACTATCTACCCGCCACATCTCATGAGTACAATGCCCGACGACTTGCCAGCAATCCCCCCCAAGCAGATGCCTATATCTGCGGAAGTGACCAAATCTGGGCAAATTTTGACCCAATTTTCTTTCTTCAATTTGGAGGAAAAGGAGTACGGCGCATTGCATATGCCCCATCATTCGGTGGCCACCATTGCCTAACTACCCGGGAACGACATAAGGTGACAGCCGCATTACGTGATTTCTGTTTTATCAGCTCGCGAGAACGTAGTGGTATCGAAGTTCTCCACGAACTCGGTTTTTCCGAAGCAACGATCCAGCCTGATCCAACCCTACTTCTCTCTGCCGATATATTTCACAAGTTAGCTATACCGGTCACACCTGTCAAACGCTATCTGCTACTATATTTGTTAGGAAATGAGACGGCCGTGAACGTCAATGAGATTTACAACTTTGCAGAAATCAACAACCTCGAAGTTCGTTACGTAGCCAGCCAAGGACGTACTGACAAATTCCCCAAACTCTATCCAACGATAGAAGAATGGCTCGGACTAATCGACGGAGCAGCTTTTGTACTTACCAACTCCTTCCATGGTACAATCTTCTGCCTCCACTTCAATCGCCCTTTCCTTACGTTTCCTGTGAAAGGGGCTCTTTCCTCAATGAATAATCGAATATATGACTTATTAGAACGATATAATTTACGACAGCGAATCTACCAGGGGACACTTGATCGTCTGTTTGATCCTATCGATTTTTCTGTATTTCATGCACAAAGAAATAAAGAAGAAAATGCTGTAAAAGAAACATTTAAAAAGATACTCATAAATCCAATCACAAGAGAACAAGCGCTTGACAGCCCTAAATAAACAGAAGACCATCTATGTAAATATTTTTGTCAAATCCACACGACAGTTTAGGAAAAGACAGTAATCCAAAAGCCATTACATCACACGGGCTTTATCTATCTCGAAGCCCAATGCAAATCTACATTACCATGCTGACACCATTGCTTAGCCCGAAAGAACTTTTATCCCTCATGTTGCTCAT
>CAZEPM010000203.1:0-2518 GCA_964514145.1 uncultured Bacteroides sp.
TGCAAAAAAAACGCTTAAGCAATTAGGTATGGAAAGTAGTGGAGCGGTACTAGGATGTACTGTACATATTCTCTTGGTGTGATTGGTATTATTCTGGCATTAATTCTTATGCTGTTTTTATAAAGAATTCATGAGGTATGTGTTACAATTCTGTAACTTGTAACAGTTTTGTAATATTCATTACGCTGTGGCCTGACAGATATAACATATCTTTGCACCGGTTTAATCCGTATTACAATTTTATGGAAACAATTTATCTAGGATTAGTCTTTTCCCTTTTTATGTTAGCTATCTTCGACCTATGGGTTGGTGTCAGTAACGATGCAGTAAACTTTCTCAATTCAGCCATCGGAGCTAAAGCCGCATCTTTCAGAATGATTATGATCATTGCTGCCATCGGTATTTTCTGTGGAGCTGTCATGAGCAATGGAATGATGGATATTGCAAGGCATGGAATTTTCAGACCCGAATGGTTTCATCTGAACGAACTCATGTGTATTTTCCTGGCGGTAATGGTCACAGACATAATTCTGCTTGATATTTTCAATTCACTAGGACTACCCACATCAACCACTGTATCGTTGGTATTCTCATTACTTGGTGGAACTACTGCACTTACTCTCGTTAAGCTGATAAATGATTCGACCGGCATGCTGAACATCGCAAATCTGATGAATACGGAAAAAGCTTTGACCGTCATTATCGCAATTTTCATATCCGTTGCCATTGCATTCATTTTCGGTATCATTGTCCAATTCTTATCACGCTTGTTGTTCAGTTTTAACTATCGATGCAATCTGAAATGGAAAATAGGAATTTTCGGTGGCATAGCAACTACGGCAATCATCTATTTCATTCTTATCAAGGGCGTACACGATATGAGCTTTATGACTGTCGAACGCCAACAAATATTAGAACATTACACCCTACATATTATCTTATTCTGTTTGGTGTTTTTCACGATTCTTATGCAAATTCTATATGCATGCAAAGTTAATATATTCAGAGTCATTATTTTATTAGGTACTTTTGCTCTAGCTATGTCATTTGCAGGAAATGACTTGGTAAACTTTATAGGTGTTCCATTAGCAGGATTTTCTTCATTCCGCTATTACATGGAAGCCGGAGGAGGAGATCCGAGACTTTGTCTGATGAGTCGTCTCAACGAACCGGCACAAACACCAATCTACTTTCTGGCTATAGCTGGTTTCATAATGGTCATTTCATTGATGACTTCCAAGAAAGCGCACAATGTAGTTAAAACATCTGTAGACCTAGCTCGCCAAGATGTAGGCGAAGAAATGTTTGGTTCGTCGCGCATGGCACGTTTAATGGTGCGTTCTACAATGACTGCAGTTCATGCATTTGTCAATATCATTCCACCTAAAACACGGACATGGATAGGGAAACGTTTTAACCAAGATGAGATTATAATCGAAAACGGCGCAGCCTTCGACTTCGTACGTGCATCTGTCAATCTCGTCTTAGGCGGATTGCTCATTGCATTAGGCACCTCGCTAAAGCTTCCTCTTTCAACCACATATGTCGCATTTATGGTTGCCATGGGTACCTCATTGGCAGATCGCGCATGGGGACGTGAAAGTGCCGTATTCCGCATTACCGGAGTATTATCTGTTATTGGTGGATGGTTTATCACTGCTGGCGCAGCCTTCCTATTCTGTAGTCTTATCACCTTAACCATGTATTTCGGAGGCATCGTTGCCATTATCCTAATCATTATCTTTACAATCTTCCGCCTGGTCATCAGCCAACGCAAGTTTGACAAAAAGGTGAAAAACGAAGTCACCGATGAGCTATTCCGACAGATGGTTAGTAGTAAAGATAAAAAAGTAACTTGGGATTTGCTCCGCGAACATGTGATTGAGAATGAAATCACTTACTTAAGATTCATTGCCAACAGTTATACGCAAGTGACCGACGGATTCATACAAGAAGATCTGAAAGCATTGCGTCGCGTCAATAATGCATTACGTAACGAAAAAAACAATCTGAAAAAGATACGACGCAAAGAGATGATTGGTTTACAACGCATTGACAAGGATGTTGCTATCGAAAAGAACACATGGCTCCACCTCGGAAGCAATAGCTGCCAACAAATGATGTACTGTCTCAGGCGTATGTGTGAACCATGCGAAGAACATGTAGACAATAATTTCAAGCCCATGCCACAAGAATTCGTCAAAGAGTTTATCCCCATGCGTGACACTTATGTTTATCTGATAGAACGGGCTATCACTGTCCTCAAAGACAGAGACTACAACGAAGTAGACAACATACGTAGCGAATGTGACAAACTTAGAGAAACTTTGTCGCGTACACGTAAAATTCAAATGAATCGCATGCAAGACGAAAAAAACAATTTGGCCGTATCATACGTCTACCTTAATATGATACAAGAATCACAAGAACTGATCAGCACACTGCGTCATCTCTTAAGAGCGGCCAAACGTTTCCAACTTACCGACTAATCTAATTTATTTTTCCACAATACAGAGGG
>CAZEPM010000204.1:0-2511 GCA_964514145.1 uncultured Bacteroides sp.
CCGCCGACCCTCTGCTTGTAAGGCAGATGCTCTGAACCAGCTGAGCTAAACGCCCGTCTCTTTTGTTTCAAAAGCGTTGCAAATGTAGAGCTTTATTTGATATGTGCAAAACTTTTTATACGTTTTTTTGAGGGACAAAACAAAAAAAACCTCACCTTCCAGACCTCCAGTCTTATCAGATGAGATTTCTTGTTTGATACCACTTATCGGAAAACACAATAGCTTTATGCCACCTTATTCTCCCCTGAAACGTTTGGTTTGAGCATTGATTAAGTCTATATCGTCGAAATAATTGATCCGCATAGCACGACGCACATCGTCTAAAGTTGCTGCAGCAATCTCACGGGCTTTCAGGCTTCCTTCTTTCAGAATACCATAAACAGCCGGAATATCTTGCTCAAACTCCTTGCGACGTGTCCGAATAGGAGCTAGTATTTCCTCGAGTATCGCATTGAGAAACTTTTTCACTTTGACATCTCCTAGCCCGCCTCTACGATAATGAGCTTTCAACTCATCCAAATTAGGATACTCGGGAAGATAACGTTCAAAATGTTCCGAACGTGCAAATGCATCCAAATAAGTAAATACGGTATTGCCCTCTATCTTTCCCGGATCGCTCACTTTCAGATGGGTAGGATCTGTATACATGCTTCGCACTTTGGCTGCAACTTCTTTTTCATCGTCTGACAGATAAATGCAATTGCCCAACGACTTACTCATCTTGGCTTTGCCATCCGTACCCGGCAAGCGCATACATGCCTGATTTTCGGGCAACATAATCTGCGGTTCAACCAATGTTTCACCATAAATCCCATTGAAACGTCTCACAATCTCACGCGTCTGTTCCAACATGGGCTCCTGATCTTCCCCTACCGGCACGGTTGTTGCTTTAAAAGCCGTGATATCGGCAGCCTGACTAATGGGATAGCAAAAGAAGCCCACCGGAATGCTGGTCTCAAAATTGCGCATCTGAATTTCAGTCTTAACGGTCGGATTACGCTGCAGACGCGAAACCGTAACCAGATTCATGAAATAGGTGGTCAGCTCCGTCAGCTCCGGTATTTGCGACTGAATAAAAAGAATCACGCGTGAGGGATCCAGACCACATGCCAAATAGTCTAATGCTACTTCAATGATGTTCTGACGCACTTTCTCCGGATTATCTGCATTATCAGTCAAGGCTTGCATATCGGCAATAAAAACAAACATCTGATCGTAATCGCCGACATTCTGCAACTCCAC
The DNA here is from genome assembly GCA_964514145.1 of uncultured Bacteroides sp. Taxonomy (GTDB): domain Bacteria; phylum Bacteroidota; class Bacteroidia; order Bacteroidales; family Bacteroidaceae; genus Phocaeicola_A. The sequence goes on from CAZEPM010000204.1 coordinate 1,243, forward strand.
ACGACGCTGTAAAGAGCCTACATAATGCCCTAAATGCAATCTTCCGGTAGGACGATCGCCCGTCAATATTATCTTTCCCATAATTGAATGTATTTATTATCTTAATCCTAATCGAGATTGCAAAGATATAAAAAAGAACCCCTGCCCATACCTTGGGCAGGGGTTTTCGTTATAGTAGCACACGAATTATTTAACGATATCTACAATTACACGACGATTATATGAACTTGGACTTAAAGTAGCTACACCACCAAAACCTTCAACGATCAGATTATCGCGGCTTACTCCTAATTTAACCAATTCATCTGCTACACGGTTAGCGCGGTCTTCACTCAGCTTCTGGTTGTATTTTGCACTACCTGTTGCACTGTCGGCATAACCTGAAATTTTCAACTTAAGGCTGCTATCTGCCTGAACAGCATCTGCCAATACCTGCAAATTAACAATTTCTTTCTTAGAAACAATCTTCGAAGAACCGATGTTGAAGAAGATAGAGCGCGGAGCACCTACGTATTGTGTAACAGGAACTTCCTTAACCACTTCTTTCGGTTTCTTAGCCAAAGCATCCTTCAACTGAGCGTTTTCCTCTTGTTGGGCAGCCAAAGCAGAATTCAGAGCATCGAGCTGACTAGCATTCATTGCCATCAAAGCATCTACATCAACTGCTTTTCTGAATCCTGTGGTCTTACCAATATTTACAGTCAAACCAACAGAAGCGCTCAACACCTTATCTGAAGCTCTCCAATACTTGTTTCCATCTGGATTCTTATAGTTGTTGCCATCAAACGATTTAGGAGCAACCAAAGCACCTAGTTCGAAGTTCAAGCTCAGACGCTTGTTCAAACGGAACGTATTCAAGATACCTAAATTAGCACCCCACACATAATTGCTTTCACTGCAATTACGAATTGCGCCAGCACCAACGTAAGGAATGAAGTTCCAAATTCTTTCTTCGTTGTAACCGAAGATCATATTACTCAAATTAAACAATACGTCGCCATGCAAATTCCAATAGTCGAACTTATTTATCTCGTCTCTTGTTTCTACTGATTTTCCCCAAATACCATCATATTTAAGGCGCAATCCCAAGCCCGGAGTAAACCATTTACCAATGGCTATATTAAAGCCGAACTGACCGCGATCTTTAAAAGGACTCTTATGAATGCCATACTCTTGACTAGAATAGAAAGCATTGTAATTGACGCCAGCCTGAATAAACCAATTGCTCCAGAAAGAATTAGTTTCTACACTATTCTCTTTTAATGGAAT
>CAZEPM010000205.1:0-2493 GCA_964514145.1 uncultured Bacteroides sp.
CGAAAAACGGCAAAGAAGAACGATTTGGATTCCAAAGCCACCATCTATTTCCGCCTACGTGACGGAAAGAAGGACATCAAGGCTGCAAGCGAACTTTCCATCAGTCCTAACCATTGGAGCCCAGAAAAGCAGGGCTATAAAGACCGTGTGGCTCTGGTGCCGGAAGACGAGAAAATGGACTTGAACCATAAAGTACAGGCATTGACCCGAATGATTGAAAAGGAATATCGGGATGACGCTGACAGCGAATGGCTGGGAGAGGTGATAGACAGATTCCATCACCCGGACAAATACAAGACGGAGGAAGAATTGGCAGCTGAAAATCCACCCTCTTTTGCTGAACTGTTTGACGAGTTTCTGGAAAAGCACAGCTTGTCGGAAGTGAGGAAAAAGAATTTCCGGGTGGTCAAAAGAGCTCTTATGCGTTATGAACTGTTCGTAAGAGAAACGAGACGGGGTATGAAAAACTTTGCGTTGGATATCAACACGGTCACTAAGGACACGCTGGCTGATATTTGGAACTTCATGAAGAACGAACACGCATACGCCGAGGAATACCCTGAAATATATGCCACCATTCCGGAAAAACGTACTCCGCAGCCCAGAGGGAAAAACACGCTTATAGACTGTTTTTCTCGCATACGTACCTTTTTTATATGGTGCTATAACCAAGGTAAGACCATCAACCGACCGTTTGACAAATTCCCGATTGAGGAATGTCTTTATGGAACGCCAGTATATATAACCTTGCAGGAACGTAATCAGCTTTTTGAAGCAGACTTATCCATGCGTCCGCAACTGGCTGTGCAACGTGACATCTTTGTGTTTCAGACGGTGGTAGGCTGTCGCGTGGGTGACTTTTATAAGCTCACGAAGAAAAATCTTGTGAATGGTGCGTTAGAGTACATTCAAGGGAAAACACGCAATCATAATCCAAGAACGGTGAGAGTGCCATTGAACGACATCGCCAAAACCATACTTGAACGCCACAAAGACTATGATGGAGAAACTTTGCTTCCGTTCATATCGGAGCAAAAATATAATCAGGCTATCAAGGAGGCTTTCAGACTTGCCGGACTAAACAGAATCGTTACTGTGCTTAATCCTCTGACCCGTAAGCCTGAGCAGAAGTATCTGTACGAGGTTGCCACCACACATACGGCTCGAAAGACTTTTATCGGGAATATGTATAAAAAGGTGAAAGACCCGGATTTGGTTTCATCAGTATCGGGGCATAAAGAAGGTAGCAAGGCTTTCCGCCGTTACAGAGAGATAGACGAAGAGATGAAACAGGAACTCGTACATTTGTTGGACTAAATAAAGGCTAACTATGGCTCAACAGGATTTTGAACGCTTCAAGCAGGAAATCAAAGAATGGCTTGACAGTCAACCGGAAGAATACGACCGCTTTGTTGCGGAAGTCAATGACAAATCGGCTATCGGACTATACAAGGTTTTCAACGTGGGCATGAGACTCGCACCCAAACTGATGCGCAAGTATCGGGTGGAATGTCACGGCGACCTCGCCGATGAACGGAAGATCCAGGATTATGCGGCAGATGCCGATACCGCAAAATCATTGGTTGATGAATTTCACAGCATAGATAAAGGTTCGATAGTTCCGGCTATATTGGCATGGCTATATTATGGCAAATGCTACGAAACGATGGTCAACCAACTGGAAGCAGAAGCGAACAATTCGAGAAACAATTTCATCGAACAAAAAATAGCTGCAATCATGATTCGGGTTGTTATCAAGAGCAGCATTCGCAATAAGATGCGCACAAAAGAGGATTGGGAAAGTTTCAAACGCGAGAAGAAAACCATTGAAGAAGGGAATGTGATGGAATCGTGTATGGAGGAGTTGGTAGCCGTAGATGAACAGATAGTGGAGGCCTCTACAAAAGAAGAACAGACGCTTCATTTACGGGATTATCTACTTGGCGACAAAGAAACACTCTTAGAGAAAATCAAGCTAAGGGTTTCCACGCAACATACAGGCACCGATTTGGCAAGGCTATATTTTGCCCTACAGGAAGAACAGCTTTTAAGCCGCTGCGATGTGACCACATTTCATCGGTTGCTTGTCAATGAAATGCCGAACTGCGACTTGAAAAGTGTACGTAACTTGCAAATTGCCATTAAGAAGTTGAACGACAGCACGAACAAAGGGAAAATAAAAGACTGCGGTATGGAACGGACGTACATCAATGAATGGCGGAGTTACCTTGCCAAAGCAGACTAAAAATATACGAACATAATAGCTTACGAATATGGATAAAGACATTATCGCAGAGGAAGTCAATGCCGAATATCTGAAAGGATTTATATACTATGTCCGGGGAGTTCGCGTAATGCTTGACATGGATTTGGCTAAAATCTACGGATATAGCACCAAGGACTTTAACCGCCAGGTCAAGAATAACATTGAGAAGTTCGAGCAAGACTTCATGTTCCAGTTGACCGATGAGGAATGCGAAATCTTGAGGTGCA
>CAZEPM010000206.1:0-2476 GCA_964514145.1 uncultured Bacteroides sp.
TACAGGTTCTTGATCGCCGGAGGCGCACGAAATGATAGTCGGGCGCGAAAGATATATGCAGATCCCGGCTCTCTTTTTAATTGGCTTCGTCATCTTGTACGCAAGAACGTTTTGCGATATGACAACGCTATTCTCTATTCCAGACCAAGTTGATAAGCTGATGCTTCTCGCTGGGTCTGTGTTCCTCCTTCTCCATTGTTGCAAGAATATAGGTAGATATAAAGGCTTGGTGTTGCCCCTTCTTCTTGCACTTACCGTTGGAGTCTACGTTTACTTTGCAGCAGGCGAAACCGCGCCGTTTGTTTTCATATTAGTAGCTGCTTCAGCCCCTACGGCGGCGGATGGCCGATCTCTCATAAGAATGTGGCTGCAGATGACTGCGACACTCGTTCTTTTTCTCTGCATCGTATACGTGATTGTTTTGTTGGTCGACCCCAGCGGTCTCGATTTCGTTTACCGCGATGGAGGTGAAGATACTGAAAGAATTCGGTACTCTTTCTACTTTAATCATCCGAATATGGTTGCCGCATTGTGGTTGATGATCATATGCGCTTATCTTTATTTAAAATCGGGCAAAATAAGTGGTGTCGCTATCGTTGGAGTGCTTTTGCTGTCTACCACAATCTTCGCGCTTGCCGATTCGCGTACGTCATTCATTCTGTCATGCTTGGCGCCGCTGCTCTGTTACTGCCAACAGAAGTGGGGTTTTTTGGGTTTGAAGGTGGTGAAACGAGTACTATATCTATTGCCGCTTCTTTTATTTTTATTCGTTTTTCTTTCGTCAAGCGTTCTGTATTCAAATGACATCGCAGACTGGTTCACAGGCCGTATCTGGCTGTGGCATGTATGCTACGAGAATCAAGGAATCACGCTGCTGGGACAAAGATTCGAGGAAGCTATAGCACTTACAAGCGAGGGATATCGTAGCGTCGCGAGCACGCTGGACAGTTTCTATGCAAGTGGATTGTTCGCTTTCGGTTTGGCGTTCTGTCTTGTTTTTTGCTTGTTCTATTGGTCCACTCTGTCAAGCATTAAAAACCCGCATTCTCTTCGGTATTGTGTTTTGACGCTGATGCTGGTCTTTGGTCTCACCGAAGTGCACATACTCAGTATCGTTATATCGCCAGGCCTGCTTTTGATGGGTCTAGGAATAGAGAGCCGACTTGCCAGGGTGCCTTCTGCCGTCGAGGCTGGAAGGGCTGAAAGTAAAGTGCGTAACGCCATGACATCCACGCCGCTCTCACGGCTTCTGCCGTCGAGGCTGGAAGGGCTGAAAGTAAAGTGACCCCTGAAGTTTCGATAGTATGCATAACATACAACCATATTGACTATATAAGAGACGCCCTCAATGGTTTTGTTAACCAGATTACGTCATTTCCTTTCGAGATCATTGTGTATGATGATGCTTCAACAGACGGAACAACGGATGTTGTTATCGAATATGCCGAGCGATATCCGGAATTGATAGTTCCCATTATTCAAAAAGAAAATCAGAGACAATACAAGAAAAGCGGTTGGCGGGATTATGCCATACCTGCAGCAAGAGGAGAGATGGTTGCGATATGCGAAGGAGATGATTACTGGGTCGATGTCAATAAATTGCAACGACAATATGATGTGCTTAAAGGCTCTAAAGAAATATCGCTCTGTATTCATAACGCTCTTGTTATTGATTATGCACATGATTGTTCTTATTTATCCGAGCCCGTGAGTTCTGACCGAGAGAAAACAATGGAAGAGCTCATTGTGGAAGGTGGAGGGTTAATCAACCCCACCGCTTCTTTCTTTTTTAGGAAAGAGTTGCTGGGCAAACGCATCGGTGGCGCACCTGTTGGCGATCATTTTTTACTAATGGATTTAGCCACAAAAGGCAAAGTGTGTTGGCTCGCCCAGCCAATGTCGGTTTATAGGTTTGGGTCGAAAAGCTCTTGGTCGCAACAGTTTCAGAATAGGAGCGTTGATCAGGCAAAGCGCTATTGTGAGTCTTATATTAAAGCGCTAAGACAGGTAAACACGAACACTGCAGGATTGTATGATGAAGCAATAGAACGCCGCATTCAATTTCAGTTAGATAGTTGTGCGCACGAGACTCTGCCTAAGATGTTTTCTAACAAAGAAATCTCTTTTGCTGAGCTACGGCGAAAGGCTCCAAGCTCTAAGACGATTGTGAGAGCTATTAGAGCACGGTTTTTCCCATTACGGACCCAAACCATTTTGAAGCGAGAACGTGTGTTGATAAAGAAGAAAAACGATGGAACCCTAATAACCAGGTCGGCAACAGAGATACCTGCCTCGTTTCTGCCGCTTACCGGTCATCTTAAGTAGTTAACTTCAATGAAAGATTCGTTAAAAGACAACACAATATCGTCTCTCTTCTGGAAGTTGTTTGAGCGGGGAGGAAATTCGCTCGTTCAGCTTGTTGTGCAAATTGTGATGGCGCGTCTTCTTGCGCCTGATCAGTTTGGGGCTTTAGCAA
>CAZEPM010000207.1:0-2473 GCA_964514145.1 uncultured Bacteroides sp.
AGCCGCCACAAGTGTTTCCTTACTTGTTCCCAGCTTCATATTTCCCAATGTGTGAGATTGAAGTTGCGAATCGGCCTCCAGCGTTGTCAGAATGCAGTAGATGAGTAATTCCCTGGTTTGGACATCCAAACCGTTGCGGGTATAAATATCACCGAAGCAATATTCGGTCAGAAAACGGGCCACATCAGCCCCCATACCGCCCGGGACATCCGCCATCCGTTCGGCAATCTCGTTTCCGTAAAGGGGATTCTGAATGGCGAATCCCTTTTCATATCGATTCTCCTCTGTGGTAGTACTTTGGGTATCCAGTGGCAAAGCAATGCCTTTTTCACGGAAAACCTCGTTAATAACGCCGATGGCGTTCAGCGTCCGCGGAAAACCGATGAACGGAGCGCACTGATAGACAGCTTCCCGTAGTTCAACAGGCGTTACACCTACATTCAAGGCTGCCGCAGCATGGGATTTCAGTTGCGGAAGGGTCTGCATCGTGGTAAGGACCGTACAGGTAATCAGTTCGCGGGTTTTGTAGTCAAGTTCACCTACAGCAAACACTTCTCCGAAGATAAACTTTTGGAGAATAGACATAAACTCAGGATCTGCACCCTTTCCGGTTAAGGCTTCACCGCCAAAAAGAGCCGTATAGTTCTCTTTACAGAGAGCGATCCTGTCTGTCCGGGTATCATTCTGTGCCCTTGTCGTTGATGGGAAAAACAGGCAACCCAATACAAGAGCTATTATAAGTTGTTTCATATTGGTAAGTAATTATTCAAAATTAATTTTATACATATAAGTATACCATTTTCTTTATAATGTTTTATCCATACGTGTACTGTCGGGACTGTCACATCAAATATTTCAGCTGTTTCTGAAGTTGTTTTTTCCTGATGACTTCAACAATATGGATTTGCATCAGCGGATTGGGGCATTATGATAGCCTTTCTCCAGTTTGAGGCGATCGGCCTCACATCATTCAAGCACTTTTATATGTTTCATGATTCACATTTTAAAATATCATGATGATACAATATTTATATTTTATGCTGACTATAAAATATTTCAGATTACTTACTTGTCATTTGATTTTTTATATGTAAAACAAATTAAAATCAACCTCCGACCTGTTTCTGCTGCTCGGCATTGTAGCGGTCTCCCATGACAGGGATAGCTGACACCATATTTTCCAACTCCTGCCATTCTTCCGGTGTAAGACTGAAGTTGAGCGTACGCAGGTTTTCTTCCAAGTGTGATAATTTGGTCGTACCCGGAATAGGAACAATCCACGGGGCTTTCTGCAACAGCCAGCCGAGTGCAAGTTGTGCCGATGTCATGCCACGCTCCCGCCCGAAACGTTGCAGTGCATTCACAATACGGTAGTTGGCACGCATGGCTTCCGGTGTAAAACGGGGAAGCGTGTTACGGTTGTCATTGTTCGGAGCAAATTGGGTGTATTCATTCAAGTCTCCACCGAGAAAACCCCGGTTAATCGGACTGTAAGGGACAAAACCAATACCCAATTTACGACATGTATCAAGTACACCGTTTTCTTCCACAAGACGGTGCATCAGATGGTATTCACTTTGAACGGCTGTCAACGGACAAACAGCATGAGCCTTACGTATGGATTCCGCACTCAGTTCACACACTCCCCAATGCTGCACCTTACCCTCTTTCATCAGGTCGGCAATGGTAGATGCAACCTCCTCTATCGGGGTATTGCGGTCATAACGGTGCTGGTAAAACATTGGCAGTGAATCCAATCGAAGACGTCTTAAAGAATCCTCACAGTAACGGCGTATAATAGCCGGGCGGCTGTCTTGCCTGCCGGTTGCCTTTCCGTCTATCACTTCATGTCCAAATTTCGTTGTCACGTTGATTTTTCCTTTGAACTCGGAAAGAGCTTCTCCGGCAAGCTCTTCATTGGTTATCGGTCCATAGATGATAGCTGTGTCAAAAAGAGTCACTCCACGTTCTACAGCTTCATGCAGAAGGCGGACACACGCTTTCTTGTCAGGATGCTCGCTGCGGTTGTAAGTCATACCCATAACCCCGAACCCGAGAGCTGACACTTCAAACGCGGCATTTCCGCTACCCAATGTACGATGCGGAAGACTGTTACCTTTTTGCATACTCCGATTATCATCTCCATTTATTGCGACATTTGCAGCCTGTACCTTATTCATTGTCGGCTGTATCGTCAATGCCGCACCTACAGCTGCCGCTGTTTTCAAAAAACCACGGCGGCTAATTCCTTCTTTACGTTCCATTTCATAGTAAATTAATGAACTAATGTATTGAAAAAGCACCATCAACCAATAACGCATGTCCGTCCACAAAGCTTGCTTGCGGGCTGCACAACCAAAGTACTGCATTGGCTATTTCTTCCGGTTTTCCTAATCTCCCGGCTGGAATATCACGTACAAGTTCCGTTTCTAATTCCGGATTACGACGTATCAAGTCTTCAGCCATAGGTGTT
>CAZEPM010000208.1:0-2458 GCA_964514145.1 uncultured Bacteroides sp.
TTTGGGGTACTTCTCCTCGTCGGCAACAATCTCGTGGCGGTTCGGGTTCCAGTCGTTCATGAGCTTTGCCACATCGGGCAGGTCGGTCTTGCGGGCTTTCTTCAGATAATAGATTTTTTGCCCTGTGTCGGTGAGAGCGAGCACTTCTTCTAATGTTCTCATATCTTTTTGTTTTAATGTCCGAATATTCCTGAATAATCACGTGTCTGCTTGATGCGTCCCATCAGTTCGCCAATTGTCCAATAGCGTGCGGCGTCGAGACAATTATGAACAAGAACGCCATTAGCAAAATATTCATGTTCATCTTCTATCTCTAAATCATATACTCTTTGCGAACTTTCCTCTATTATCTCTATGCCTATCAGGGTAGCTTCTTCTATGTTTTGAAGCACACTGTCTGCTGCAATATTCGTTTTTATAGTACTTGTTAACAACAAATTCGCATCCGCATTCTTTACAAATTCTTGTTTCATTGTCAACTCCTGAATGCAATCTATATGCGGATTTGCATTTATTTGAGCAGAATCGGTTAAGACCGTTTGGCTTTGATTCAAACTCTTTTCCGCACCATGCACATACGAATTTCTTTGGTTTGACATTCTCGGCTTGTTTTTTAGCCATTTTACGGTGCCATTCCCTCCCTTCCTCTGAACCATGCCATTTGTTAGCGAAAATCCGTGCATAATCCATTCTTTTAATAGCTTCTTGAAGAAATACAGGATTCTTCTTATGTTTTTCCGCATGATTGCGAAGGTGTTCTGAACCTTCAATAAGTTCAAGGTTGTCAATTTCATTATTCCACACGTCTCCATCCTTATGGTGTACATGATAGCCTTTAAGAATGTTCCCGTTGTAGAATTTCCATACTTCACGATGTAATCTTTTACATCCTCTTGAAAAATATTTCTCTCCGGGATATAACTTGTATTCTTCGCCGTTGAACACTTGAACGTATATAACACGTCCCCCCTCTTTAGTTCGTTTACTTGTTTCCATCCTTTTACCGTTTTTACTTTATGGTCGGGTGTTACTTTTAAGTCTACTTTGAAATCATTGAAAATTAGTCTTACATGGCATATACTGCGTATCCCATTGTCGAATACTTTACAGACATTTCTCATCCCTGATGAGGTAATAACCTTATCTCCCACGGCAATGCGGTCTATCCTTGTTTTACCATAGGGCGTTGTTATCAATGTATCTCCCGTAAAGCAGTGGTCAGCCTGCCCTGCGGCCGGTTTGTTGACGAAGCGTTTTGTCTTGTCATCGAATTCCCACGTGTAGTTTTTGATTTCCTTGATCAGGTTCACGCTGCGTTCGGTGATGAGTATCTTGTATCCTTTCATCACGGAGATGGATGCTTCCACGCTTCCCGGGCCTTTGACTACCGGGTATATGCGTATGCCGGCGTTCTGTATCTCGCTCACGAGGCGCGGGTCTGCGCTTTCCGAGATGATGCGCAGGGGCGTCAGTTGTTTGCAGAAACGGATGATATCAGCCGATTCCATGTGTGTGCGGTAACACAGCTCGTCGAGATAGAGCGTGTTGGTCTGTGCGTCGAAAGCACACTCCACGATGGCCGTCTGGTCGAGCGTGAATCCGAAGTCCATGCCGTAGCCGCGCTTTTTCAGTCCTTGGGGTATCTCCTTGCAATAGCTCCAGTTTTCGAATATCAACCCTTCGAGGCTGGCACGCTTGCCGAGGCCGTAAATCATCCACTTGCGCTTGTCGGCGGTGCCATGCTCCACGTTGTAGGGCGTGGGCTCATAGGACAGTATCTGTTCCTTGGCATTATCAGGAATCAGCGGGTTGTCGAGCATGGTGGAATGCATGTATCGTGTCTTTTCCCGCCGGCATATCTTGTCGTAAATCCAGTGTTCGTCGTAGCTGGGATTATAGTCGAGAACGGCGAATCCGGAACAGCGTTGCATGAGCTGTGCGTAGTCGTCAAATCCGGCTTCCACAGCTTCGTTTATCCAGAATGCGTCAGACTTCATGCCGTGGATGCGCTGCTCGTCATCAAGACCGAGGAACCAAAACTCGGTGGTGTAGAGCGTGTAGACACCGGCTCCGACGGACTTGTTGTGGTTGTGCTTGTCGTAGATGCCATAGTCCTTCAGCACGTCGATGAAGTCTTTCAGTACGGTGGCGGTTATCCAGGTGGCTTTCAGGCGGCTGATGATGACGCGTCGGGTGCGGTCTTGGTGTTCCTTTGCGTAGACAATCCAGAACTGTATGATGGAATAGGTCTTGCTCGAACGGCTTCCTCCTTCCAGCACGAACACGTTGTACCGTCCACTTCGGTAGGCAGCATCAAGCTTCTGATAGACCGGCGTCAGTGCTACTTTCTTGGTTGCCATGTTGAATCTCTTTTATTTCTCTGATATCCTGTTCTGATAAAGGTGTGGGAGAGAAGATGATTTGCTGCCCGATGTCCTTGCCGTTGGTGGTGAGGTCT
>CAZEPM010000209.1:0-2416 GCA_964514145.1 uncultured Bacteroides sp.
TTCTGTTTCGTCTGCAGTTACCAAAACAATCTGGTAAGTTGCTGTTCCGTCTTCAGCTACTTCTGCAGAAGCCGATTTGATGGTTGCTTCCGAATAATTCTTTGCGATAGCTTCTTTCACTGCTTCCGGCAGACTGTCTACTTCAATCGGTTGAAAATCGTTTAGTTGCACATTGATTTCTACACTGTCCGATTTTACGTCGTTAGCGATAGCCATTGAAGTTCCTGTTCCCAAAACAAGCATTGTTGCAAATAAAATCTTTTTCATAATCTTCTGATTTTTAATAGTGAATAATAATCATTAGTCATTGCTGACACTAATCGGAGAGCAATATGCGTGCCAATGGATGTTGGAAGTGTTTTAATTGCTCTAAATCAAGAAGATAAGGTTCTTTTGCAATGTGGTTGTTCTATGTTTTTTGGGGAAAGAATTCCCATGTAATGAGGAAAAAATCCTCCATAAAAGTGTATTGGATAGTTAAATCATAACGAGTTGCTATCCGGATAGATTACTTTGTTGGCTCCGGAAGTGATTTTCAAGGCTTCGGGATATTGGCTAACGAAAGACTCTATGTGTCGGATACGTTTCTCCTCCAATATTTCGTTGACTGCAATCAAAATGCCGGTTTCCTCCACATCTCCAAAACCGTAGTTGATGGCGGTACCAAACATGCGCATGGTTGGTGAAAGACTCATGTATGCGTTGACCAATGGCGGTATGTTATACCCCAACTTTCTTACTTCGCGGTTTAAGATTTTATAGTCTTCTTTGAATGATTTCTGGTTGAATGTTTGTGCCAGCAATGCCGGATTGGTTTCAATCTTCAGCGGTTTCTTGGGCACAATCAGGTTGTCTTTGTCGGGGAAGTGCTTGTTGAGGAAATAGAGAATCATGTCACGTCCGAAGCGGTTATAAGACGGATACATCGTCATCTTTCCAAAGAAGTATTGTACGTTGGGCATGATTACCGTAAGTGCTCCGAGCCCGTCCCACAAGTTGTCGAGCGCAAACAGACTCTTGGAATCTAAGCGTGTCGACTGATATTCCAGTGTGACAAAGGAACGTCCCAACTCAATGGTCGTCGGCAGATAGTCGCGGATGAATTTATCTGAGAAATCAAACATGTGAGCAGTGGCCAGCATGGGGTTGCCGTTGTCGTCGAAACGCACTTCGTTGCCTAGCAGATAGCGATAGCCGCCGAGAATTTCTTCGGCTTCGGGATTCCACACAATCAGTTGCTTGTAGGGATTTTCCATGGTGTCGTATTCGTCCAGGTCGCAAGACAAGCCTGTTCCGCCACCGGCAGCTCTGAATGCAATTTCGCGCAGGCGTCCGATTTCACGTACGATGTTCGGCGAATCCTGATAAGTAACAATGTAGATTTCGTTGTTGCTTTTATTTGTGAAGCGAAGACGTTTGTCTTGAGTCAGTTCTGCTTTGATTGCTTCTCTAGCAATCGGCGCAATGATTTCTTCCATATGATAAATTCTAGGTTCTTGATATTTCTAGGGTAAACTTTATAAACTGTAAACAATTGTTTTTACATATTCCGCCCATTGTGTTGGCGTTTTCGAGCAGTCGAAAGTCTGCCAGGGGATGGGTTTCCCAATCGTGACTTTAAACGTTTTGTGGCGGTTCTTATACATCTCGTCTGCCAGATAGAGCATTGCAATATTGAATTTGATGCCTAAAAAATGGCAGAAATTGGCCAGATTATAGAAAAAGTCAGAGTTGCGCCCTTCGAAATGAATGGGAACAACGTCACGTTGGGTTTGTATGCTTTTCACGATAAACGTTTTTTTCCATTCCAAATCCCGGATGATACCTTGCCGGCGGCGCGAGCACAGACCGGCCGGAAACATGATGATGTGATTGTCTGACTGAAAGCCTTTTTCTACCATCTGGGGAAAGTCGCGTGCTTGAGAGCCGGTTTTATTGATAGGAATACAGAGCGGGGCGAGACCGTGCAAATTCATCAGCAGGTCGTTGACGAGATATCGGATGCGCCCGTTGTAGTGCGTTCCCAGCAGATAGCCGAGCGCAACACCGTCCTGTCCACCCAACGGATGATTGCTGACAAACGTACACAAACGGTTGTCGGGCAGGTTTTCCAGTCCTTTCACTTCTAACTTGCTGTCAAGATAATCCATGCAATCTTTCAGAAAATCCATACCCACACGTCCCTTTTCATGGATGAGGAATTCGTTGATTTCACGCTGATGAACGACATGTTTTAGGTAAGCTACTACGAACCTTGGTATATATTTCGCTTTTTTTCCGGCTTTGGATTGCAATATCTGGTCTATGTCGATTAAGAATTGAGAACCTTCTGCCATGTATTCATTTTATATAAAAAACAGTTGCAAAAATAATTCTTCTTTTTTTAATCTAGGCAAAGTTCTTATAGGAAAAGGCA
>CAZEPM010000210.1:0-2392 GCA_964514145.1 uncultured Bacteroides sp.
CTTATTAAACCTTTGTGTCAGCCGACTCCTTTGCCAACAGTTTTATCAATTTGTCATAGCCATACACATAAAAAAAACGTGGAGCCAGTCTGTCACTCGTTCCACGGTCTAAAGGCCTTCGCATTGCCCAGTATGTCGAAACGAGCAACGCTGAAAGCCCCACGCCGATGCAAATATACAGGTACCCTCCAAGGCGCGGCACGAAAATGCCGTCAGCCGAGGAGGAGGTATATAATACATCCCAAGGGGCGTTCCCGTTGCTTTGTTTTTGACATACTGTTGAATTTGCGAAGTTCTTAGACCGTCAAAACCAAAGCGTACAGTTACGCCTTTTATGTATATGTGCTTGCCCCGCCTCCACCCAAAGGGCTTCCAGCAAAGGTACAAACATTGCAAAATTAAACTTTTTCTTTCAAATGCCTCATCTCGAAAGAGATTATTCTTCCCAGTCTGTTAAGTTAACATTCATAAACAGTCTGTGGCGCCGTTGTCTTTGACATCCGCCATCAGCATCTATATAACTTATTGAAACCGCATATCGAATCTACATGATTATTCGCTATATTTGCAATCAATCATATTGACAAACAGATTACAAACATGTTCAACAACACTTTTGGAAACATCTACCGCCTGACCTCTTTCGGCGAGTCGCACGGTGCAGCCATCGGAGGAATTATCGACGGATTCCCCGCAGGCATTCCCATCGATGCCGCTTTCATTCAACAAGAACTAAATCGTCGCAAACCGGGACAGAGCCATCTCACGACTGCCCGCAAAGAGGCTGATGAAGTGGAATTTCTGTCGGGCATTTTCGAAAACATATCGACAGGATGTCCCATCGGATTCATTGTCCGCAACAGCAACCAACGCTCGTCCGACTACGAAAATCTGCGCCACATTTTCCGCCCGTCGCACGCTGACTACACCTATACAAACAAATACGGCATTAGAGACCATCGGGGCGGCGGACGCTCATCAGCCCGCGAAACCATTGCCCGATGTGTGGCCGGTGCACTGGCTAAACTGGCGCTCAACCAACTGGGCATATCGGTCACTGCCTACACCTCACAAGTGGGCGACATCGCACTAGACAAACCCTACACCGACTACGACTTCAGCAACATTGAGCATACGCCTGTGCGCTGTCCCGACCTGCAAAAAGCGGCGGCGATGGAATCCCTCATCGAACAGGTCAAGCGTGAAGGAGACACCATCGGAGGAGTTATCACCTGCGTGATCAAAGGCTGTCCCATCGGACTGGGGCAACCGGTATTCGGCAAACTGCATGCCGCTTTAGGTTCGGCAATGCTCAGCATCAACGCCGCCAAAGGCTTTGAATATGGCGAAGGATTCGGTCACATGGAGATGAGAGGTTCCCAACAAAACGACCTCTTTTACGCTCACGACGGGCACATCGACATGCAGACCAACCATTCCGGTGGCATACAAGGCGGTATCAGCAACGGACAAACTATTTATTTCCGCGTGGCATTCAAACCCGTAGCTACCCTACTAAGAGAACAACCTACGGTTACGACAGACGGCAGGAACACTTGCGTGACGGCAAGCGGACGACATGACCCTTGTGTGCTTCCACGTGCCGTTCCCATTGTCGAGGCTATGGCTGCCATGACCTTGCTCGACTATTATCTGCTAAACAAAACGACGCACTTATAAGTTCCGGTCAAGCATTGGCATGGCAAGGCGCCATCAGCGCGATGACCACACGCCGCCACGACGGTATCTGGCCGTAATCAACAAACAAACAGAATACATTCACCAAATAAAACACTAATATTATGGAAATCAAGGAGTATATTCGTGAAAACGAACCGAGATTTTTAGACGAACTATTCAGTCTTATTCGCATCCCGAGCATCAGTGCTCTGCCGGAACACAAAGACGATATGCTGGCCTGTGCCCGGCGGTGGAAACAACTGTTGCTCGAAGCCGGAGTCGACGAAGCAATGATCATTCCCTCACAAGGCAATCCCTTTGTCTTTGCCGAGAAGCGTGTAGACCCAGAGGCTCCTACGGTGTTGATTTATGCTCACTACGATGTCATGCCCGCTGAACCTCTGGAGTTATGGAAGAGTCAACCGTTTGAACCGGAAATCAGAGATGAGCGCATTTATGCACGTGGCGCTGATGACGACAAAGGCCAATCGTTCATACAAGCCAAAGCGTTTGAATACGCCCTGCGCGAAGGTCTGCTGAAACACAACGTGAAGTTCATTTTCGAAGGAGAAGAAGAAATCGGTTCGCCCAGCCTGAATACGTTTATCAAGGAAAACAAAGAGCGGCTCAAAGCCGACGTCATCCTCGTTTCAGACACCAGCATGCTGGGAGCAGACCTGCCATCACTTACTACCGGTCTGCGCGGACTGGC
>CAZEPM010000211.1:0-2358 GCA_964514145.1 uncultured Bacteroides sp.
GAGGCGGCACGCGGCCAACAGAGCCAAGAAGTGGAAGTGGGAGAAGCCGTAGGCGACACGTTAATTTAATCAAAAGCACCTGTTATACGTGGGAAAATGTGAAATAGTATTGAGGAAATATGCTAATTTTGCATTGAAAATACATAAAATACCCTTGCATGAATAATTTAATGAACATTGTACAATTAAGAAGTACCATATTCCTACCACAAAATATAGGATATACTCCGGAAAATGCCGAAAGGTTTAAGAATTTATTTTTTGGAGATACGGATGGAAAAGTGTATGGCATTATGCAACCGGGTATGCCTGTGTTTGGTGTTAATCCATCATTGCCTCAATATGGCTTGCCTTGGAGAATCTTTAGGAGATTTGACAGTGGTGATGAGTATAATATTGTATTCCAAGTGGGTAAAATTGATATTGTTCTTGTTAAAAATGTACCATACGATAATAATTTGGAAATAGAGTTCTGCGAAAAAAGTACAAAATGGTTTTCTCACATATTAGATACTTTGGCATCTAACGCTATTGTCACTCGTATAGCTTATGCGCCACTCTATGTTTTCAATAAAAAAAGTGGCACTGAACTCGATGCTTTTTGGAATAACCTATTAAGACAAACCATATTTGACGGCATTAAATCTCAAGACATAAATTTGTCATTCCTACTAAAACGTTCATTTAGTTTCGGAAGTAAGACCACAGAAATAAACTTGCTTCATAACATATTTGACGGGACATTGACAACAAATGAAAACGATAATCCCCAAGTCGTTCCTGTCATTTTGTTTCAGTTGGATTTAAATTCTGTGCCCGAGGTAACTTTAGAACTTGGGAAAGGTGATGTAGCCGCATTTTTCCATGATATATTAACAATAAAAGAAAGTCTCATAACAAATGTCTCAAAATAGCACGACTACTTTTTTCGCGGTTTATGTAATGGCAGCCACAGCCCTTGCTGGGACAGATGGTTATGCACAACGAATATATATGGATGATGAGCCTTCTGCTCTTTTTCCGAATGCAGTGAATGAGAGGAGGAATGCTTCCAGTGAGCCTATATATTGTGCGGCTAAAAACATTACTCGTACAATGAGTGAATGTGAACCGATGGATGCGTCTATCGAAGAAACATCGCATCGCTTTGAAAAGATTAAAAATTCATTTTACAAGCACTGCATAGATTTTCCTGCTGATAAAAGGGGTTATATCCTTGAATTGGCCAATAGAGTTTGTCAATTGCATTTCACCGATAACCTTTCCGAATATAATAAATTTGATGAAACCATAGACACGGTTTTAAAACTGTCTAATGGACAGACTCTAAGTATTTCGCAGTTCTTAGATGAAGAAATAGATGCTCCTGTCGTATTTTCCATTCACAGGGGAAAGGAATTACTTGTGACAGACGAAATGCCGTTACAAGAAGTTGTTAATACTATTAATTCTGTCATGCAGGAGAGAGCTGATGGAACACGATAAAGAACCATATCCGATAGACATCCTGCCAAAGTCGACCTATATTGAAAGACTTGGTGTGGAGAATCTATTAGCAAAGTATCAAAATTTGTTAGCTGTCAGAATGGTGACGGGATGTGTGGAAGATTACTTTATCGAGACAGAAGAAGGCGAAAAGCAATTAAGTGGAAAGGTCTTTGCCAATAGTATGGTCAATCTGTCCTTAAATTTAGCCGGAGGATTGTTTGACACGGACAGACATGCCCACTTACGCTTTCTTCCGTCTGGTGATGATGCTACCCGTCCTTGGAAGGGTGAAAGCATACCGCCCGCATTGTATTTGACGGATGGCAACTATACCATTTATGACGTATGTTTTGGATTATGTTTCCAAGTCCGCGATATCCACAATAGGACATTCCCTTTTCATAAACATTTTGAAACGCAAGAAGAAAGGGATGAATATGAAAGGAGGGCAATCGTGGCAACTTCTGATGAAGAAAAGGCCTATGACGCTCATCTTGTAGGCGTATTTAAAGGGAAGAAACAAAGTGTAAAAGTAAATTCCCGCATAAAAATCCATCATGCTCCAACCATGTTGAACTATTGGCACATGACCCTTGACACATATCGTCCTACAGATGTAAACTATATACTTCCGACTGATAGACTAAAAAGTGCTGACAGGACTATGTTCAAGTCTTTGAAGCAGGATTTAATGCAACATTATGAAATTGACCAAAAGCCTGATTACTGCATTAAACCTTGTGACTACCAATTGTAGGCGTTCAAAACAGACGCATTGTTCAGATATATTGATGTGATTACCCTCGTGGTGTAAAAGAAGCCGTAGGCGGCACGTAAACAGGGGAGCCAGGGGCAAGGATGCTTGTCGCG
>CAZEPM010000212.1:0-2352 GCA_964514145.1 uncultured Bacteroides sp.
TCTTACCAAGTATCCGCTTTGCTCTAAAGCCGCTAATGCAGTTCGTACACGTGTCTCAATGTCAGATACCGAATCATCCCATCCTGCTTGTCGGGCAATCTCCAATGCAGAGCAGTTGACTTTTATACGGTGTTTGGTAAGGCTTTTGACAGCTTTCCATACTTGTTGTATTTCGCTAATGCTAAGTTTTGTTTGGTTTAGCAATATAAAATGCTTGTCCAAATCATTGTCATTATAAAGTACATAACAACGTGCGCTAAGATTGGGGTCACGGCCTGCTCTGCCTGCCTCTTGAACATAATTCTCCAGCGAATCGGAAATGTCATAATGTACCACAAGACCGACATCTTTCTTGTCCACTCCCATGCCAAATGCGGATGTGGCCACAATGATGTGTACCTGATCGTTCATGAAAGCGTCTTGGTTGGCTATTTTTTCATCGGCTTCCATTTTCCCATTGAAAGAGAGAGCCTTGTAACCGTCGCGAGTAAGCTTTGCAGCCAGTTCTCTTGTCCGTTTGGTACGTGATACGTAAACAATTGTCGGACAATCGGCTTCTGCGACAAGTTCTCTTAGTTTCAGATATTTGTCATTATCATTCTCCACATGTATGACAGAATAGTGCAGATTCGTTCTTGTGGCACTTGATGCGAATAATTCCAGATTCAAATTCAAAGTCTGCCTGAAATAGTCGCAGATATCTTGGATTACTTTCTGTTTGGCCGTAGCCGTAAAACAAGATACTGGTATCGGGGTTTTACATTTTTTCTTTTCCTGGTATTGTTGGATGAATTTGCCAATGTAGAGATAGTCAACCCTGAAATCCTGCCCCCATGAAGAAAAGCAGTGCGCTTCGTCTATTACAAACCTTACAACGTGGCGCGCCATCAATATTTTCTCAATCGTTTTTGAGCGAAGCATTTCGGGAGAGATATATAATAGCGAGGCTTCTCCATCTTGTACTCTTTGTATGGACAGTGATCTTGTGATGGGATCTAGCATTCCATTTATGGTTACGGCATCCGTGATGCCTCTGTCGGCAAGGTTATCTACCTGATCTTTCATCAAGGACTGCAAGGGGGAGATAACCACCGTAAGCCCATGCATGGAATGTCCTGCCATGAGTGCAGGCAATTGGAAAGTAAGTGATTTGCCACCACCGGTAGGAAATATCGCCAACAGCGATTTCCCTTCCACTGCAGCTTTGGCAGCACGTTCTTGCAGTGGCTCGCCTTCGTATGTCCGGAAGCACTCGTAGCCGAAAAATGTTTTTAAGTTATGAAGCACATCCAATTGCGTACGGCAATAGTCACAGCCTTCGTGGCAATTGGTATGGCGCAAGAGTTTTATAATAAACTCTACCTCCGGATAATTATAAAGTACCCATCCGGGGGTGATGGAGCGATAATCGGTGGTATCAATCAGAGCTAAAGCGTATGCCAATCCGCACGGATATTGGTTGATGAGCATGTCAAGGTCGGCATGTCGGCAAATCTTTCCAATATAGAGTTCTTTGATTAGTTCTGGTATTCTTTCATGGATATACTCTGCACATACCATACTGAGAAATCCTTTAAATTCTTTCTTACCTTTCAGCAACGATGCATATAGCAAACGTTTTTCTTTCGGCAATGAATGCCAGCATGCTATTTCATCCAGCAACAAGTCTTTTGCTTTCTTGCAATCGTTCACCGGATTGTTCATCTGTTCGCTGATTAGCTTGTCATCTTTCACAAGTCTGTGATAAGGACGTTCCGGGAACAGTAAAGGCGAAACATAAAGTGTGTCAACTAAGATCCAGTGGCATTTTTGGTCCGTAAACAGGTAGTTGGCATCGTGGTGAATGATATTGTGACCACAGATATAGTCTACATCATTTAGGAAAATAAATAATTCTTCTTTTGAAGTTTTATGAAATGTCGTGTCATCATGTTTAAGTGCTCCTATATCATGAATTTTATGGTCTTTTAAGCCCACTTCAACATCTACTATGGCATAATGAGGAGCACTGCATGGTGCAGAGATGGCTTTATTGTCGATAATCTTGCCTTTATCCTCGGCCTTCTCAATTCCTAAGAGTTTACTCCATATTGACATATCGCAATATAATAAATAGTTCTAAAACTCGGATTTGTTATGTATCTGCATAAATCCATTATGATTCAGGTATATTACCCTGGTATCATATACAAAAGTAAGGATAAAAATCGAAGAATCTATTAAAAATGCCATAAACTTTTGATTATTATGCGTTTATATCATGAATTTTTCAAATAAATCTGTACCTTTGTAATCAAAGAGCTGTGGTTGCTTATGGATGCTTATTTTCGGGTTTGCATGATATTTGCAACA
>CAZEPM010000213.1:0-2282 GCA_964514145.1 uncultured Bacteroides sp.
GTTATGGACGCCTTCTTTTTATAGGATTGCTAACAACTTACTTACGCAAGTTCAGGGCTTTGATCAGAGCACGATATCGTTCGATATCACGGTTCTTCAGGTAGTTAAGCAAAGCACGACGCTTTCCTACCAACATGGTCAAAGCTCTTTCCGTGTTATAATCTTTACGGTTACGCTTCATGTGTTCCGTCAAGTGGGAAATACGGTATGAAAACAATGCTACTTGAGCTTCAGGTGAACCCGTATCAGTGTTAGACTTTCCGTATTGTCCAAAGATCTCTTTTTTCTTAGCTGAGTCTAAGTACATAGTTGTGTAAAATAAAAATTTAGTTATTGTATAATTTGTTTTGCGGCTGCAAAGATAGATATAATATCACAATGCGCAATATGTTTTCAATTATTTTATCGTAACTTTGCACCCAAATTTAAGGTAAAGATATGCAGAATATTAGGAACATTGCGATTATTGCACATGTCGATCACGGCAAGACAACACTCGTGGACAAGATGATGCTCGCCGGCCATCTCTTCCGGAACGATCAGACAAACGGGGTGCTGGTTTTGGATAACAATGATTTGGAGCGAGAGCGAGGCATAACGATTCTTTCGAAGAACGTGTCGATTAATTATAAGGATACTAAAATTAATATCATTGATACACCGGGGCATGCTGACTTTGGCGGCGAGGTAGAGCGCGTGCTCAACATGGCCGACGGTTGCATCTTACTGGTCGATGCATTCGAAGGGCCGATGCCACAGACACGTTTCGTCTTGCAAAAAGCCCTGCAAATCGGACTCAAGCCGCTGGTGGTAGTCAATAAAGTAGATAAGCCCAATTGCCGTCCGGAAGAAGTATATGAGATGGTGTTCGACCTGATGTTTTCGCTCAATGCAACCGAAGAACAGCTCGACTTCCCGGTTCTCTACGGTTCTGCCAAAAATAATTGGATGGGTGAAGACTGGAAACAACCTACCGACAACATCACGCCACTGCTTGATGCCATTTTGAAGCATATTCCGGCTCCGCGTCAACTGGACGGTACACCGCAGATGCTGATTACTTCGCTCGATTTCTCGTCTTATACCGGACGTATCGCCATAGGCCGTGTTCACCGGGGCACTCTGACCGAAGGCATGAATATCACACTAGCCAAACGTGACGGCTCGATGACAAAGGCCAAAATCAAAGAGCTGCACACCTTTGAAGGACTTGGACGCAAACGGGTAGAGTCAGTCTCTTCGGGAGACATCTGCGCTGTGGTTGGATTGGAAGATTTCGAGATTGGTGACACCATTTGCGATGTTGAAAACCCCGAACCACTGCCACCCATCGCTATCGACGAACCGACAATGAGCATGCTCTTCACCATCAACGATTCGCCATTCTTTGGAAAAGAAGGTAAGTTTGTCACATCGCGCCACATCCACGACCGCCTGATGAAAGAACTGGACAAGAACCTGGCGCTGCGCGTACGCAAGTCAGACAACGAAGACGGTAAGTGGATTGTCTCGGGTCGCGGCGTACTCCACCTCTCCGTGCTCATCGAAACCATGCGTCGCGAAGGCTATGAACTTCAGGTGGGTCAGCCTCAGGTGATTTATAAAGAGATCGACGGAAAGCATTGCGAACCCATCGAAGAACTCACCATCAATGTGCCGGAAGAATATGCCAGCAAGATGATTGACATGGTGACCCGCCGTAAAGGAGAACTGACCTCGATGCAGACTATCGGCGAACGTGTAGACATTGCGTTCGACATCCCGGCACGCGGCATCATCGGCCTGCGCACCAATGTGTTGACAGCTTCGGCCGGAGAAGCTATCATAGCACACCGTTTCAAGGAATACCAACCCTATAAGGGTGATATCGAACGTCGCACCAATGGCTCTATGATTGCCATGGAAAGCGGAACAGCTTTCGCATATGCCATCGACAAGCTGCAAGACCGCGGACGTTTCTTCATCCATCCGCAAGAAGATGTCTATGCCGGTCAGATCGTGGGCGAGCACGTGCACGAAAACGACTTAGTGATCAACGTAACCAAATCGAAAAAACTGACCAACATGCGTGCGTCGGGTTCAGACGACAAGGCGCGTATCATTCCGCCGGTTATCTTCTCGCTGGAAGAAGCGTTGGAATACATCAAGGAAGACGAATACGTGGAAGTGACGCCTAAAAGCATGCGCATGCGCAAGATTATTCTCGATGAGACGGAACGCAAGCGGGCAAACAAGAATTAGAAGCCAGATGTTATGACTCTCTTTTATAAATGCAGATTAGA
>CAZEPM010000214.1:0-2260 GCA_964514145.1 uncultured Bacteroides sp.
AAAGAGATAGCCGATGACTATGATGATTTGTTTTTTCATCTGATTGATGTATTTATAATTGGTTGCACTCTTCCAGCCATAATGCCACAGACGCATCGCTAGGCATTCGCCAATCGCCGCGTGGCGACAATGTGACCGATCCGACTTTCGGCCCGTCCGGTAAACACGAACGTTTGAACTGCTGACTGAAAAAACGTCGGCAGAATGTTGTCAGCCATTTTTTGATGGTAGCATGGTCGTAGTCCGCAAACGCATGTCGGGCTAAAAAGTATATTTTAGCCGGACGAGAGCCAAAGCGGATGAAATGATAGAGAAAGAAATCGTGCAATTCATACGGGCCCACCAGATCTTCTGTCTTTTGAGAAATGTTGCCCTGCTCGTCTGCCGGAATAAGTTCGGGGCTGATAGGTGTATTGATGATGTCGAGGAGGGTTGCCCGTGATGCTGCATCAACGTTTGTCTCCGCCACCCATGCGACCAAATGCCGTACGAGAGTTTTCGGAATGGATGCATTCGTTGCATACATCGACATGTGGTCTCCATTGTATGTAGCCCACCCTAACGCCAATTCAGATAAGTCGCCCGTACCGATCACCAGTCCGTTTGTCTGGTTGGCGATATCCATCAGTATTTGTGTCCGCTCTCTGGCTTGGCTGTTCTCGTAGGTCACGTCGTGCAGGTTGATATCGTGTCCGATGTCAGAGAAATGTTGTATGCACGCAGGCTTGATGCTGATTTCACGGATAGTGATTCCCAATGATTGCATCAGGCTGAGCGCGTTGTGATATGTGCGGCCTGTCGTTCCGAATCCCGGCATGGTAACGCCTATAATCCCTTTGCGGTTCCATTCCAGCCTGTCGAACGTTTGCACGGTGACAAGCAATGCCAACGTCGAATCCAGTCCGCCGGAAATACCGACAACGGCCGCTTGGCAGCGGGTATGCAGCAATCGCTTGGCTAAACCGGAAACCTGAATCGAGAATATCTCCCGACAGTGTTCTGTCAGTTTCTCGTCTTTGGGGACAAACGGATGAGGATCGACGGCACGTGTCAGAACCATCTCTTTGGCAGCAACGGGAAGTGTCGGGATATGGCTGCAGACGGCATCCTGATGCACAGAGATACAGGCCGAGAATGTGGTATTCACCCGGCGCTCGTAACGCAAATGCTCAACGTCTATTTCGCTGACGACCAGTTGCGGATCAAGGCAGAAACGTTCGGATGCAGCCAGCAAAGAGCCGTTCTCGTAGATTAATCCGTTTCCTGCAAAAACCACGTCGGTGGTAGACTCCCCAAACCCGCACGAGGAGAATACATACGCAGACAGGCAACGGGCAGACTGTTGACTGATTAACGAACGCACGTACTGATGTTTCCCTGTCCCCTCATTATCCGCCGACATGTTAAAAATAATCTCCGCCCCGTTCAGTGCCAGCAGGCAACTCGGCGGTACGGGCGCCCACACATCTTCGCAGATCTCGATGCCGAACTTGCAGTGCGGCGTGTCGAATATCAGGCGAGTGCTCAAGGGAATATCGTCTTGTCCGCATAAAGACACACAGGCGGTATGGTGAATGCCCGAACTGAACCATCGCTGTTCGTAAAACTCCTTATAGTTAGGCAGATAGGTTTTGGGCACGACACCCAAGACACGTCCCTTCTGAAGCACAACCGCACAATTGAGCAGTACGGAACGAACGGCTACCGGCAGGCCTACAATCGAGATGACATCCATGTTGCGGCTCGCCTCCAACAAGGTTTGCAGAGCCGACAGGCTTTCATCCAATAAGATTTGCTGATGAAACAGGTCTCCACAAGTATAGGCCGTGACAGACAGCTCCGGAAAGATAACAATCTCTACTCGCTTGGTCTCAGCTTCCTTCATCTGAAGCAAGATTTGTTGTGCGTTGTAATGGCAGTCGGCAACTCTGACAGCAGGTATGGCTGCGGCGACTTTGACAAATCCGTGATTCATATCATGCAACAGTTTTCATTCATTTCCGCAAAGATACAATTTTGCTTCCGATAATATAAGAAAACCTCCCAAATAGAGATGTTTCCGTCTGACAGGCCCACGTCCGCAGGGGTGCAGGAAGCCCGATGTGCGACATTTTGGCAGCCCGATTCGTCACCTGTCTATATGGCTGAGTATGAGCAGGTTAGTAAAGTCCGTCACCGAACACTGTTAGGTCCGTCACTGAACGTGGTCAGGTCCGTCACCGAACAACGTTCAGTGACGACCCTTTCATTTCCCCCTTCC
>CAZEPM010000215.1:0-2256 GCA_964514145.1 uncultured Bacteroides sp.
TTTCCGTAGCGGGTAACGACAAATGCTATTTTCTTTTTCACACTCATATCGTCAGGCTACGTTCAGGCACAACAACGAAAAACCGTTTTGCCGGAAGATGTTTGCTCTTCCGGCAAAACGGTTATAGAATAGAATGGCACACTCAGCAATATGCTGATCTGCAGATATTTTACCCCCCCCCGTAGGTTCTAAACGTTTCTTTCTCTTCGGTTTAAACACCTTTCGATAAGCACAATAGGCTTTCTTGTAAGATTCCCAATAATGAAACATAAAGTAACGGCGAAGAGCGTTTACAACACCGACAGTCAGAAATCCGACCTCATCACATACATGCAGTTCGTCTAAAATCCGATCCATAGCCTTATCGCGGTCGGCCGATGGCGGTAACAAAAGTAAATGATTCAGCAAATGTACGGCATGCTTTACCGTACGCACATGAGCCTTCGGCCACAACCCGCTACGCACAGCAAACTCACGCTGCTTCAAAAAGAAATGAAAACAGTCATATTCACGCACGGGATTCATACTTTCGCCCGTAATACTCGACGCATGAATGCGATAATAATAACCGGGAACATTGCTGAAAGCAAACTTCTGAATGCGCGCAAACACCCTATACAACGTGGCTATGTCTTCATACGTACGTCCAAGTGGAAAGCGGATGCCATCAAACAAAGAACGTTTATATATTTTGTCCCACAGGTAATTCTTCACCAAACGATCACGAAACAATTGTCTGAGAGCAGCATCCCTATTCAGCAACAAATCTTTTTGACCTTTCTTACAAGAGCGCGACATTTTCAATCCCTCAACATAATAAAAAGCACACATAGCTATATCGGCATCATGACGTAAGATAAGTTCCACCAGCGTGGTATACATATCCGGAGCCAACCAATCGTCGCTGTCAACAAAACCCACATATTCACCTCTTGCGACATCCAATCCGGCATTGCGTGCTGAACTGATCCCGCCATTCGTTTTGTGCACAACCCTGATACGATTGTCCTTATCGGCCAACCAATCGCAGAGCTGCGGGCAATCATCAGGCGAGCCATCGTCGACCAGAACAATCTCTAAATTACGATACGTCTGATTACAGATAGACATCACACATTTCACCAAAAAACGTTCAACCTTATATACCGGAACAATGATGCTCAGTAACGGACGTTCCATGCCGGTGTTTTTATTCTTACGAATCATATCCATAACTCAGACTAATGCATTTTTGTTATAAACCTGATATTGAGAGCTATCCGCATACGCAAACAAAATTGTCCGACAAAGATAGGCATTAAATATCATAGCCTCGCTATCCTGCAATATTTTTTAAGCGTAGAAGGCTTGTGAAACTCGTTCAGAAGGGGATTGCTGACCGCTTGTGGTTGGTGTACCGACTGCCCGTAGTCAGTCCGCTGATGCGGGGTATCCCATCATCATCCATGTACGGATTGTTCATCATCACCTCTCATTGATTCTGTCGATATGACGTGGGGCTAACTTTGAAACCGGCAGCATCAACTCCACTTCTTTCCTTTTGCCAAAAACAGTGAGTCCCGACACCGGTTGAGTGTCGGGACTCACTGTTTGCATGTCGCTTGGATTATTTTCTTTGTCCCAGCTGGTCATCGAGGTAACAGATTGCTGAGTCTCCCATCTTACGGATGCGTTCCACAATGCTTTGTATTGTGGCCTCTTCTTCCACTTGTTCTCTGACGAAGCTCCACAAGAAATCCTGACTGGCTTTGTCTCTTTCAGCAGAAGCCACGTCTACGAGCTTGTCTATCAATTCGGAAACATGACATTCGTGTTTGTAGACATTTTCGAATACTTCCAATACGCTGCCCCATCCTGTCGGAACAACGTCTACTTTGTCTACCGTTACCGTACCACCACGTTTGATAACATAGTCACCCAGTTTGTAAGCATGATCCAGTTCTTCTTCAGATTGTTTCTTCATCCAATGAGCAAAACCGTCGAAACCTTCGCGTTGGAGGTAGAAACTCATAGACATGTAGAGATTTGCCGACCACATTTCGGCTGTGATTTGTTCGTTGATAGCCTTTTGCAATTTTTCACTGATCATAATAAATGGTTTTTAAAGGTTAGTATTCTGTTTCGGTTATAAACCTACGGACAAACCTTGTGCCAAGCTCTGATTGTCACTGACCGGCTGTCAATCTGACTCCCTGTCTGAACGACAATTCGGCAAGTTTTCCTTATTTATTGAGCTTCCACGTAAAACCGTCTTTG
>CAZEPM010000216.1:0-2248 GCA_964514145.1 uncultured Bacteroides sp.
ACAACCCGTCTTGAGCTTGTACAGAATGGCGTTTACCACTTCAATGAGGCAACTCTGAGTGGCATAACCACGTTTCGCAGTGGAAAGATAGGGCAAGAAGTGCGCTACTGTCAAGTTAGAAGTGCAACATTACAAAATCAATATGCAGCGTCGGATGCGAAGAAACAGTTTTGAGTACATATCTTTGTTTGATCTAGTAGATCTATGCTATTTTTGCATTCAATATCTCAAAAAACACATAGAGACGCTTACTTTGTATGTTGATTTGAATTGGTTGATACAAAGATACGATTCTTGAATCAATATTAGAATTAAAATGTCAAATAAAAGATGAGACATGGATACCTGCTTTCACAAACTGGATATCTCAACGGATGAAAGCCGCGATTTACCAAAAGAGTTTACTTATCCTTTCTGTTACGTCCCGCATAAGTTGTGCGTACGTGCGGCAACGATTGTGCAAGAATACATTGTGTCGCATACGGATTGGGCTGAAGATTTCAATAAAGGTAAAATGTTGGGTGTGTTGGTCGTGCAGAAACCCTCTGGCGAAGTCGGATTCTTGGCCGCCTACTCAGGCACTTTGGACAGCAGCAATAGGCCTGAGTATTTTGTTCCGCCAATATATGACTTACTAAATCCAGATGGATTCTTTAAAAAGGAAGAACAACACATATCAGATATTAACCGTCTGATTGACGAATGGCAACATTCGGAAGCCTACGAAAAAGCTATCGAACAGTGGAAAACCGTATCAGAACAAGCCTCGACAGCTATCACTTCTGCTCGTCGACAATGGAAAACCGCCAAAGCGGAGCGTGCACGTCTGCGCGCAGAGCATCCAACGGTTAGCGAGCAACAGGAAGCCGAATGGATTCGGGAAAGTCAGTTTCAGAAAGCTGAGTTGAAAAGATTTGAGCAATATTGGAAACGCGAAGTGGAGGAGAAACGCAGCATATGCGAGACTTACGAGCAACGTTTGTCCGAATTAAGAGAAGAACGGCACAAACGTTCAGAGACATTACAGAAAAAGATTTTCAGTCAGTTCACCATACTGAATGCATATGGCGAACAGAAAAATCTCTACCAGATTTTTGCAGAGGCACGCCACGAACTTCCACCGGCAGGAACCGGTGAATGTGCTGCACCCAAGTTGCTGCAATACGCATATGTGCAAGGATGGAAACCGCTTGCCATGGCTGAATTCTGGTGGGGACAATCTCCGCGTTGCGAAGTCCGCAAACAAGGTCATTACTATCCCGCATGCAAAAACAAATGTGAGCCCGTTTTGCGTTATATGATGCAGGGACTCGATGTCGAACAAAATCCTTTAAAAACATTGGCAGCGAAACCTAAGCATCCGGAAATCGTATACGAAGACGAATGGATGCTGGTCGTAGACAAACCGGCTGATATGCTGTCAGTACCCGGCAAAGATGATGCACACTCCGTAGCCGCGTGGGCTGTGCAACACTATCGTGCAAGCGAAGGCCCGTATGTGGTGCATCGGTTAGATATGGGAACATCCGGTCTGTTGTTAGTAGCCAAAACGAAAGCCGTCTATAAGCATTTGCAAGCCCAATTCGAGCAACGCTTGGTAAAGAAACGCTACGTAGCATGGCTCGAAGGAAACGTATTGCAAGAGCGCGGTTATATCCGGCTTCCCCTTTGTGCCGATTTGACCGATCGCCCGCGCCAGCAAGTAAATTTTGAATATGGGAAAATGGCTGTGACATACTTTGAGGTCTTGTCGCGGAAAGAAAACTCAACATATGTAGCCTTTTATCCGTTGACCGGACGTACCCATCAGTTGCGTGTACACGCTGCACATGCTCAGGGATTGAATGCACCGATTCGCGGTGATAGGCTTTACGGTTATCCGGACGACCGTTTATATCTGCATGCCCAGCGTTTAGATTTTCGCCATCCGGTCAGTGGCAGATGGATTCACGTCACATCGCAAGTCCCGTTTTAAAGCATCCCGATTATCTCTGTCTCTTCTTAGTTGTTGTCCGATTAGAGCCGACGGTAAGTCAGTTCGTATCTGCACGGCTGTCTGTGCTCATCCGCACGGATATTGGTTTGTACCTATATGACTGTCGAACCGCATCGCACCGTCAGTTATGAGATACCATGTGGCGACAGTGTCAGACAGAGCGGTCGATTGACACAGTCTTCACATTGCCCAGCGTTTTTCGCCTGAGCGAGAAGATAGGTAAGTAGAAGAAAATGCCGACAAACGACATGG
>CAZEPM010000217.1:0-2198 GCA_964514145.1 uncultured Bacteroides sp.
TTTCTCTGCCATCGCAAACCGGTAAACGGCAAAGGTCATTGCTCCGATCTCCGTATGCACGGTATGTCCGTCTGTCAGAGTGACTGAGCTTTCCTGCGGGACGATGGTTTCAGGATTATCCAACGTGTTTTCCGCATCCAAATCGTCACTATGCAACGTCGTACATGTTCCGCTCGCTATCGTTGTTTTCTTTTTCAGTCCGCCAAACTCGAAATCGAGGGTCTGTGGGTTAGCCGAGGTATTCACTACTTTAACGATGTACGTATCGGTCTCCTCATCCCACACTGCACTGGCAAACAAGCCGTTTTGTCCATCCTGTCCGCTCACGGGGTGTCCGTCCATAGTCAGCGGAACGACGTTTGTGCCCCGGTTATTTCCATAGAGCGCCTGTACATACCAGCTACACGAACGAACCGACCGCAAGTTGTCATACCAAATGAGATCCGGCCTCCACTGCCACCCTTCGACGTGCGCCAACAAGGGTGCGTAGGTTGCCATCTCCACAATATCGGCATTGCGTTCCACCCCTGTCAGGAAAGCAGCCTCGAGCAATGAGGCGTGGAAATGGTTCCACTTCTTACCTTTGCCATGACAAGCGTATTCGCCGGCAAAAACTTTCGGCCCTTTTCGATCATAATCGTCATAGCGGTTGCCCGAATTCAGGAACCAACTTTCCTGACGATAAAAATGTTCGTCGACCAAATCGACCTTCAATCGTTTCATCTCCGGCCACAGGAAATCGAAATCTTTGCCTTCAGAGTTAGGCCCCACACTGCCCACAATCTTTATCTCCGGATATTGCTCACGAATCGCTTTCACAAAGGGTTCCAGACGCTCCACGTATTCGTTGCCCCACTGTTCGTTGCCCACAGCAATAAACTTGAGGTTAAAGGGTTCGGGATGTCCCATCTCTGCCCGCAGTTTTCCCCATTGGGTCGAAGCTGAATCACCGTTAGCAAACTCTATCAAGTCGAGTGCATCTTGTATATAAGGGTCTAACTCGCTTAGTTTTGCATGCGCATCAGGATTATTATAGTTTTGAAACTGACAGGCCAAGCCGCAACTGACCACCGGAAGTGGTTCGGCTCCCATATCTTCAGCCAGCAAAAACAGTTCATAAAATCCCATGCCGTAACTTTGATAGTAATCCGGATATAATCGATAGGAGAACGTTGAATTCCACCGGTTTTCGTTTAACGGACGATTTTCTACCATACCTACCGAGTTTTTCCAGTTATAGCGTGTGTCGAGTTCGGTTCCTTCGATAATGCAACCACCGGGGAAGCGGAATATTCCGGGTTTGGTGTCGACCAACGCTTGCACCAAATCTTTACGCAACCCGTTAGTACGGCCTTTCCACGTGTCGACCGGAAAGAGCGACACATGTTCCAAGTCTACTTCTCCATCGGAAATCAGGAAGATGCGCAAGCGGGCTTTGGGCAATGTCACGGGAGATGTCAGCAGCGCCTCGTATTTTGTCCAGTCTGCCGAATTAATTTCAATATCGTACGACGTAAGCACCTGAGTTTCGTTCATCGAGGCATTGTCTGCCAGTTCCACACGAATCTTCTGATTCACACCGCGTGCCCACACACTAAAGCGATAGTCTTCACGCTCCGTCAGACCGATGCCGAAATAGCCTTCGTTTTCTATTCCGGTACGCTTCTCACGATGACCGGCCGGTGCCAGCCGAACGTAGTGGGGATTTCGTTCGAAAGGTCCGTCATCCTGCAACGACACATTACCAAAGACTCTCCAGCCCATAAAATGTTGCGGAAACTCGAAAGAACGGTTTTTTACCAATTCTGCATACAGTCCGCCATCGGCTCCAAAATTGATATCTTCAAAAAAATGCCCATACAATGTTGACGGGATGTCCGCTCCTTTCTTGTTGGTTTGTATCAGAAAGTGATTACTGCTCTCCTGAGCACCCAAAGGCAAACAGATGGCAACCAACAACCAACCAAACAAATTCAACCGTATTCTCATATCAATATTCATTATTTTTTAAATAACACGATTAATTTAATAACAGATTCTCACTGATTTCCCAATAACCATTCCAAAACTAAACAATACCGGCGAGACAGCAAAATCTACCTAATAAAAAACAAAGAAGGCCGTTCTTCTTTGAGGAGAACGGCCTTCCTGTTTCATTTCGAAGTCTTTTTGACAATGCCATTGTCACACCATGTTTT
>CAZEPM010000218.1:0-2194 GCA_964514145.1 uncultured Bacteroides sp.
CCATCGGGAAATCAAAACAACTGACTTTGTGGTAATCTTAAACCGAACTCACGTAGTATATACAAAAGCGTATCGGTCACGTACTGTCCAGCCATAGGCATAGACTGAAAAACTGAAATGCTTATTGGGCATGCAGGTATAAGTTATGCCATAGTCAAAACTCTTGTACGGTTTAAGGGCAGGATTACCGGTATAGCTCAACAACGGGTTGGACTGTATGACCGCTTCGCTACGGTAAGATGAAAGTGGCACGGAGGTCATGTAATGAAATTCGGTCGAGATAAGATTCTTGTCGTTAAATGAGTACTGAACCGATGCATCCGCCCAAGGCTGTGTGGAATGTTCGATGGCTTGTCCATACTTTGAATAGTCGTAGTTGAATCCAACGCCTATAAACATGTAGTATTTGTTCTTCGAAAGAGAATATCCCAATCCTGGGCCTATACGGTATGTAGTGAGCCGGTCGTGCATATCTGTAGATCCTGAATATTTTGTTGAACTGCGGTAGATAGCCCCTGAGAGAATACATTCAGACTTCCATGCTTGCCGAACGAGTGGTTGATTTGCAGCTTGGCGCGGGCGGCATGAGAATCATCGGTGGCATAATTAGGGAATTTCATGGTTCCTTCCCTATAAAGGTTTGATTGCCGGGAATGGGTATAGGAGTAAACAGGATTGAAGTTAATGGTATTTCCATTTCCCAGAATAAAATTCCAGTTACCTGAGTATGACAGCGAGTTTTGGCGCATGGTTTCGCTCTTGTTGAAGTCCGTCAAACTCATCTTATCGGAAATGATGCCTACATTTCCCATCTTGTTATTGGTGGGCGTATGGTCGAAAGCTGCTCCGATAATGTTGCTGATGGTAATTTTGTCGGTATTATAGACCACCTTCAGGGTAGGCCATAATAACCTGTTGAGTTTATCGGCAGCAGTGACAGACTCTACCCGTCTGAATGTTTTTCCGAGCCGTCTTTCTGAGGAAGTCGGTAGGTCTCGGCACTTTCTGTGAAATCATGTGTCGATTTACTATACGAAGCCCCCAATCCCATGTCAAATGTGAATCTTTTGAATTGGAATTTCCCAAAAAGGTTAAGTTGGCCGTCATTGGCTATAAATCGTTCTGAGCCTAAAATTTTTAAATATCCTCCATATTCATATTTCTTCATGATAAAGTGCACAACATGGTCATTGCCAAGAAATCTTGGGTCGGATGGATAGTCATAATAATCCACCTTTTTGACATCCGTAGTCCTCATATTTTTCAAATCATCGCTAGTGGCTGGAAGCCAGTCTATGAATACCACTACCGGCCTGTTGCCTACGGTATTTATGGTGGTGCCGTTTCCAAGTGCCAGCTGAGGAATTGCCATGCGGTTTAGCAAATCCGTTCCGTTTTGAGAGGCGTTTTTCTGCTTTGAAGTAGGGTAATATGTCGAAACAGAGGCTGATATGGTTTGTTGGTTTGCCTCAACTACAACCTCTTTCAAATGAACGATTAAAGAGTCGCTTGTATTCACTTGTGCCCTAAGGGGTAAAGCGAATACATATACTACTGCCAATATGGCGTATTTAATTATTTGAAACGTTCGTAACCACATATAGACATTCTTTTTTCAAATTCTATTAAAAGATATTCATTCAAAGGTATATCCAGTGTTGCCAAAGTACAGATTTGATTACAGAAGCCATTATGCTCTGTGAGTTTTTGGCTACATGGACCCATACAGCGTGGAAGCATCTTGCACTTGAGACAATGAGGATTTTCAAATGTAGCAAGTCCCAATCTGCCCGATTGCTTTGTTTTATCCCAAATTATGTCCCCATCCTTAGAAAGTTCACCTTCTTTTAGCTCTGGAGTAAGGGTTCGGCCATTGCATCTATATAGCTTTCCGTCATAGTTGACAATAAAATAGTTAACTGATTCTGCGGGACAGGATACTCTTTTGCTGCCGAAACATCCATGACTGACATAAAAGCCTTGGGAAATCAACGAATGTATTGTTTTTCTCAACAACATACGTTGTTCATCATTCACAGAGTCTTTTGTCTGCCATACCCGTTAAAGATGAATCATTACGGCAGAACGATCAATGTCGCCTAAATCTGCAATCAGTTCAGATAAATGCACCAATGTATTACGTGAGTTCGGGATAAACAAATAATAGAAAAGAATAGGTAATCACAGAATTGTT
>CAZEPM010000219.1:0-2136 GCA_964514145.1 uncultured Bacteroides sp.
GCATACGTAGCGTTCTTCTCGATAAATTCTCGACGTGGACCTACTTCGTCACCCATCAGCATGGAGAAGATGTAGTCAGCTTCGGCTGCATTTTCAATGTGTACCTGTCTGAGTGTACGAGTTTCGGGATTCATGGTGGTTTCCCACAACTGATCGGCGTTCATCTCTCCCAGACCTTTGTAGCGCTGTATGTGAATGCCTGCATCGCTATTTCCGCCATATTTTTTGATAAATTCTTGCAGTTCCTCATCTGTTTGACAATACTTTTTGACTTTACCTTTGGTACAGAGATACAAGGGGGGATTAGCTATATATAGATAACCGTCCTGGATGATTTGCGGCATGTAGCGATAGAATAAGGTCATGATAAGGGTGGCAATGTGTTCGCCATCAACGTCGGCATCGGTCATGATGATGATTTTATGGTAGCGCAGCTTCTCGATGTTCGCTTTTTTACTGTCGTCTCCCAGTCCGAAGCGTACTCCCAATGCTTGGATGATGTTGTTAACTTCATCACTCTCAAAGGCTTTGTGCCACATGGATTTCTCTACGTTTAGTATTTTTCCGCGCAGTGGAAGGATTGCTTGGAACGAGCGGTGTCTTCCTTGCTTAGCTGATCCTCCTGCAGAATCTCCCTCGACTAAGAAGAGTTCGCATTCTTCGGCTATTTTGCTTGAACAGTCGGCTAGTTTGCCCGGTAAGCCTCCTCCGCTCATTGGATTTTTGCGTTGTACAGACTCTCTAGCCTTGCGTGCAGCAATACGTGCCGTTGCAGCTAATATGACTTTGTCGACAATGATTTTGGCTTCTTTGGGATGTTCCTCCAGATAGTAGGTCAGAGCTTCTCCTACAGCTTGATTGACAGCACCACTGACTTCGTTGTTTCCTAATTTGGTTTTGGTTTGTCCTTCGAATTGCGGTTCGGCTACTTTTACTGAGATGACGGCAATCAGTCCTTCGCGGAAATCTTCTCCGGAGATTTCCACTTTGGCTTTTTCCAATGCTTTACTGTCTTCTGCATATTTTTTCAATACGCGTGTTAAAGCCATGCGGAATCCGGTCTCATGCGTTCCTCCCTCAATGGTATTGATATTGTTGACATATGAATGTAAATTCTCCCGGTATCCCGTGTTGTACATAATGGCGCATTCGATGGGAATGCCCTGTTTTTCTGTGTTCAAATAGATTACATCATTGATGAGCGATGTGTTGTTAGAGTTCAGGAAACGTACAAACTCCTTCACGCCTTCCTCCGAATAGAAACATTCGCTTTTGTAGTTCCCTTGCTCATCTTTCTCGCGGCAGTCGGTAAGTGTAATTGTAATACCCGCATTCAAGTATGATAGCTCACGCATTCGCACTTGAAGAATATCGTATTTATAGGTGGTTGTTGTGAAAATGGAGCTGTCTGGCCAGAAAGTCTGACGTGTGCCAGTTTCATTTGGGTCGCAGTCACCAACGATTTTAATTGAGTATAAGGGCTTACCACAGGCATATTCTTGCTGATAGACTTTTCCGTTACGGCGGACTTGGGAAATCATTCTTGTTGAAAGAGCATTGACACACGACACACCAACGCCGTGCAAACCACCGGATACCTTGTACGAACCTTTGTCGAACTTACCGCCAGCATGAAGTACGGTCATTACGACTTCGAGGGCTGATTTCTTTTCTTTTTCATGCATATCGACCGGTATGCCGCGCCCATTGTCTTGCACGGTAATGGAGTTGTCTGCGTTGATGAATACTTCTATATGCGTACAATATCCGGCAAGTGCCTCGTCAATGGAGTTGTCCACTACTTCATAAACCAAATGATGTAATCCTTTTTCGCTGATATCCCCGATATACATAGCCGGACGTTTGCGAACGGCTTCAAGACCTTCTAAGACCTGGATATTTTCGGCGGAATAGTTTGTTTCGTTATTGCTGATTTTTTCTTCTGCCATATAGGTTTGTTATCATAAATATTAGTCCACAAATTTACGAAAAATCTGTGGAAAAACTTTCAGGAAACTACAGATTAATGCGATAGGATAGAGCTAAGATAGTTAAAAAAAACAGCACGGATTTTGAAAAGTCGGCCAAATAATAAAAATCAGATTCAGGTTCATTTTCCCGAAGTGGCACTTCGGG
>CAZEPM010000220.1:0-2110 GCA_964514145.1 uncultured Bacteroides sp.
ACCGGCGGTATCCTCGCGCGATACCGCCGGTATCAATTCGCGATATTCATTGGTGTCAAACGTGACAAATACTCAATGCCGTCTACACTAAATCCTGGATACCTTGATTTACCTGATCTCGGTGCGGTTTTCTCACAAGACGATGTTGACAAGGCGGCAGGCTACCACTCTTTCTGTTTCAGGCAATTTACTACAGGAGGTGAATATCCTTAAACACTCGCTCTACATTTTTCGTGTGTAACTCCGTCTGACGATTGTAGTAAGCTGATGCAACCTGCGCTGCAAGTATAAGCTGGTTTTGACTTATGATACGTTTAGCGTTCTCTCGAATTGCGTACAGTTGACGAATTTGAACCTCATTTTGCTGAACAATAATATTGAGCCGCGATTCAATCCGCCGAATACCATCGTCGATCTGAGCCTGATATACGGCCTGCTCAAATGAAAGCTGCGACGTTGACATGAAGTCATAAATGTACTGAACAGACGACAGATTGCGAAATTGCATAGGGATAAGGTTCAACGAATAATTCTCGTTTAGTAGGCTGGATGTTTCTTGGTAGGCATCGGCAAGGGCGGTGCTGCGAGCTTTCCAGGGCTTTTCCACATGCTCCTCAACATAGAGGGAATTGTGAGCCATGCGCTCCCTCTCTCGTTTGTTATGCTCTTCGACGCGAAGACACTCTTTTTTGCTGTCACTAGTGCGTCGCCTGA
Source organism: uncultured Bacteroides sp. (assembly GCA_964514145.1). GTDB lineage: Bacteria > Bacteroidota > Bacteroidia > Bacteroidales > Bacteroidaceae > Phocaeicola_A. The sequence continues at coordinate 715 of CAZEPM010000220.1, forward strand.
TTATTAGAACCAGCGCAGCAACAATTGCACTGCAAAACACAATTTCCCCAATTATCTCTGAAAGAGCTCTCTCGTGACCAGTAGCTAATATACCCTCAAAGAACTCTCCAAGAACCATGCCACCGATAAGGATAATCACAGCGAAAGCAATGTACAGCACTGCCGCTATCAAACACCCATTATTCTTCTTCTTGGGTTGCGCCATAGTCTGTGGAGTCAGAAGCTCCTTCTTCTTAGCTTCAAAGCTCTGTTTCTCGGATTGATAACGAGAATTCAGAGCTGATTTCAATGTCTCAAGATGGCAAACATCACGAAGATATATCAACTGGGTATCGCGCCCCATATCCGACATTTCCACTGCTCTATGCCTCACTCAAATTATTAGAACCAAGGCTTTTTATTCTTGACGTAGGTGTTGAAGAAATCTTGGGGTGATTTTGTGAGATAGATCACACCCTCAACGATGCCAATTAAAGCTACGACAACCGTTGGGATGCAAAACAAAATGCATCCCAAAAAGGCAACAGCAAGCAATATCACTCCTTGCTTCATGTAGCCAAGGTAGAACTTCTGGGCACCTAAGACTCCCAGAAAAATGCCCAGCAGACCAGCTACCACCCTGCTTTTGTCTCCATTGGAAGCTACGCCCCCAGCATCCCCATCAAAAGCAAGCTGAATTTGCTTCGACTTCTTTGAGATGTCATATGAACCGCATGTAGGGCAACGGTTGAAGTCACGAACTGCAGCTGCAAAAGTGTCCGCACGGTTAGCCCACATGGCACCACCAACAGCACGTCCTTCAGCAGCATGAATTCCAGCGCTCAACGCGTTAAGATACGAGCCAGTCTTCATCTTTTTGTTGGCCCGCATATCAGCATCGGTAAAATTCCACACGGAGCCGCAATTATTGCACATGCAATGGTATTCGGTTACGTAATTGCCATCTTGTATAGGTGCAGCAGGAATGGGCTTGTCTGGGATTGACTTTATCGATTCAGCCCCAGATGAATCGCCACTAATGGTAGTTCCGCATTTAACGCAGAAACGTCCACCTTCTGGGATTTCTGCCCCACATTCCTTGCAAAACATTTCACTCTCCCTTTGTCTGATTGTAATCCCAAAACGAGACACCGTTCCTCTAGGTTCACAAAAGCACACCTTTTGATACGGGTCGTTTTCGCAGGTCGCCGGCCGTTTCTGAAACGCGCCAACTGGGAAAATGTTCCGAAAAGTTGGGCCGAGGCGTGTATAATGGCCGTTGTTATCAGAGTGTCAAAAGGTGTACTTTTTGATGCATCGGAAAACTGGTGTTTACCTGCGGAAACGCCGTCTTCGGGATAATCGGTTCCGCACTATCTTTCCGCGTCCTCGCGCATCCACCGGTCGAACGTGGCGA
>CAZEPM010000221.1:0-2050 GCA_964514145.1 uncultured Bacteroides sp.
ATCAAATCTCAGCTCGGAGGGCCACGGCACCGCCGTGCCGGCCTTCGGGCAGTGGCATTCGCCGTTCTTCTGGGCATGGTAGCGGGTGTTCCAGATAGATCGGTAGTGTCATTGTTTGCCATTTGATTTTCCTCCAAATGGTTTTTTAGATTTGCGGAAACCACCGAAGGAAAAGGTCCTGCGGGGTTCCCACAAGACCATCCAATCGTTCGTAAGGTCAGCGACCATAGTTGATAAGGTTAATAAGGTCAGCGACCGAAAAAGTTTTATAAACCAGCCATAGCGAGTCCATCGCTGAGGATTGTATTTTCGGGTTTTTATGCTATAATGTGTTTTAGTGGGGTTTGTTAGGAGTTGAAACCCCAAAACAGCCACCACTTTTCGGCGTGTAAATAACTGTCAATCGGAGGGACAACCTGTGACAATAAACGAATATCCTCGCTTGTGTGGAGGAACCTTCTTCACGTTGGTGCTACAAGCCCTCCGACAGCGAATGAAAGCAAGAGAACATTATTCTGGAGATAGCGATGGCCTTTCTGATCCGGAAGTACTGGTAGGACTGATTAAAGTGATCAATCCTGATTACTCCGATCCCGGAAAGGAAAGCTTGAAAGGCACGGCAAATAACTATAAGGCCTGCAAAACATCTAACAGTGCATACCTGCCTTTCGATGATGAACAGGTAATATCGGCCTTTGATTCCGAAGTGAAAACGGCCTATCAATCCGTTCTGAATCGAATGATCGGATTTGTGAATGATTTTCTTGATTTAAGTGAGACGGTTCATAAGGATGCTAATCTTGTTCGAGCCCTTGTTGATCTTATTCAGCAGGATCAGACCATCAAAGCTGGCGACGAGTTCTATATCGGGCCAAAGGGTAAAAAAAAGAAAAAGGCCGCACTTGGCGACCTTAAGGAAGTGTGCCTCCCGTCGTTCTTACTCGGCGTTTGGCACTATGTAGTTGTGAACCGGAGAGATAATACTGTAGGCAGAAAAACTTATGATGAGTGGTGCCCGTCAAACGATCGAGCTCCGAGAAAGTATACTGCTCATATGGGTGAAGGAATCCTTGATGATTTGACAACCTACACGGTTGATATACAAGAAACGATAACCGCGGAGGTCGTTGACGAGTCTGTTGAAGATGAGACTGCGGATGCTACCGGTCAGGATACACCTCCTGTGACCCAGCAGATGGTGAATAACAATCCGACGTTTTTCAACATCAATATTTCTGGCGGCAATAACAACTTCTATCATCACGTTGACAAGCTGACGATAAACAACGGAGGAAAACAAGATGAGTGATAACTTACCGAGTAATTCCTATGACAATCTCCAGGTGTCAGGAAAGGTTGCTGAGATCAATGTATCCGGCGGCAATAATAATTTTGTTGCTCACGCCGATACCGTGGAAAACAACATCACAGTGATGCTGAATGATCCCAGATCAAGGCGTGGCGAGAACAGAGCGCGGATAACTTTTAATACAGACTTCTATCATCTGTTTGTAATTCTTGGCGAAAAGTTCGAGGACAACTATTTTCTGGTTCCAAAGGATCGGGCCTTGACCGAGAGTACAAACGATGAGCTAAAAGCAAAATATGCGTCTCTCACACCAGAAGCTATTGAGGGCTTGAAACGGTATCCGGCCATCTTTGCTGACGAGAACCATTCTTATGGAAAGACAGATGATGCCCAAGATGCTTATTTTGGGTTTGTGAAAGACGTTAAGATTCAGGACAATGGGATCAAGATCTACTACACGATTATAACGGCGATCCCGCAGCAGATTTTAAATGAACAGCGCTTTGAACTTGGCATCGGCAGTGCCAGATCGTTTAATGAGCTGAATCGAACACATTGGGCATTGAAACAAATAAATCTCATTGAAGCATTGCAGAAAGCTGGAGTTCAGATTATTTGAATCGTAACTCTTGTAGAAAAATGGAGGTAATACGATGAGCCGCGAATATGAAGAAATGCAAGTTGAAAAGTGGGTTAATCTGGAAGATGTGGCTGAACATCTAAGCATTAGTCAAGATACGG
>CAZEPM010000222.1:0-2043 GCA_964514145.1 uncultured Bacteroides sp.
TTCATCCAACGTACAGAAAATATCCGTAATTTTGTCTTGGGTAATCATAGAACCTTGTTTTTGTAAGTTATTGTTTATCAGACTTAAAGTTACAAAATAATTCTGTGATTACCTATTCTTTTCTGTTATTTATTTATCCCGAACTCACGTAGTAACTGTTAGTGGAGATGGCGACATTACCACCACATGTGAAATAACGGAGTTAACTGATACAGATTTAAGGCTTGTCACACCGGGCATATCCATGCCATATACACGACATGTGGACGATTCTGAAATAGAGGAATATCTCGATTGATATCATCATTAGGAATCATTCGGTCAAAACTCAGAATCAACAACTTATAAGGCTATTCCCTCTAGATTTCTACTGTCCCTTGGTTACAGCAATAGCAAAAGCCGATCAGTGTGGTGACCGAGCTTGATTACCGTCGTGACAAAAGCCAGTCTGCATTCTCATTTTACCATTACTTTACCGTTTTTGAAACGTCATAGTACGGCATTTGTTTTCCCTTCTTTTTCATGGCTTTGTTTTATAATTTTTTCGTACCTTTGCGTATTTCCTGTCTTGGACAGGACGAACAGCCACAATCTTGTAAGGTCAAGATGATGTTTGAAACGACGGCGGCTTCTGCCGGAACTTTTAAGGACTCAAGTGCAACTTCCTGTATTTCAGCAAACAACGAACACAGGCAGGAGTTGGAGATTTTGCGTTTTATAAAATAAAATGTCACCCCCTAATTCACGGTATGGACGAAATTCAATGGTTTGTGTTGCGTGACCTCAAACGCCATAACGCAAAATTGCCTGCCTACAAAAAACTTGAAGCCTTGGGGATGGAGTATTTTACGCCCATGGTTCACAAGCTGGTGTCCGTAGGCGGCAAGAGAGAGGACCGCCTGGTGCCGTACATGCCAGACCTGCTTTTCGTGAAAGACACTAGGGAACACCTTGACACAGTTATTGAAACAACCCCGAAACTCCAGTACCGCTACAAGTACGGGGTAAGGCTGACGCCCATGACAGTCCCGTCCGCCGACATGGAACGGTTCATCAATGCGGTGAGGTCAGGCGTGAATACGCAGTATTACAGCCCTGAGCAGGTGACACCCGATATGAGGAACCGCAGGATACGCATCATCGGCGGGGCGTTGGACGGTTACGAGGGCACGCTGGTCACCACACGCGGTTCGAAGACAAAACGCCTCCTCGTGGAGTTGCCCGCGTTTCTCGCCGCAGCCGTGGAAGTCCGGCCTGAGTTCATCACGTTCCTTTAAGGACATGGCTTTTCCATGCCGGGATAAAGACTGAGAATTAACGGTATTCTGGAACGAACACCATAGCCATGAAAATGCTTTCATCCGCACAATTTGAATCCGAATGGCAGCACTTGCACCATTTCCCCATGGACTTGAGCGGCGATACGCGCGGCATCCGGACGACCGCAGGCTCATCGCATCCTCATATAGCCGTGGCCGGAACGGGCTACATGGGGCTTTCTATTGCCACACTGCTGGTACAACACCACCAAGTAATAGCCGTGGACGTGATATCCGATAAGGTGGACTTGATAAACAGGCGCAAGTCGCCCATACAGGACGACTACATCGAGAAGTATCTGGCGGAGAAGGACCTGAACCTCACCACCACCCTAGACGAGGCAAAGGCATACAGCGAAGCGGACTTCGTGGTGATAGCCGCGCCCACGAACTACGACCCAGTGAAGAACTATTTTGACACGAACATGTGGAGGAAGTGATTGAACTGGTGAAAAGCATCAACCCCAATGCAATTATGGTGATAAAGAGCACCATCCCCGTAGGCTATACGGAAAGTGTCCGTAGAAAGATGCAGACGGACAACGTCATCTTCTCGTCGGAGTTCCTGCGCGAGAGCTACTTCAACGAGCTGGATACTTACGCCGAGATGAAAGGACTTGACACGTGAGCCATCATCGACGGCGTTTGCCTCGACCCGCGCATCGGCACACACTACAACAATCCGAGCTTCGGCTACGGCGGCTACTGCCTGCCCAAGGACACC
>CAZEPM010000223.1:0-2008 GCA_964514145.1 uncultured Bacteroides sp.
ATGCCGCTCGGAAGTACATACATAGACAGGTATTAACTTGAACAACAATTTATGTTACGTGCAGAACAATAATGTAACATTTTAACAGTCATCGGTAACATGGCCGGGAAGTCGGACTCGATGCAAAGTTGTATCTTTGTAGCAAAATCCGTAAAATAACAGTCCAAACATTTTGATAAAGTTTTTAATGTGAACTATACAACACACCCCTCCTTAAATACTATCGGCATGAAAACATCCACTTTATCTTTGCTTTTTCTGTTTTTGCTCACATACCCGCTTTCGGCCCAACGAAGCACCCTCGTGTGGCACGGCAATGCTGCCCATCTGGAGGTAGACGGCCGTCCTTTCCTCATATTGGGCGGTGAGTTGGGCAATTCGTCGGCCTCCTGTCCGAACGACATCGAACAGATTTTCCCCAAGCTCCGATGCATGGGACTAAACACGGTATTGGTTCCCGTCTACTGGGACTTGACAGAACCGGTAGAAGGGCAATTCGATTTCAGTCTGACGGACAAAATACTGCAAGAAGCCCGACGCAATCAGTTGAAAATTATTTTCTTATGGTTTGGTGTCTGGAAAAACTCCATGAGCTGCTACGCTCCGCTATGGCTGAAAGCCGACAGCCGGAAATATCCCCGCGCCCGCACGGCATCGGGAAAACCGCTGGAAATCGCTAGTGCGTTCTCCGAAAATGTATTTCAGGCCGACCATCGCGCCTTCACCGCTTGGCTGAATCATGTGGCACAAGCCGACAACGAGCATGGCACCGTCATCATGATACAGATAGAAAACGAGATAGGGATGCTCGAAGCAGCCCGCGACCATTCGTCCGAAGCCGAGAAAGCCTTCCGCCAACTCGTACCGCAGACACTGATGCGCTACCTGCTGAGCCATCGGGAAACACTGCACCCCCACCTGAAAACCAAGTGGGAAAATCAGGGACAACGCCGGGAAGGCACCTGGCAGGAAGTGTTTGGAGCCGACCTCTACACCGACGAAATCTTCATGGCTTGGCACTACGCCGCTTATGTGGAACGCCTAGCCCTTTCGGCCCGAAGCATTTACAACGTACCTCTTTACGTCAACACGGCCCTCAATAGTCGCAACCGTAAGCCCGGCGAATATCCGTCGGCCGGACCGCTCGACCACCTCATCGACGTGTGGAAATGTGCGGCCCCCCACATCGACTTGCTGGCACCCGACATTTATGACGAAGGCTTTGTTGGATGGGCTGCACGCTACGACCGCGCAAACAATCCGTTGTTCATTCCAGAAATGCGCCTGAACGATAACAACGGCGCACGTGCTCTCTACGTGCTGGGGCGGCACAACGCCATCGGCGTCAGTCCGTTCTCCATCGAAGACGGACGCGACGACCCGTCGGCCCCGCTCGCACAAAGCTACCGCACGCTGGCTAAGCTGACGCCCCTCATCGAACGCTACAAAGCTACGGACAACATGAGTGGCCTACTGCTGGACAAGCAAAACCCCGAATGCCAACTGACATTTGACGACTTGACCCTGACCTGCAGCCACTACTTCACCCTGCCGTGGGACGCCCGTGCCACCGACGGTACGCCCTGGCCCGAAGCCGGGGCAATCGTCATCCGCCTCAACCGCGACGAATATATCGTGGCCGGAACGGGCATTGTCGTAGAATTTGCCACCACCGAAGAAAAATCCGTCGCAACCGGCCAAGCGGCACGCGGCGAAGACGGTTTCCTGCTGAGCGGCAACGAAGAGCAACAGGACAGCGCAGCAACATCTCCTTCACCCCCTTTCAAAGCCACACGCTGCGGACTGGGGTCGGTAGACGAGGTGGACATTGCCCCCGATGGCACTTTCACGTATCTGCGCCGATTGAACGGTGACCAAAGTCATCAAGGCAGACATGCACGTATCTCGGTAGACGACTATCGCATCCTGCACATTCACCTCTACCGATACCGATAGGCATACGAAACAACTTTAACCAAATATTGCAATGAAAACAATACGAATTATC
>CAZEPM010000224.1:0-1977 GCA_964514145.1 uncultured Bacteroides sp.
CCGACAGCACAGGCGCGTTCCGCACGGAATGCTCCGAAGGCATGAAGAAATATCTCGTCGACTGAGCCAAACAATTCGCCCCTTCGGTTTTGGCCGCGTGCGAGGCTCCCGCAGAAGAGTGATCTTTTTTATTTATCCGGTGAAAACGGAATGCAAGTTAATTTCATGGCAAATCCGCCACCGGAAGCAAGATGAATCTCCGGCCGGTCGTTTTTCGTCAGCGTTTTGCGAACAATCCGGTAATCTTCCGCATTCCGTCCGGCATTGATCCCGTCGACAAACAACGTCGCTTCATAAGACGCTCCCTCTGGGAGGAACGACAAATCGAGCGTCAGGTCGCGGCTGTCCCAGTTGGTAAGTCCTCCTACATACCAGTCATCGCCGTCTTTGCGGGCCGTTACAATGTATTTCCCCAGTTCACCGGCCAAGACACGGGTGGCATCGGGCACGGTGGGAATCGAAGCCATGAAATCCATACAGTCGGGCTCGTTCGCATAATTGGTAGGCGAATCACACAACACCAAGAGCGGAGCATCGTAGACAACACAGGCCGCCAGCTGATGGCAACGTGTTCCCATGCTTGCCGGCGTATAATACATGGGTTTCCAATCGGCACGGGTTGCATTGCGCATGGCGCCGGGCGTATAGTCTACCATGCCGGCCATCATGCGGATGTAGGGGAATGTCACGTCGTATTGAGGCATGTCGCAAGCCGGATTCGTCCATTTCACCTCTTCCATGCCAAACACGCTTTCGACATTCAAGATGTGCGGATACGTCCGGTTCAACCCCGTAGGTTTGTAAATGCCATGAAAGTCGAGCACCAGTTTATGACGCGCCGTAGCCTCGGCAATGCGGCAGACCGTTTCGACAGCCGGCTGATCGTCGCGGTCAAGAAAGTCTACTTTGAAACCTTTGATGCCCATCCCGGCATATTTCACACAGGCTGCCTCAAGCTGTTTGTCGAGTACATTGAAAACCGTCCACAAGATAATCCCCACCCCGCGTTCGCGTCCGTATTCCACCAGCTCGGGCAGATTTATCTCGGGAATGACGGTGAGCATGTCGCCACTGCTCGGTTCGTACCAACCTTCATCCATGATCATATATTCCAATCCGTATCGGGCGGCAAAATCAATGTAATACTTATATGTTTCAGTGTTGAGACCGGTCTGAAACGAAACACCTTTCAGATTGGAAGCGTTCCACCACTCCCAAGCCGCTTTCCCGGGCTTCACCCACGAATAGTCACCTATCCGGTTTGGAGCGGCCAGCGCGTAGACCAAATTGTTGACCGGCATTTCCGTATCCTTTTCCGTGATGGCCAATACACGCCAAGGATAGACATGCGCCCCTCTGTGGTAAGCAATGAAATTGGTCGTGGCACCGACCCGCGCCTGCATGCGCACCGAGTCAATCACGGTCTGTGCCGGATAGGCCGCAAACATGGCGCTCAACCCCAACCGGCTGGGGCGGACACGCAAAAACATGCCGGGATATGACTCCAATGCCGACTCCAGAATCGTGACTTTCGCTTTGCCACAATCAATCGTTGCCGGCAAGAAAGCCGGTTTGTCATCGATTTCCGACAGAGGCGCAACCTGATAAATATTCTGAAAAGCCATGCCCAATGACTCGTCTTCGTTTGTGGTGTAAGCAAGGTAGGCCAGCGGGTCGTGGGGGAAATTAAACTCCGCCAGCTCATTTTTGATAATGTGACTCCCGTTTCGCAGCAAATAAAAACGATAGGCCACACCGTCGTCGTAAGCGCGAAACACCACCCCGAAATCATCGCGAAACGTCAGGTTCAATTCATTGCAGACATTTTGGAAGGAACTGACCCGATAAAACGGTGAAATCACCTCTTCGTTGATGCGGCGGTGTCTCACGTGTTTGCTGCGCGGATAATACCCCAAGCGAGAACCGTCGTCGAGCGTCAGACCGATGTGCGAACGGGTCAGCAACGTATCTTTCTCG
>CAZEPM010000225.1:0-1974 GCA_964514145.1 uncultured Bacteroides sp.
ACACATAGCGGCATTGTTCCCATAAATGATTTAGGAGGCACACCGATTTTCCTGAACATAAAAGCCAACAAGCAAAAACATCTGTCGCAAGACAAAAAAGCTAGGCAGCAATCGGCCGCATTATTCTATAACCTGCCCGGTTCTGCCAAGATTACCGTATTGCAAGGACAAACCGTCTATGTGGACGAAGAGGTTGTCGTGCCGCAATTCGGCATCAGCGTTCCACTGTCGGCAGAACTGTTTACAAAGTCGAATGTCAAACTCTATTTTGACCCGGAAACCGGTACTTTACTCAAGATCGAGAAATAACATAACAAACAGAAATTCGAAGGGCTGAACCGGAAACAATCTGATTCAGCCCTTTTCTGTATCACAAGGATTTTTAACAGAATGACATGACGATTACTGGCAATTCTTATAGAAACATCAGAAGGGGTAAAAAAGAGTATAAGATTGAATATAAGAGAAAGGACGAATCTTCTACATAACAAACACGTCGGAAACGGATGATTCCGCTCCGACATCCAGACCAGATACTGCCTAAGACAGTTAAGAAACAAGCAGACACTACAGCTTCACGCCAACTCCCCACTCTATGAGCTCAGCCCTATACAAATGTGTCTTCAGTCCTACAGCCAAATAAAAATGGTCGGTAAGCAGATATTTCAAACCTAAGCGGGTATAAAACCAACCATCTTCTTCTTCTATATCATAGCTATAGAAGATACCTTTGTTGACAGTTCCATTCTGTGCATCCGCAAAAGGCTCCAAGTTTTTAATCGGATCATAGAGATACACTCCCAAGTGCACCCCGGCTATCAATTTTCCGAAAACCAGCTCCGGTTGTACAGACACTCCTACACGAAACTGGTTTTTCAACTCACTGGATGTAATATAAGTCCGGGCAAAATATGTCGTAGATGACTCATTCCCGGTAGCATATCTGTAGTAAACTGCTCCAAAAACCCCATCATAAAAAACATCTGCACCAATACCCAACCTAATCATGCGCGTCACGGGACGATGTACGCTGAAAGCAGCTGAAGCAATGCCATAGGTCTGATTATCCCGATAATATAATTGACGCGCTCCTCCGGAGAGGGTCAGTTCATAGGAAACACGTTTACTCAGCGGCTTGCGTATATGCGGCAGATAGATCAGGTTATACATGTCATATTGCGGAAAACATACAAAACCCAACTGGGCCTGTATTACGTTCAGACCCGAATTAGGCGTACCCATATTGCCATTAGAGAGATGGAAAAAACCTGCAGAAGCCGTCAGTCCGAAACCTTTAGAGATGGGTATCTCGAAAGAGAGATTTTCCCGCAGACAAGCATTCAGCGAAGAGCCTATTGCCGTATTGATCGTACCATCAGGATTGTTGAGTGAGGTTGTTCCCGATGGGGCTGTATTGTCAAATGTTTTGGTAACATAGCCAAGACCCACTCCCGATCTGAGACTGACAGAAAGCCATGACAACCTGAGAATAGGAATATTCAAGTAAGGATAACATGCTATTGCATGACCCAAAACATCCGGATTACCCAGACTCACATACGTAAGCGAAGCCCCTACCGTTGCATCGTTCCATAAAAAAGGCCATTGTTGTTTTCCGTTCGGCTGGAAATCAACAGATAATTCAGCCCCCATAATCGGTTTGTCTACCAACTTCTCCACATACTTATTATGCTTCAGCAAAATACCATACATGTATTCGAGCTTGAATTTATACATATTATGATATTGGGCATTCAGCGGTACAAGCAAGCAAAAAAGGTATAACAAAACCGCTGCTTTCATAAAGACGTTGTGAATTTTATTGTACATCCGAACAAAATGTAGTATCTTTGACCTCGCGAAGATAATACCTTTATCTTACAAAGAAAAAGAATTTTCTAATTTTAACAACCGAGGAATCCAATTCAAGTTAGTCGTGACCGCTATATTCTTCAAAGAACTTCGCTATTTTTT
>CAZEPM010000226.1:0-1884 GCA_964514145.1 uncultured Bacteroides sp.
CCAAACAAATTATTCGTCAAGATTTAATCTTTCAGGATGATTATATATGTATTGTACATCAAAAACAAAAACATATTCATTTATGACATCTTTAATTTGTATCGGCAGCATAAGCTTAATTTGACCAGGTTGCAAACCGGCTTCTTTTGGATACATGGAATAAGTACTCCAGCCACCTTTTATGTATTCTGTTCCTTCCCTGTAATAAACTAAATGAGTAGGCGTTACCGAATCTTCCCATTTTGCATTCTTAATAATAGTGGTTGGAGGCTGGCTGCTATTTTTTTCCGAATATTTTGTTCCTTTATGCATAACTTTCTCGGAACTTCCATCGAAGTTTACGAAAACTGCTTCGTCCCAAATAATTTTTATTGAGTTTTCTGAAATATTTTGTAATGTGAAATCAAAATCAGAACGACCTGCAAATATTATTATATCGATGACATTATCTCTGTAATGGAATTTTGACATACCTTCTTCAGAGGGAACAAGTGTTGTTTCCCCATATCTGATTTCAGGATTAGCAGGCTTCTCTACTTCAGCTAATAATGATATATACTTACCACTTAAATCCTTAGCAAAAGGAGCAGACAAAATATCTTCTACCAAACATTGCCCAATTTCACCTGTTGCTGTGTTTTCGTATCTATACCGTGGACTTTCCGCATAAATGTATTTGTGTTCGGGATTAGAATATTCGGAATTTGATGCGCTTAGTACCCTATACGAATGTTTTACTTTGGGGTTAGAAACTATCGTACCGATTTTTTCACATAATTTGGCCGCATCTTGTGGAAAACAGATAAATTCCTCATCATTGATTTTCGACCTAAGAGTTAAAACCAGCACAGGATCTTCATCCCTACGGGGTATCAATTCAATATTTTCCAAGACTGCCACATCTTCATTATTTGAATTCTTGTAAACTTTTCCAATTAATCCTTTCTTATACGCCTCAAAATCATCCCACAAAAAGAATATATTGCAAGAAGACAATTCCCTATAATCACGTTTACCACCATTGTTTATTTTAACCTTGTATTTGAACCCATAGTCTGAAACCAAATGAAATACTATTTGGTCCCCAACTTTAATTTTGTTAATCGTGTAAAAACGATTACCTCCAAACTTGCGCGCGTCAGACCGCCTTATATTTCCCACTGAATAATCAAAGACACAAACTCGTTTACCGATATACTTAGAACAATCTTCCTTGCTTTGTATCTGGGGCATATAAAACCTTTCTAAATCTAAATCCTGCGCGGACACTTGTAACACTGTGGACAAGATAAACGCAAAAACAATCATAAAACGTTTCATAACTCTATAAAATTTTGTTAAACATGGCTGCTCAGAGACGGCAACCGCTAAACCAAAACAGAAGAGCGTGGATAATGTCTATTTTCTGAAGGTACGACCAAGCACCGTGTAAACATAGACACGACCCACGCTAAACGCGGGCATCTTGTGCCTATTGCTGTTTACAGAAAGAATTTGGTCGTTTTTCAGAAAAGCAATAGCCTAAATGCCATCTATAAAGTTCCGGACTTTTCTCAGTCCGAAGTGCCAAAAGTAGCAAAAATTTGGCATTCGCCAACTGCCTTACCTTCGTTAAGTTTCGGGCATTCCTCTTCCTTACCGTTTGCGATAATGATGCTCATCACATCCGGCCATTCGAGCCACATGAAAAGGATGAATCGTGCCCTCAATAGCGAGTCGGAGATGAAAAACTCCATGTTCCTGCAGTTCGCATGCCCTACGGGCGAGTGCTTTTACGCGCCCTTTTGCGAGAAATCTAAACTGTCTTTGCGGTCGCGGGGTTTCCCCTTGAACGAGGGTTTTGTTAAATACATCCATAAAACCCCCGGTATTTTTGTTTAGAAA
>CAZEPM010000227.1:0-1867 GCA_964514145.1 uncultured Bacteroides sp.
ATAGTTTGTTTGTCGCGCTGGTGGTTTATGGCGTTATATGGTGCGAACTTTTTGTCTGGATGCAATCGGTTCATACTCAGTTGTCGGTGAGATTCTTTAATTCGCCCGATCACATACTTGATAGCCATTCTCCCTATATCATCTTTTGGACCGGTTTTTGAGAAATAGCCCTATTTTGTTTTTAGGAATGAGATTAGTTACCTATCTTTGTGGCGAATAGTAACGAATAATGATAATACACATGAAGAAGATTCTAATGATTTTAGCTGTTGTTGTAGCGATGTTCGCTTCAATTCCGGCACAAGCGCAGTTCCAATGGGGTATTCGCGGTGGTGTCAATCTGGCGAAAGCCTCGATTAGTACAGATGTGTTGAAGAGCGAGAACCATACCGGATTTTTTATTGGACCGACCGCTGAACTTACGATACCTTTGATTGGGTTAGGAGTGGACGGATCTTTATTATTCTCGCAGACAGGTATTGCTACCGAAGATAACGGAACGATGAAAAGATTGTCTTTTGAGGTACCTATTAACTTGAAATATAACATAGGACTTGGCAATCTGTTAGGTGTGTTTATAGCTACGGGGCCTCAGTTTGGTTTCGGTTTGAGTGATGATGAACTAGAGATAGACGGTCAGACTTTCTCGTTTAAGAGTTCCACGGTGAGCTATAATATTGGTGTAGGCGTGAAACTTATAGGACATTTGCAGGCCGGTGTAAATTATAATATCCCATTGGGTAAAACCGCTGAGATCGATGGTGTTTCTGATGCCGTCAGTGGAGCATTCTCGGCAAAACTGAAAACATGGCAGATTTCTGTAGCTTATATGTTTTAAATTAAGGAGAACTGTTATTTTTAACACTTTATTAAGCAGTATTTACATATTTGGGTAGTTATTTGAATATATAATTTGTGATTATTCCCAAATGGAAAGTTTTGGAACCATACGAATTATGTATTTTTGCAGACCCTTTATGTGATGATGTATGGTTATTACATTTTTCGAAGTGAAAAAGCCATAATACATAAATTAAAAGATTGAAAAGTCGTAAGATGTTTGTTTCAGTAATAGTCTCTACATACAATTGGAAAGAAGCTTTAGCTATTTGTCTTCGCAGTATGTTTCGTCAGACGGTAGCACCGGACGAAATTGTCATAGCTGACGATGGTTCACGCGATGATACCGGCATGTTGATAGAGGAGTTACGCAAAGAAACAAACATACCGATTGTGCATGTATGGCACGAAGATAAAGGTTTTCGCCTGTCGGCTATCCGCAACAAAGCCATTGTTCAGGCAAAAGGCGATTACATTATTCAAATAGACGGCGATGTCGTTTTAGATAAGAGTTTCATAGCAGATCATCTTGAAATCGCCGAAAAGGGCTGTTTTGTTTGTGGAAGTCGTATCGGCTTGTCTCCCCGTGTGACAAAAGAGTTCTTTCTGAAAGGTCCGTATTATCGTCCTTCTTTCTTTACGTTGGGATTTATGTATATGCTGAATGCCATTCGTTCTAAACATATGCGCCGGTATCTGGCTACGCGTTATGCCAAAAACAATGTGATGCGTTTGCGGGGCTGCAATATGGCTTTTTGGAAAAAGGACTTATTGAAAGTCAATGGCTACAACGAAGATTTGGAGATGTGGGGACAAGAAGATGCAGAAATTGCCTATCGCCTGATTTATGCGGGAATTCATCGGAAGTATTTGAAAGCCGGAGGAATAGAATATCATTTGCATCATAAACAGGAATCTAGAGAAAATGTCGCATTTCACAACAAAGTACTGCTAGATGTGATTCTCCACAAAAAAACATGGTGTGACAATGGCATTGTCAAAAAGACTTCGAAATGAAACAGGAAGG
>CAZEPM010000228.1:0-1830 GCA_964514145.1 uncultured Bacteroides sp.
TTCTTTATGAAAATCGGAAAACACACGTTGGCAATCGTGGTAAGAGATTGTGGTGGGAATTGAACAGACTTTTAATATTCGTGTAATTATTAGCTATTTGTAAGAATGAAAATACGTGGTATATTATTTGTGATAGGTTTATTTGGCATAAACCTCGTAGCATGGAGTCAATCTGTTTCTTTGTCCGCATGGGGAGATCAAGGAAACGGGACCTATATCAATCCGATTTTGAATGCGGATTATTCCGATCCGGATGTGATTCGGGTAGGGGAAAAGTATTATATGGTAGCTTCAGATTTCCATTTTCTAGGCATGCAAGTACTCGTGTCGGATGATCTGATTAATTGGCGCTTACTGTCTCAGGTCTATACGAACTTTGATTTTCCGGGATGGGACGAAAATCAAAGGTATGCAGGGGGTTCATGGGCTCCGTCCATTCGGTATCATGCAGGTAAGTTTTGGATCTTTTTTTGCACTCCGCACGAAGGTTTGTTCATGTCGAGTGCGACTGATCCGGCCGGTCCTTGGAGTCCGTTGTTAAATGTTTATCATGTAGAAAAATGGGAAGATCCTTGTCCTTTTTGGGACGATGATGGGCAAGCTTATTTAGGCAGAAGTATTCACGGTGCCGGCCCTATCATTATTCACAAAATGAGTCCGGACGGAACGGAACTGCTCGACAGCGGGCGTACGGTGTACACCGGACCGGTGGCAGAAGGCACGAAGATTTTCAAGCGAAACGGCTACTATTATCTGAGTATTCCTGAAGGAGGGGTCTCTACGGGATGGCAAACCGTGTTGCGCTCAAAAAATATTTATGGCCCGTATGAAAAAAAGGTCGTCTTGGAACAAGGAAGTACGGAAGTCAACGGCCCCCATCAAGGCGCAATGGTCGATACGCCTGAAGGTGAATGGTTTTTCTTCCACTTTCAGCAATATGAACCGTTGGGACGAGTCGTGCATCTGCAACCCATGCATTGGGAATACGACTGGCCTGTTGTGGGAGTTGATATTGATATGAATGGAATTGGCGAACCGGTCATGGTGTGGACAAAACCTCATGTTGAAACCGATTCCGGCATTCAGGTACCGCAATCCAGCGATGATTTTAGTGCAGACCAGTTGGGGTTGCAATGGCAATTCAATCACAATCCGGAACAGACGGCTTGGTCGCTTACTGACCGAAAAGGGAAATTGACTCTTTATGCACTTCAATCCTCTGACTTTAAGCAGGCACGCAATACGATAACTCAGAAAACAATGGGATATCAAAGTCAGGCAACGGTAAAGATGGATTTTCCTAATTTAGTGGAAGGACAACGGTGTGGACTGGCTTGTATGGGAAAAGAAAATCATTTGTTGGGTGTCATGAAGAAAGATGGCAAGGTCTGGATTTATTTGGAACAAGACGCAAAAGAAATAACAACGATCCCTTTATCGGGAAAAAGTATTTATCTTCGTTTGAAAGCCGACGCAAAGTCTAATCAATACACCTTGTTGTATAGTAAAGATAACCGATCGTTTGTTGAGATAGGAGAGGCATTTTCCATGAAGTCCGGAAATTGGAAAGGAGTGCGCGTAGGCCTGTTTTGTTATAATGAAAACGCGGCCACTGGCGATGTGTCTTTCGACTGGTTTGAATACGAGCATGATGGCCCTCAAAACAACTGAAATGCAACATCTCCGGCAAGTATCATTCTCTCTGTGAATGGTCAGGGTAGGTAGTGAGGCAATGCTCAAAGAACAAAAATAGGCGGCATTATGTGATGCCGCCTATTTTACGATATGTTTTCCTCTTACTTAGAAATTAAAGAAGTTTTTAGCATTGTT
>CAZEPM010000229.1:0-1817 GCA_964514145.1 uncultured Bacteroides sp.
CAGGGTGCGCAAGATACGCTCAAATACCGGGCGATCAAGGCCGAACTGCTTATATACACCTTCGTCCTGCCCTTCTGCATAGAATTCGGATACCGTGAGAGAACGGCGTTTCTTAGATTCCGCATATCTGAAGAGGGAATATGCGACTGTTTTATAAGACACATCGAGATAAGGGGTGCGCATAATGGTTTCCACAGAACGTCCTTTTGCCTTAATGAGTCCCTGCTGTATGGTATCCCCAATGATGGTTTTTTCGCCTATGCCGAACATGTTGCATAATGCTCCAAGGGGATTGCCGAGTGTTGCTTCTGCTATATTGGGAAATACTTCTTTGAGCATCATGAGAATCTCGTATTTAGAAAAAGCACGGTTGAAAGGCACTTTGGCAGTATAGAATTTGACGATATTGGAGTTGTATGCAAGATTTACCCAAAGTAATTCCCAAATAAGAGTTTGATTTTCACGATAGATAGGGACACAAGCCATACCAAAAGGCGTTATCACTTTATCTTTTAGGTCAAGAATTTCACATTCTCTAAACCAATTTATACACGCCGGGATCATTTTGGTGCCTAATTGATTTCCACCCTGAAAGAAATTCTCGTAGTTGGATAAAAAATCGTTAATCCACTTTTCTTTCATCCCGAAAGTGGAGTATCGGTCAATTCCAGAAGTTGCCATTTTTATATTGTTTTTATTTGTTGATTCAGAGATATTAATAGAGTTAGCCATAACGCAACCCCGGTCTTTAAATGTAAGGCACTTATGACAGTGAATGCACTTTGTCTTGTTTACTGTTACAACGGGGACAACCGAAAGTGCACCAGTAGGGCATTCTATCTCACATACTTCACAATGCACACAATAGGTCGATTTGTATATGGATCTCTTTAGTAGACTGTGGAAAACCGGATCATTCGGGATATTGCTAAAGGTGATGGTGAAGTTGTCAACATCATACTTAATATTAAAATGAAAGGTATCTTTCTTGTATTTAAGACTACCGACAATTTCAGAGTTCGTTCTGCTAATAATAGAAATTGCACCTACAGGAACAAGCCATTTAAGTATATCTTCTTTTGGGTGCTTGACTGTGGCTTCGAAATCCGGTTGAGTTGTAATAAAATGGACAGAAGAATCCTCAGTGTTCGAAGTTTTTCCTCCAGCACGAAGTTTCCACTTACCATCTTTGATATACTGACGCTTGGTAGCATTGTTTGAAATACCTAGTCTTGATGTCGTTGCATATAGTTCATCCACAAAGCCAACAATACATTCGGGGTACTTTTTCATAACGATGTGCTCGGACCATTCTGAAGAGAACGGGCAGATTGAACATCCTACGCGCGCCAAACCTTTCCTGTATGCATCGTTGTATGGTAAATTGTGAAGCAGAATATATAAATATATTTCAGTCGCATTCCATTCAAATATGGGTCGTGCGTTGATAACATTATTATGCTTTACGCCTTTGCCGATTCTGTTATACTGAGAACGACGTTCGCTTTCCTCTGCTCGAACTCCTTCAAAAACAAAAACTGACGGCTGTTTTTCCAAATTTGCTTTTTCTTTCAATAAACGATATAAGGGAGCGGTTTTCATAACTGAACAGCACCAGCGATGCATTCTACTCGGAGAGCCCATCCTTTCCCAATAGTACATTATTGGTTGGTGATTCTTTGAAGTCAAGAACTTTATTCCCGGATATATCTTTTGGTAATAATTCTCGGTGATTTTATATAACTCCAACGATGTCGGCAACTCATAACCTGTATCGGAATAGATGACCGTGAAGTCAGTGCTGGGGATAACGCGCG
>CAZEPM010000230.1:0-1796 GCA_964514145.1 uncultured Bacteroides sp.
CCGGCTATGCACGAATGCTCCGTACCTTTTTTCTTTGTAGAAGGTAATAAAGAGATGGCAGACAAGTATGCTATTCATTTGGGTACTTCGCATTGTGAGCCAATGATGTGCAACACGAATGGTGAGTGGTGGAGAACAGGCAAGGGGGAATATAACTATCTGACAAATAAAAATAATGTATTATCATTTTGGGAAGAACGTGTGAAATTACTTCGCCATTCAGACCATATTTACACGTTAGGCATGCGTGGTATACATGATAGCGGTATGCTGGGTGCTAAAACCGTTGAAGAAAAGAAATATGCTTTGACTGAGATTATAAGCGATCAGCGTAAGTTACTTGCTCAATATAAGGGTGGTGATGTAACAAAGGTACCTCAGGTATTGATACCATACAAGGAGGTGTTAGATGTCTATAATGCAGGCTTACAAGTCCCGGAAGACGTAACATTGATGTGGTGCGATGATAATTATGGATATATCTCTCATTTCCCAACAGATGAAGAAGCGGCTCGTCGGGGTGGCAACGGTATTTATTATCATGTCTCTTATTGGGGACGTCCGCACGATTATTTGTGGTTGGCAACAACTAGTCCTTATTTGATTTACCAGCAGATGGGAACTGCTTATGAGAAAGGTATCCGCAAAATGTGGATATTGAATGTTGGTGATATTAAACCTGCGGAGTATCAGATAGAGTTGTTCATGGACATGGCATGGAATATCTATCATGTCAAGGCAAGCGGTGTGACACATCATTTGCATGCTTTTCTGGCTCGTGAATTTGGAGAGTTGGCTGCGGATAGTTTGCTTCCCGTGATGCAAGAACATTATCGTCTGGCTTATATTCGTAAACCAGAGTTTATGGGCAATACGCGGACGGAGGAAAAAGATTCCCATTTTAAGCAGGTGAGTGATTTGCCTTGGAGTGAAGAGATGATTCGTAAGCGTTTGGATGCCTATCAAAAGTTGGAAGATCTGGTCGTAATGTGGAGTGCACGGATGTCTGAAAATAAGCAGTCGGTATACTATCAATTGGTGCGATATCCGATTCAGGGAGCTGCAGAAATGAATAAAAAATGTCTTTACGCCCAGTTGTCAAGACATGGAAAAGCTGGATGGATGCAAAGCCAAGCAGCGTTCGACAGCATTGTATCTTTAACAAATAGATATAACACGCCAAAATGGAAAGGTATCATGGATTATAAACCTCGTGATTTAGCGGTATTTCTACCGATACCTCAAACATTACCTATCGATTCCTTACCCATACAGCCCTGTTATCTCTATAAATGGAATGCGCAAGAGGCTGATGCCGGCGATCCGATTGTTTGCGAAGGATTGGGTTATGAAGGGATGGCAGCAGGTATTGCGGAACATCAATCATTGGCTTTTGATTTTGCATCATGCCCGGTTGATTCCATTCTTGTTGAACTTCGTTTGTTGCCTACTCATCCGATTAATGGCAAAGAACTACGAATTCAGATTGAAGTCGATGGACAGCAGTCAAAACATATTTCTTATCGCACATATGGAAGAAGTGAGGAATGGAAGCAAAATGTGCTTTCCAATCAAGCGGTACGCAAGTGGATTTTTCCAGTATCGCGTGAGAAGGACTCACATACACTCAGGATCAAAGCAATAGACGAAGGAGTTGTTCTAGATCAAATATATATTATGCCTGCAGACTCAGTATTGGTCTCAGATAACCTATAGCCAGTCCTCTTTTCCTCTTCAAGATCTTGGAGGTGCTGCTTGAACAGTTCTCCCACAGTAATAAGCCTGCTTGAATCAGA
>CAZEPM010000231.1:0-1753 GCA_964514145.1 uncultured Bacteroides sp.
ACTTGCCGGTATAATGATTGTGAAGAATAGCACGGTTATTCACTACGATTTTCACTCCATAATATAACTCGAGTTTCTTCATCATATTTTCTAACGAAATGTTGTTGAAACATATCAAACCTTCTCTCCATCGAAAATAATCCATCTCTTCGATGGGAACCTTCATTAGTTTACCCCCTTGCAAAATCACTCTGGTATCCGGTTCCAACACCAAATCAGAATCTTGTGTCAACACTTCTACTTTCCCTTTCAAAAGCGAGGTCTCCCAAATACTGTCGGACGCATAGGCAATGACATTGAACTCGGTACCTAACACCCGCACATCTGCCTTGGAAGTAGTTACCACAAAAGGATGGGATGCATCGGCCTTTACCATGAAATATCCCTCGCCATCCAGCTTCACGGTGCGGACATCTTCATTGAACGTGGCAGGGAAAACAAGGCGACTCCGCGAATTAAGCCACACTTTCGTGCCGTCAGCCAATATCAATTCCGCCCGCTGTCCCGCCGGAACGTAAACCGATTGGGACACATCAGGTAAATCTTGTTTTCCCTGCCAATAATGACTTCCCAAGAAGACGATGGCAACCACTGCCGCAATCTTCAGCAACTCCCATACTGGCTTTTTCCCCAACATACGTCTTCCCGCTTCCTCTTTGGCAGCAGAATTCCATAGCACAAATTCGTATAACTTGCGTTGCGCCATATACTCACGCAAGTGCTCAGGACTTTCATCTATCCACTCCATCACTTGTCTCCGTTCAGCCTCCGTAGCGTCTCCGGTTATATATCGTTGCAATAATCGAGTATCCATATTCCAAGTCATTTATAAGCATAACGATTGAAGAAGCAAATACCCTAAACAGAAAAACAAAAAAAAATCAGGTACCCAATAGAGGCAAGAAAGAGAGAGAATTACATACGGAAGCATCAGAACATGCCAAATCCTCAAGGTCTTAACAGACTAAAATGCTTCGCAGGCTCTGAACGATCAGTCACCACAAACGAAAATGCGGGAAAAGCAACATCAACAAAGACAAATAATCCTTCAGCGACACGCGAAGCGCCTTCAGGACTTTTGAGATATGATACTCCACACCCTTGACCGAGATACCCAATGCCTCGGCAATCTCGCTGTTCGACCTGTCCTCAAAACGGCTCATCACAAAGACACGGCGCGTCTGTTCGGAAAATTGACAAAGGGTCTGACGTACGATGCGCCTGATTTCGTCCGAGAACATTCCTTCGGGCGAACAAGATTCCAAAGTGGAAATACGAAGCGAGAGCTCACGACTTTGCCAGTCGGCAAGCGATTCGAAAGCAGAAGCTTTCACCTGCTCATGCCTCAACCAGTCGAGCGCCTTGTTCTTCAAGATGGTGAGCAAAAGAGGAGCCACTTCATCAATGGATGACACCTTTGTCTTCTGCCACAAGGTGATCAATGACTCGGACACAAGATCTTCTGCCACCACTTCATCGTGAACATACGACTTGACAAAGCAAAATGCCCGTTTATAATATGACTGGTAGATAAAGGAAAACGATATCTCAGAAGAATTGTCCATAGTAGAGTTTACAGATAAACGGTGGAAAATTATAGAAAAAAATTCTAACTGGCAAAGTGCACAAACGAAAACATTCTCATATCCAATCGGTGTATCCATGACGACAACGCCCAATCTGATTTGTAATCTGCCATTTTTTCGTATCAGTATTTTCTCTAACGTATGATTTTGCCTATTTTTGCCTAACG
>CAZEPM010000232.1:0-1735 GCA_964514145.1 uncultured Bacteroides sp.
TGAATGAATTTCTCGTGAGGTTTGAGTGGGACAAGAAAGGGAAAATTTTCCTGTTTTGGAAAAATGAAATCACTAACGGTATTGCAGCTAACTGAACAAACCTGTCATTATACAAAACCGTTGGTACAATAAAGTATATAGTTGCGAAAATTTAAGGGAGTTTCGATGTTGCAAGTATCTAAAGCATGCGGAATTAAACAGAATACTTTCAGTCGTCAGATAAAAGGAGAAAATGCATTGAGTTCCTCAACATTGTTATCCATAATTGGATATTTTTCGGATGTCTCGATTGACTGGCTTCTTACAGGCAACGGCTCCATGCTCCGTTCGGGCAGTGCCTTGTCTGTCTCCACCCGTCCTCGTGTCCCCCTTAATGCCGCGGCCGGTTCTTTGTCTGGTGATGCTGCCGGTGTGATGCTGGCCGACTGCGAGCAACTGCCCGTCATATCACAGCTGCCTTCTTACGACTTTACAATCGTCATAAAGGGCGACAGCATGACACCGAAGTATGAATCGGGGGATGAAATAGCATGCAGGCGCATTGACCATACACGGTTCATACAGTGGGGCAAGGTACACGTGCTGGACACGTCGCAGGGAATAATCGTTAAACGTATCTACGACGATGGCGACAGCATCAGGTGCGTGTCCATCAACGCGGACTACCCGCCGTTCCTCGTGCCCAAGGAGGACATCTATTCGCTCAGCCTGGTGGTAGGCTCGCTGAGTATAACGGAGATGTAGTATTAACTTTATAAATGCATAGGAATGAGAAAATTGATATTTGTATTATTAATTATTCTATTTGTGATAGCTGTATACACAGACAATGAGAATCTAAGTATCATATCACTTCTTGCAATAATCGTATACGTTTTCTATCATATTGCACGTTTTATCACCTTGCGTTTTGACAAAGGGAAAAGAGCCGAGATATTGCTTATAAGCATAGAATACTTAGGGACAGATGCTGACATGCCGGATGATTTTGATACTTATATAGCCGGCGCGAATTACAGGTGTTCATTCATGGACATCGGCGGGTTCATCGGGTTTGCCATCCCGCAGTTTGACAACAAACATGACATAAACGCTGTGGCCATATACAACAAGAAAGGCAAGCATTTAGGATTTATCCCTAGGATAGAGGCAAAACAGTTTAGAGAGTGGTGCGATACCCGTCCTGTTCCTTGTGTTGGCTACATCAAGATGGAAGACGGTAAGTACAGGGGCGCGTAAAGGCATTGCTACCGGAGAACAAGAAGGCTGTCGACAAAGCTACCGCCTATTATGTCCGCTGGATGGTCAAAACCTTCGGAATAACATATATCCCTTCCGGTTTTGCAGTCCAAAAGAAGCAGACGGATGAAGAAACAATTGACGCAATAAATGAATATATAGACCTGCTATAGGAAGCAAAAAAGTGTTCTATAGTGACACTACTTTTATTTAGACCTGCAAAATACCTGCAAATGCAAAAACTGATAAAAGCTATAATGCTGAAATACATCGGGTTATACCTATGTCGGGGGTGCTTTGGGAGCAGGGGGTCGTGGGTTCGAATCCCGCTACCCCGACAGATTGTGGAAATCAGCAAGTTGAAAAGATATAGCTTGCTGATTTTGTTTTTTATCACCTGATTGTTGTGCTTACAAGATAGGTTGCGCTAAATTGTACGACAAAAAACACAGATTAGAGACACACAATTATGAAATCTGCCATTGTTCTGACAATA
>CAZEPM010000233.1:0-1648 GCA_964514145.1 uncultured Bacteroides sp.
TGTCCGAGTAGCGCAGCGTTTTGACGCCGTCCGTTTTGTTTCCATCCATGACTTCCGTAAGTTTTGTAGTTTCCTGCAAAACTAGCAACTTATTCTGACATAATTCTTGTTGTCAGGTCAATTTTGTTCGTTGAACGGAACCACAAAGGCATGAAAAATAATCCAGGCTTTCACACCGGCTTCAACAACCTTGCCCACCATGTCAAGCACGGCCTCCCAACAGACTGACCAAGCCGGATTGCAGCGGAAATAAAAGAAGCGAGGTCGACTGTTTCGTTCTGCGGTCAACCTCGCTCATCAATCCATGCGTTGCCCTCTAGAGGAGAACAAAAGGGTGGATACTTATCCACTCACTAATCCATATTTATTCTTCTTCCTCGTCATTACCTCCCAACATGTCTTCTTCTATCGTATTGTCAATGGAGTATTTCCACTCAATGTCTTTTACGCGCATGGTGACAGGCCAAATTTCATCCGGTTTTTCTTCAATGGTCACCGAGTTGTTTCCACCACCAATGGTCAGTTTTCGTACCACGCCGCTTTTCGACGTTTCATCGAACGTAGCCAGAATAATATCTGTCAGCGAACCGTTAGAACAATATTCGACTTCCAGACAGGTGATTTCTGCACCCATATCCATCGACGTAATCTGACTGCGGGTATAGTCGTAAGCATAGAGCATGCTACCCACCGAATATAAAATGACGTATTTATCCGACAGGAATGCATAGTGAGAAGCCTGGTCGAATCCCTGTGCCATCAACGGGTCGACTTCGTAGCATCCCAATTTGGTATGTGTAAGCGCAAGCCACGTAGATGCGGTTGAGGTTCTGAACACGTAAATGTAGTAGTTCCCTTCCTGATCGATCATGAGTGCATACGAATCACCACCACCTTTGTAGCCGTTTTCGCCATACACTATCGTCCGACCAACGGAAGCCTGATTCCACGGGAACGGTTCGCCTACGTAGTCGGTCATCTGGGCGCAATAACCTACGTTCTGGAAAGAAGGTGATGTCCATTGGCTTGCTGTCGATTTTCGAACTATAGTCACGAAACATTCTGCATCCAAATCATAGAATATCGGATAGGCTTTACTGTAAGTGCAGGCTCCTTGCACGAATGCCAACGGATAGGGTCGGAACAAACTCATCGAGCTCTCGGAATATTTGTTGATCGGTGTCGTAAAATATTCGGTCTGGATAATGCTTCCCATCACAATCATGTCTTCCGTAATGTAACCGCGTGCGCTCCGACAACGATATTGTGCCATACTTCCGGTCATTTTACGCGGGAACACATCTTTCACCCGAATAGGTGTTGCATGTTCATACTCGGTTTCGATGATATCCAAATCGTTGAAATCACCAAGTTCTTCAAAAAACGATCCGCTGGTAATCTTGATGTCCTTCTCGTCTGTCATCAGATACAAGGCCTTATATGCATCCATAGAGCCTCCGTAATTCGTCGCGCCCGTAAAAATCATGCTTTGTGCATTGCGCAGATCACTCTCGTTCTGAAAGACTCTTTCGCCGACAATGGTGTCTCTGCCAGACGGCATCATGATCATATCCATCCGAAGCAAATCACTATCCGGCTCATCGCCCAGCAACAGAAAACCGATCGTATAGTTCGTCGTGATTGTCAG
>CAZEPM010000234.1:0-1633 GCA_964514145.1 uncultured Bacteroides sp.
TATAAAAAAATCATCCGGATTGTTTGAATAAATGCCAAGATAGGTGATACGTTCCAATAAGGGGACATCGGTTTTATGTGTTTCTTAATAGTTAAATAGTTGTAGTAGACTATTTTCTCAGAATGGTAGATTATTTAAATTTTCTACTTCTTTGTGTAATTCTTATACCTAATTTATAAAAGAGAATAGCGATATTTGTATACATAAGAAATTAAAACCTAATAATAAAAACTACAAATAAGATGACAAGAGTAAAATACATTTTGATGAGCGTTTTTGCTATGATAATCAGTTTGCTGCTTCCGGATAGTTTGCATGCTGATGAAAAAATGAGTGTGTTCGATGTCATAGTGGCACAAGATGGAAGTGGTGATTATATTTCTGTGCAAGAAGCCATTAATGCAGCTCCTTCAGACAGAACGGAGCCTTGGCTGATTTTTGTGAAGAACGGTTCTTATCATGAATGTGTAGTTATTCCGGAAGATAAACCCTACCTTCATCTGATAGGTCAAGATCGTGAAAAAACCATTATTCACTATTCTCTAAATGTAGGTAAAAAGCCGGAAGAAGGACAAACTGACGACGAAACAGCCTATTGGCAGTATTCCGTTCACAATCCGGTTTCGGACGTCTATAAGCGTCTGGGATGTGTAGTAACGGTCTTTGCAGCAGATTTCTATACGGAAAATATTACTTATGCCAACGATTATGGTGTAGATTTCCAGAAAGGACCGCAGGCATTGGCCATGAATTCGATAGGCGATCGAGCCTCATTCTACAATTGTGCGTTTCGTTCGTTCCAAGATACATGGAAAACAACGACGAATGATTCCTATCGGCATTATGTGAAAGATTGTTGGATTGAAGGTGCTGTAGACTACTTTTATGGAGGTGGTGATGTGTTGCTGGAAGAATGTACTTTGTACAATGTGCGTAGAGCTTCGGTTATTGTAGCTCCATGTCAGGACAAAGCGAAATACGGATATGTGTTCCGTAATTGCATAGTCGATGGTAATGAAAAATCAAAAGAAGACAGTCTGACCAAGTTAGGCAGGCCGTGGCACAACTCTCCCAAAGCTGTTTATATTCATACCGTGATGAAAATTCCGGTAGCCCAAGAGGGATGGACAAATATGGGAGCTGTTCCGGCACTTTTTGCTGAATACGATAGTCGCGATGCCGAAGGAAATGTCATAGACCTAAGTCATAGAAAAACTGAATATGTGGGTCGGGGAGAAGTGCCGCCTCAAGGAAGTTGTCGCGCAACCATTACGAAGGAAGAAGCCGACGCAATGACGTATGATGCGATTATATGTGCGAACGATGGATGGGATCCGCGCTCAATGATGCAAAGTCTGCCCGCACCTCAACACTTGGCACTGTCGGATGGTACTACCTTAGTGTGGGAGGCTGTTCCGGAAGCTATCGGATATGTCGTTATTGTCAAGGATGAGGTTGTTGGATTTACAAAGACGCCATCGTTCTCATTGACTGACGCCAACCAAGTAACAGCAGAAGATTGTAAAGTCTATACCGTAAATAAATATGGTTCGTTAGGTAAATAGATTGTTTTTATATGTAGTGTTTGCTTTACTTCGTTAAACTTTTCTAGGTTTAACGAAGTAATTTTTTA
>CAZEPM010000235.1:0-1629 GCA_964514145.1 uncultured Bacteroides sp.
TTCCGGCAGACTGGCAGTATTCGCGGGTAGCCTCTTCGTATTCCGCATCGTTTACGGGTTCGAGCCACGTGTTTTCGTTTGTCTGGGGATTACACGTAACGGCCAGATGAGAGAACCAGCTGTCGGGAGCCGCACCGTGCCAATGTTCTACGTCGGCCGGAATCTCAACGACATCACCCGGTAACAGCAGACGTGCTTTCTCCCCTCGTGCCTGATAGAAACCTTTTCCACCCACTGCAATCAACAGCTGCCCGCCCGTATGACGATGCCAGTTGTTACGGCAAGCCGGTTCGAAAGTCACGTTGCTTACCGGGCAGTTTAATTCGCTCAGTCGGGTGAGCGGGGCTAAATACGATTGTCCGATAAAAAACCGGGCATACTGAGAATTAGGCTCCCCGATGGGGAATGCGCTCAAATTCTGAGGAACATTTGCTTCTTTCATATCCTGTGCATTTAAGTTCAATATACTTCCATGTAATGACATCAAAGCCATTACAGGAATCAAAAACAGTTTATTCATATTACGCTTCATTTTATTGTGTGATAAATTCCGTCTGTCTGTTTGGCAACACAAATTTAAGAAGAACACAGGCACAGCCTGTATACAAATTACAGATTAAGTTATCAATTTTACAGCTGCCATACCGAAAAACGTTATATTTGCACGAACTTAAAGCTAATAAACTTTACCTATCATGAAACACTTTAAATCCTGCACATCGCTTTTGTTAAGCCTCCTTTTTACAGCCGACGCGTTCTCGCACGCAATCATCGCCTATCCGCAAGAAGACAGTCAGACCGAAACAGAGACCGTCGACAGTCAATGGAAAGGAAAGAAAGTAGCCTTCTTGGGAGATTCGATTACAGACAAGAGGCATATCGGAACAACCAAAAACTACTGGGAGTTTCTGACCGAGATGTTAGGCATCGAGCCTTATGTGTATGCCATTAGCGGCCGTCAGTGGGACAATATCGACGAACAAGCGGCTGCCCTGAAAGCGGAACACGGTGATGATGTCGATGCAATCATTATCTTTGTCGGCACAAACGACTTCAACGCAGGAGTTCCTTTGGGAGAATGGTATACCTACGCCGACACCGAAGTTCTCGTTAAAGGCGGAAATACCGAAATGCGCAAGAAACGGACACTTGAAATGACTGACGAGACCGTTCGCGGACGAATCAACCGTGCAATGGATTATCTGAAAACCCATTTCCCTACGAAACAGATGATCGTACTCACTCCGATTCACCGTGCCCAAGCCAAATTTGGCAACGACAACATTCAGCCGGAAGAGGCATATCCCAACAAAATCGGATTATATATTGACGATTATGTGGAAGTTGTCAAAGAAACAGCCAACGTATGGGCTGTACCTGTTATCGACCTGAACAGTATTAGCGGTCTTTACCCCATGAACGACCAACATGCAAGGTACTTCCACAATGCGGAAAGCGACCGTCTGCACCCCAACGCCGAAGGTCATTACAGAATGGCAAAGGCTTTGATGTATCAATTACTTGCGTTCCCTGCAAACTTCTAAACGTACTTTCGAAAGTATAGAGATGGTAAAGTTCGTTTCCTTTATTGCACGATTTCACCATCTCTATCTCTATACTTTTCAACCA
>CAZEPM010000236.1:0-1620 GCA_964514145.1 uncultured Bacteroides sp.
CGACAATTCGGCAAGTTTTCCTTATTTATTGAGCTTCCACGTAAAACCGTCTTTGGTGTCTTTGACCTCGAACCCGAGTTCGGTCAGTTCGTTGCGTATTTTGTCGCTGGTTGCCCAGTCTTTGTTGGCTTTGGCTGCCATGCGCTGTTCCAGCAACATATCGACCACCTTGCCGAAGATTTCTTCGCGCGCATCGTCCGAACCGCGCTCTTCTTTCATGCCCAAAATGTCGAACAAAAAGAGACGGAAGACGCTCTTCAGTTCCTCTAGGTCGGCGGCATTGAGGGTGGCTTTCTTGTCTGCAACGGTGTTGATGACTTTGCTGGTTTCGAACAGATGGGCTATGACAATCGGGGTATTGAAGTCGTCGTTCATCGCTTCGTAGCACTTCTCGCGAAGTCCCTGCGTACTGATTGTCGAGGTAGCTGCCGCTTGAATCCGTTCCAGATTGGCGTATCCCTCCATGAGCCGCTGCATTCCTTTTTCGGCAGCTTGCAAGGCTTCGTTGCTGAAATCCACCGTGCCACGATAGTGAGCCTGCAAGATGAAGAAGCGGATGGTCATCGGGCTGTAGGCCTGTTCGAGCATCGGATGCGTGCCGTGGAAGAATTCGTCGAGTGTGATAAAGTTTCCGAGACTCTTTCCCATCTTCTTTCCATTGATGGTAATCATGTTGTTGTGCATCCAATAGCGCACCATGTCGCCACCCTGAGCGGCTACACTTTGTGCGATTTCGCATTCGTGGTGCGGAAAAGTCAGGTCCATACCTCCGCCGTGTATATCAAAGTGACGCCCCAGATACTTACGTCCCATCGCCGTGCATTCGCAGTGCCATCCGGGAAATCCGTCGCTCCACGGACTTGGCCAGCGCATGATGTGTTCGGGTTGTGCGCACTTCCACAAAGCAAAATCTGCGGGGTTGTGTTTTTCGTGCTGACCGTCGAGTTCACGGGTCGTGTTGATTACTTCATCCAAATTGCGTCCCGAGAGTTTGCCGTAGTGATGGTCGCGGTTGTATTTGTTGACATCGAAATACACCGAGCCCTGACTCTCGTAAGCATAGCCGTTCGCCATGATTTCTTCGACAAGTTGGATTTGCTCGATGATGTGTCCAGACGCAAGCGGTTCGATGCTTGGGGGCAACACGTTGAGCGCTTCCATCGCCTTGTGGTAGCGATTGGTGTAATATTGAGCTACTTCCATAGGTTCCAACTGTTCGAGTCGCGCTTTCTTTGCAATCTTGTCTTCGCCTTCGTCGGCATCATGTTCCAGATGGCCTACGTCGGTAATGTTGCGCACATATCTCACTTGATAGCCCAGATGTTTCAGATAGCGAAACACGATGTCGAATGTGATAGACGGTCGGGCATGTCCGAGATGAGCGTCACCATAAACCGTAGGGCCACAGACATACATACCCACGTGGGGTGCGTGTAGTGGCACAAATTTTTCTTTCTTTTTCGATAGGGTGTTGTAGATATAAAGTTTCTGTTCCATGCTTGGTTGGAATTTGATGTTTGCGGCAAAGATAATGAAGAATGGGCGGATTGCGGCATATAGGGCGGAAAAGTTCGTCTCTTGGACAACGCTTTCGGCATCGGGATGGAGCCGTCCGGGTAA
>CAZEPM010000237.1:0-1591 GCA_964514145.1 uncultured Bacteroides sp.
AACTTTTCGAGAAGGTGGACGACCATACGGCCAAGCTCGTCGATACCTTGTACATCAACGAGCCCAAATGCCTGTATGCCATAGGACCCGAGGGCCGTTACGACAATCACATTCATAGGATCAGTTGTGTAAACGGCAAGGGCAGGAGTTTGCACATTTACTCCGATGATGCGCTCAAGGGCCACACCTACACAAAGGTAGATTAAGATCCGTTTTAAGTTTTGTCCCCGCTATAGATAAAATTGCTATCTATTTTGCGGGGACAAAACATTGAAACGCCCGTGTCACTTGCTCTTTGTGCCGTCATTTCGGCACATCTTGTTGTCTTTGCCAGTGATGCTCTTCTTCTACTTTTCGTCAGATACTTTCCACATCCTGTTCCCCGTTATTGCCTCGTCCTGAAGTCTGTGGATTTCATCCCGGCTCCACGGCAGTCCGATGAACTCCGTAGGATAGTCGGATTCGATAATGTCCGGCTCGGAGAGCAAATCCCTGAAATAGGCAATCCTGCGGTCTTGCGCATCCGTGATTCTGTCGGCCACACCCGTGATGGAAATCATAGTCATGACCCCTTTTTCATGCAGTCTGTTGTAGACATCCTGCAATTCCGGATTGACCGAACGTCTTATGTACGCCATTATGTAATCCCAAGGTATGGGGCAGGCATCGTAGGCCTCGAAATGTGCGGCAGAACTTATTTCCACACAAAACATGACATTCCTGAGCCCGCTGTTCCAATAATACATCGCTTCGTCCAGCGACCTCACGCTTAGCATGATGTTGTGATACATCGACCAGTCGCCGCCCGGTTTCAGCTGCTTGATGTAATAGTCGAGGCTGTTTTTCTTCTCTTCCTCGCTGACACCTTCCGTGTTGATGTACTTGTTGTCGAAGTTGAAGACGACCTTGTCCTTGCCCCATTCGAGGAGTTCCTTCAGCGTTTGTATCTTGTAAGGAGTTTCCCGGCCCTCTCTGTCCAGAAGATTGAATTGCCGGAGTTCTTCATACGTATAATCCGCCACTCTGCCTGTCCCTGTTGTAGTTCGGTCGATTGTAAGGTCGTGCATGAGTACCATCACGCTGTCTTTGGTAAAACTGAAGTCGATTTCGAAGAAGGTCGGCATCATGGACAGGGTTTTTGCGCAGGATTCGATACAGTTCTCAGGATAGCCCGGCAACATTCCGCCGCGATGCCCGCATACAATTATGTCACGATCCGGTGAATATTTGAAATAAGCCTTGAGTTCATCAATCGAGCCGATGGATACCGCATTCGTGTTCTGGGCGGAAAGGGAGGCATCGAAAAAAGCGAGTAAAATCAGGCCGCAGACAGCCAACATCATGTTTTTCATGTTTTTCATAATGATTGTGTTTCTATGTTGTTATATACTTCCACGATTTCGACGGCGTCATCAAAACGATAGGAACCCATTGACTACCAGTTGAGGCAGTTTGTCTATTTCAATGTTTAAAATCTTGTCCAACTTTTAAGTAGGTTTCACTGGTGCAAAGTTAGCTAAATGTTTCAATACGATTGCATTGAGCTGTATAAAGTGAAAATTATTTTTTCAAAACGGGTAACAATCGGAAC
>CAZEPM010000238.1:0-1557 GCA_964514145.1 uncultured Bacteroides sp.
AAAATTGTATATTTGCAGGCAATATCAAAAAGTCTAATAGCCCTATGTCATTTATTGCAGATAAAGTAGTGATGGATGGATTGACGTACGATGATGTTCTGTTGATTCCCTCCTACTCAGAGGTGCTTCCCCGCACTGTCGAACTTTCAACGAAGTTTTCACGTAATATTTCCTTAAATATCCCCTTTGTGACTGCTGCAATGGACACTGTCACCGAGGCTAAAATGGCCATCGCTATTGCTCGCGAGGGAGGTATTGGCGTGATACACAAAAACATGCCCATTGAAGAACAAGCACGTCAGGTCGCTATCGTGAAACGAGCTGAAAACGGCATGATATATGATCCTATCACGATTAAGCGAGGTTCTACCGTGTCTGATGCACTCGCTTTGATGTCTGAATATCACATTGGAGGCATACCTGTGGTTGACGACGACCGCCATCTCGTGGGCATTGTCACCAACCGCGACTTGCGCTTCGAGAGAGATCTCAATAAGAACATCGAAGAAGTTATGACCAAAGAAAACCTGGTCACCACAAATCAACAGACAGACATGGAGGCCGCTACTCAGATTCTGCAGATGAACAAAATAGAAAAACTTCCTGTGGTTGATAAAGACGGCAAACTCATCGGGCTTATAACCTACAAAGATATCACCAAAGCAAAGGACAAACCGATGGCATGCAAAGACTCAAAAGGACGTTTGCGCGTGGCAGCCGGAGTCGGAGTAACCGGCGATACACTCGATCGTATAAAAGCACTCGTCGAAGCCGGAGCCGATGCCATCGTTATCGATACCGCACACGGACACTCGAAATACGTTATCGAGAAGTTGAAAGAAGCCAAGAAGATGTTCCCCGACGTGGACATCGTTGTGGGCAATGTTGCCACAGGTGATGCAGCCAAAATGCTTGTCGAAGCCGGAGCAGACAGTGTGAAAGTCGGTATCGGTCCGGGTTCCATCTGCACCACCCGCATAGTTGCCGGTGTCGGCGTACCCCAACTTTCAGCCGTTTACGATGTATCTAAAGCCTTGGAAGGCACCGGAGTTCCCGTGATAGCCGATGGCGGACTGCGTTATTCTGGCGATGTAGTGAAAGCCTTGGCAGCAGGCGGATACTGTGTCATGATAGGTTCACTCGTTGCCGGTACGGAAGAATCCCCCGGTGATACCATTATCTTCAATGGGCGGAAATTCAAATCCTATCGCGGAATGGGCTCACTTGAAGCGATGGAGAACGGTTCGAAAGACCGCTACTTCCAAAGTGAGACTCGCGATGTCAAGAAACTCGTTCCCGAAGGTATCTCTGCCCGAGTGCCCTATAAGGGAACACTCTATGAGGTTGTCTACCAACTTGTGGGAGGTCTGCGCGCCGGTATGGGCTATTGCGGAGCAAAAGATATCCAAGCCCTCCACAACGCCAAGTTTACCCGCATCACGAACGCCGGGGTGCTCGAAAGTCATCCGCACGATGTAGCCATTACGAGCGAAGCGCCTAACTATAGCCGTCCGGAGGAGTAACGTAAGACTTCTTTGTTATAAACAATATGCCTGA
>CAZEPM010000239.1:0-1550 GCA_964514145.1 uncultured Bacteroides sp.
GCCAAAACATGTACGGCGGACAGGGCCGGCACATTATTTACGCCAAGCCGGTGGACTTATTCCCTATAAAAGCAAACGCTCCCCATAAACAAGGAGCGTTTGTTTTTCCCAACCAACCAATCATTACACAGCCGGCAAACTTGTACCGTTGATTTTCCGGTAAAGATCGAGTGCATAAACGTCCGTCATACCGGAAAGGAAATCGAGTACGGCCAAGATTCGTCCGTAAAGCGTCTCAGCATGAATGTCGTATTGCTCGGAAACACGTTTAATCATCAGCTTGGAATATGCCTTCTCCGGAGACATTACGGCTTCTATCAAAGCCTCGAGCAAGGTATAAATGATGCGGAAACCGGCCAACTCAATATCCAACACATGTTTGGAACAGTAAATGCGCTTCATCGAAACATCCGCACAATGTTCGTAGGCCATCTTTACCAACGGACTGATATGTTCTATCAGACAACCCTGAAACGTTCCTGCCAAGATTTCGGCTTCATGCGCGATAAAAGCCTGCGTACACTCTTTCACCAGAACACCTATGACGGATGACCGCAAATAGGCAATCTGTTCGTTCGTGTCTTTAACCAGCCGACAAATATCGCAGATATGAGTACGACGTTTTTCATCAAAGAAGTTCAATAAGATTTGACGGGTCTCTTCCGTTGTCAGAATCTTCAGTTTGTGTGCATCTTCCAAGTCCATCACCTGATAACAAATGTCATCGGCTGCCTCAACCAGATAGACCAACGGATGGCGTGCGTAGCGTGAAGGCTCTCCTTCCAAGGACAAACGACGGATACCCAGCTCGTCGGCAATCAGACGATAGTCTTGTTCTTCACTGGTAAAAAAGCCAAATTTGGATTTATCGCCAACCAACGACGAGACATACGGATACTTGACCACCGATGCCAGTGTGGCATACGTCAACACAAAACCGCCCTTGCGACGGCCTAAAAACTGATGGGTCAACAGCCGAAACACATTGGCATTGCCTTCGAAATGAATCAAATCCTGCCACTCTTCCGGCCGGACATTGTCTTTTAACGACAGGCCCTGCCCTTCGGAGAAGTACGTATCGATAGCGCGTTCACCCGAATGTCCGAAAGGCGGATTCCCCATATCGTGAGCCAAACAAGCCGCCGACACAATAGAGCCAATCTCAGACAAATAGGAATCGGACAGCTCCGGATGAATGGCCAACAGACCTCTGGCTACGTTATTGCCTAACGAACGTCCCACACAAGAGACTTCCAAACTATGGGTCAACCGATTGTGCACAAAAATGCTGCCCGGAAGCGGAAATACTTGCGTCTTATTCTGCAAGCGGCGAAAGGCCGGCGAAAAGACCAGACGATCGTAGTCGCGCTGAAACTCCGTGCGGTCATTCTCGCGCACAACATGCAATTCTTCCAGTCCGAAACGCTTGTTCGAAAGAAGTTGTCTCCAATTCATCATCTGATTGTCTACTTATAAATTAGCCTCACAAAGGTACACATTAATCACAAATAAGCTGCTCTTTTTTTGTCGCATTCTCTGTTCGCCCGAAA
>CAZEPM010000240.1:0-1537 GCA_964514145.1 uncultured Bacteroides sp.
CCAAGTCTTGCGAGATGCAGTTGTTCTTCTAAGAACATCTTTCTTCCTCCTTTTATATAAGGCCAGCCCGCATAACTTAAAAGGCAGTCATTGTCATTGTAATAGATTATCCCCGGAAGATCCATGCCTCTATCTTTAAAATACTTCTGAACTTTATCCTTTATGCTTTCCGGAATTACGTAGTAGAATTTGTATATAAACGGGGCTTTGTGTGCGCAGTCTTTCTTTTTCATGTCAGCAAGGAAGTCAGAATAGGAGCGTTTAATCTCATACTCCGTGCAATATCCAGCCTTAGTTACCATAAGCAAATCGGCTTCATATCGAATCCCCATTCCCCATGATACATTAGGAACGCAGAGTTTCGTCCTTACTCCTCCTTCGTTGTAAATGATAATTTCTATTATCTCGTCTACTGTTCTTTTAGTGTCCATTATTTTTCTTCGAATTTGGTTTAAGATTCCTCGTAAAAACCTTTTTTTATTATAATGATTTTAAAAGTTCTTCCTTGGTCGCAAAAACTTGATTTTCAAATCTTTCCGTAATAATAGTTTTGTCGTCATGGTTCTTTCCGCTCTCAAGCGTATACTTAATTTCGACCTTTCCTGGGCTGTAAACGCGAATCACGAGGCTATAAATTGGCATTTCCTTTATAGAAAATCCTTCTAATGTATACACCGTGTCACCCACGTTAAATTTTGTCTCGATTTTCATATTAATTTGATTTTTAAATATTTACCTTTGTTGTTACCATTTTCGTGACCTGCTGAAAAAGGTCGGTTTACAAATAATCCTCTTCAATATCTTCCCAACTCTCGCCATCAAAACTTACACGGTCATGTCTGAGGTCAATCACTATAATGTCGAACTCGGCTCCGTGAAATTCAGGGGAATGCCAATCTGTGAAAAAGGCCTGCTTCTCGTTTGTCACGCGGTTAATCGCTATTACCAAGTACTTCTTCATGTTCCGTGTTTTTAATACCTCTTCCCGTGCCTTACAGGGCGCGTTTCGTTGTAGCGCATCTTCTGTTCGATATGCCATTCAAGGTCGATGTTTAGGTGCTTTGCCCACTCTTCAATATACTGTAATGCTATTGTCACAATGGTAATTGTGGACAAACCTGTCGTAGTCAATAAGTTGCAGATAACAAAAGCATGTTCTGTAAAAGACAGGTCCGGGATGTACATTTGTTCTTTGTTCCTCGCGTCATAATCTCTGGAAATGGACAAGGCATCGTCCATATCCCATTCTTCTTTCCCTGCGAGGTCAAGCAGACGGATAGCCACGTCAGCATATTCATCTTCGAGGGTATCTTTCACGCGGATTCGGAAGAACTTTTGAAAGTGAAGCCCTTTGCTATTTTCCAAACGTAATTTGGTCTCATCATCCATGTGCGTCCGTGCCCGCGCTCCCTTTCTGTCCGCCTGCACCATCTCCCCTATCTCGGTAATCACCAGCATCAGGTAGTGTTCAATGTTGTATTCCTCATCCCAGAACCCGTGCTTCACGGCGTTCTCGTGGACTCTCTTTGCCAATTCG
>CAZEPM010000241.1:0-1534 GCA_964514145.1 uncultured Bacteroides sp.
CAAAACAGCTTATACAACGAGTACATAGAACAAGCTGATGAATGGGTATCAATGGGGCTTTACCAGCGTGCGATTCAAAATTACGAATTGGCCATAGCTGAAAAGACTACCGAAGAATTGCTGCTTAAAACAATGGAGGCATATCAGCTCAGATATGAGGAAGCTCCGGAAGATACGATAGACGACTTTATAGCTTTTTTGGAGGAAGCTACAAACGCGTATCCGGCAAACGAACAGCTTGTCGATTATCTTGTTACTCTCTACACCATCGAAAGTGATCATGAGGGCATTTACACCTGCCTAAAAAGAGCTATTGCTAACGGATATGACGACGAGGACGTTCAAGCAAAACTTCTGGCAGCAAAGTACGCCTTTACATTGAAGCGTAGCGAGTTTTCCGGAATACGGCAGTCTGTTGGCGACATTTACTCGACGGCAAGAACACAAGCATGGAATCTCTACAATCTCGACGATGGGTACATTTTCTCAACGGAGTACGATTTTGTAGGACTGTGTAATGCGGATGGCATTGTTGTGGTTACCGGCGAGGATAGTCGTATAGTAACCACTGAAGGCATGGTTTTAGGCATTTTTGACGGTATTGTCACTGATGCGGGTATATACGCAGAGGGCCTGATTCCTGCTTGTATTGACGGAAAATATAGCTATTATAATGACTTTGCCCAAAAACAGTTTGGCGAGTATGAAATGGCAAGCATGTTTCAAAACGGGTTCGCCGCGGTAAAATCCGGCGGCAAATGGATGCTGGTAGACACGGATGGCGAAGTGTCTTCGGAAACCTATGAAGAAATCGTACTTGATTATGCTGGCAGATATTTAGTGGATGGATTCATTCTTGTTAAAATATCAGATGGCTCTTATGGATTATTCGATGAAGATTGGACTTTAACAGCTCAGATAGAGTGTTCTGATGCTGATATATACACATCTGATGGCTTAATTGCTATTTGTCAAAACGGCAAATGGGGATATGCGGATAGTTCCGGTGAAGTTGTGATTGAGCCTGCGTATGACGAAGCGAAAAGCTTTTCCAATGGTTTGGCAGCCGTTCGGGAAGGAGAACTTTGGGGATTCATCAATACAGACAACCAAGTAGTTATTGATTATCAGTTTACCGATACGGGATATATGAATTCAAATGGCATTTGTCCGGTAAGAACAGACAGCTCCGATGAAGCAAGCGAGTCATACGAATCAGATGATCAAACCAATGAAGTATTGGAGGTTTGGAAATTCTTAGAATTAGAACTTGGGATTGAGGAGGACTAACGATGAAGAAAATTTTAATTCTAGTTTCAACTATCATCCTTGGCTTTACAGTGGCTGCCTGTGGAAATGGTACGTCTTCCACTGGCAGCGTCAGCGGACAAGATGAAAATGCTTCTACCGGGGATTCGGCGGCAAACAGGGATTATTTTGAGTGGTCCCCCACTGATGAGACTGACATTATTGGCTACTCAGAACTGGGTTTACAACAGACGGAGATTGTGATTCCAGCAGAATGTACGTATGT